>NZ_CP026103.1:670444-1005667 GCF_002902945.1 Paraburkholderia caribensis
ATCGTCCAGAAGTGCGGGTCGGCGAGCGGAATGTCGACCGATTGCAACTGGATGGCATGGCCCATCTGACGCCAGTCGGTGGCGATCATGTTGGTCGCCGTCGGCAGGCCCGTCACACGGCGGAATTCCGCCATCACCTCGCGGCCCGAGTAGCCGTTCTCCGCGCCGCACGGATCTTCCGCGTATGCGAGTACGTCGTGCTGGTCGCGGCATAGGCGGATCGCTTCCGCCAGCGACCACGCGCCGTTCGGATCGAGCGTCACGCGCGCTTCAGGGAAGCGTTCGGCCAGCGCCGTCACCGCTTCGATCTCGGCGTCGCCCGCGAGCACGCCGCCCTTGAGCTTGAAGTCGTTGAAGCCGTAACGCGCCTGCGCGGCTTCGGCAAGTCGCACGACGGATTCCGGCGTCAGCGCTTCTTCCGTGCGCAGGCGTTCCCAATCGTCGCGTCCTTCGACGCCGCTCACGTACGGCAGGTCCGTCTTCTTCCGATCCCCGATGTAGAAGAGATAGCCGAGCATTTCGACTTCGTCGCGTTGCTGGCCTTCGCCGAGCAGCGCCGCGACAGGCACGCCCAGGTGCTGGCCGAGCAGATCGAGGAGGGCGGCTTCGAGCGCCGTCACGGCGTGAATCGTCGTGCGCAGATCGAAGGTCTGCAGGCCGCGGCCGCCCGCGTCGCGATCCGCGAACTGCTTGCGCACCTTGTTGAGCACAGCCTGCAAGTTACCGATGGATTGACCGACGACGAACGGACGCGCGTCGTCGATCGTCTTGCGGATGTTCTCGCCGCCCGGCACTTCGCCGACGCCGGTGTTGCCCGCACTGTCGCGCAGAATCACGATGTTGCGCGTGAAGAACGGGCCGTGAGCGCCGCTCAGGTTCATCAGCATGCTGTCGCGGCCGGCCACGGGGACGACGCGCAATTCGGTGACGGTTGGGGCGCCTTGGGTAATCGTAGACATGAGAGTCGGTCCTGGGGTTGGGTCCCAAAAGTGGCCTGTTATGGGCCTGTGAATTCGATGAAAAAGCTTCGCGCTGCCGCGTCCGCCGTGGAAACGCTACGTCTGGGCGACAATCTCGACCCAGTTCGCGCCGCGTCCGCCTTCGCAGCGCGAAACGGCAGAGAGGGCGCCCGAGTCGGCGTCGATCGCATACACGACGACCTGCGTGGACTTCTCGCCGCAAGCGACGAGAAAGCGGCCCGACGGGTCGATCCTGAAGCCGCGCGGTTGCGCTTCCGTGTCGGTGAAGCCCGCGTATTCGAGCGAGCCCTCGCGGGCCACGCGGTACGCGATCAGACGGCTCGACGTGCGCTCGGCGACGTAGACGTAGCGGCCATCGGGCGTCACCTGCAAATCGGCGCCCCAGACGAGTGTCGCGGCTGTTGCGGGATCGGTTTGCGCAGTGCGCAGGCAGCCATCGTTCAGGTACGCGAGCGACCTGGCGCGCGGCGATACGCTGCGCGCCGACAGCTCGCCTGTTTCGCCGCTGCGTGAAAACACGGCGACCGTCGCGCGAAATTCGCTCGACACGTACAGCGTTTTTTCATCCGGCGACAAGCGCAGATGACGCGGGCCGAAGCCCGCTTCCACGGTCACCTTCTGCACGAGTTCGAGCATCGCGTCGTGCGTGTCGCCGACGATCGAAAAACAGAACACCGTGTCGGAGCCGAGCGAGGTTGCGTAGGCGAAGCGGCCATCCGCCGACGCGATCACCGCGTGCGCATGGACGAAGCCCTCGACCACCTGACGCGGCCTGATGTCAGCGCTGTCCAATGGCCCCGCGCGATACAGGCTCACGGAAGACTCGCCATACGATGCGCCGAGCAGCCAGTCGCCTGACGGCGTCAGCGACAGGTATGCGAGATTCGATTCGATCGACGCGGTTCGCACATGCGTGAGAGCGCCCGTGGAGGTGTCGACCGAATACGTGACGATGTGCCGGTGCGCGCCGCGCGTGGCGGCGTGCAGCACGCGGCCGTCGGCGGAGAGGGCGAGTGGCATCACGGTGTCGCCGGCCGGATGGCGTGCGATACGTTCGATGCCGCCCGCCGAACCATCGACGCGGAATACGGCGAGATCGCCATCCACCGCGTTTGAGACGATTGCGTAAAACGTCATTTCGGCTGCTGCCCGATTTCGTGGTCGGCGAGATATTCGAGCGCGCGAACCATCCCCGAGTGGTCCCATGCCTTGCCACCGTGCGCCGCGCAGGCGTTGAACAGGGCCTGGCAGGTCGACGTGTTCGGCAGCGAGACGCCGAGCGCTTGCGCTGTGGAGAGCGCGAGGTTCAAGTCTTTCTGATGCAGTTCGATCCGGAAGCCCGGGTCGAACGTGCGCTTCGTCATGCGCTCGCCGTGCACTTCGAGAATGCGCGACGAAGCGAAGCCGCCCATCAATGCCTTGCGCACTTTCTCGGCATCGACGCCGGCCTTCGATGCGAGCAGCAGCGCTTCGCCCACGGCTTCGATCGTCGCGGCGACGATCACCTGGTTGGCGACCTTGCAGATCTGTCCCGCGCCGACTTCGCCGATCAGCGAGACGTTCTTGCCGAGCATGTCGAACAGCGGCTTGACCTTGTCGAAGGTGGCTTGTGCGCCGCCCACCATGATGGTCAGCGACGCGGCTTTCGCACCGACTTCGCCGCCCGACACGGGTGCATCGAGATAGTCCGCGCCCTTCTCGCGCACGCGGGCCGCGAAGTCGCGCGTGGCGATGGGCGAGATCGAGCTCATGTCGACCACGATCTGCCCCTGGCGCAGCTTGCTTGCCACGCCGTTCTCGCCGAACAGCACGCGCTCGACGTCCGGCGTGTCCGGCACCATGATGAAGATCACGTCCGCTTTCGCGGCGACATCCGCAGGGCTCGCCGATGCCGTCACGCCCGCCTGCGTCAGCTCGTCGGGCACGCCGCTGCGCGTGAATGCGGTGAGCTCGACGCCGTTCTTGCGAAGATTGGCTGCCATGGGCTTGCCCATGATGCCGAGTCCGATGAAGCCTGCTGTTTGCATTCGCTACTCCCGATAATGTGATGTGAGGTGACGTCCGTGCGTGCAGTCGGGCCGATCAGGCCGGCATGAAGTGCTGGCGGACATTGAGCGCGCCGCTGCGCAACAGGCCCATGTCGGCGCAGACGGAGACCAGTGTGGCGCCCATGCCGAGATAGCGCTCGGCGTCCTGCTGCACGTGCGCGAGGATGCCCGATGGTTTGCCCGCTGCCTTCGCGCGTTCGAAGACATGCGCGATAGCCTGCTGAACGTCCGCGTGACCGGCATTGCCCAGATGACCATACGCGGCGGCGAGGTCCGAAGGGCCGATGAAGACGCCGTCGACGCCTTCCACCGCGAGAATCTCGTCGATTGCGGCGACGGCCGCGCGGCTCTCGATCTGCACGATGACGCAGATGTTGTCGTTGACCACCTGCAGGTAGTCCGTCACCGATCCGTATCGATTACCGCGCTGACCGACCGACACGCCGCGAATGCCGTGCGGCGGGTAGCGGGTCGCGGCGACGGCGCGGCGCGCGTCGTCGGCGCTGTCGACGAACGGGATCAGGAAGTTGAAGAAGCCCGCGTCGAGCATGCGCTTGATGATGACGTTGTCGTTGGACGGCGGACGCACGATGGGCGCGGAGCGGCTGTCTTTCAGCGCCATCAGCTGCGGTATCAGCGTGAGTTCGTCGTTGGGCGCGTGCTCGGCGTCGAGCAGGATCCAGTCGAACCCCACGGTGCCGAGCAGTTCCGTCGTGATCGGGCTGGCCAATGATGCCCAGCAGCCGATCAGGCGCTCGCCGTTCTTGACGGCGGCGCGAAAGCTGTTCGGTAACGGTTGATACGGTTGATGCGGTGACGACAAAGCCATCTCTATCTCCTGGGTCGGGCGCTGCTCGTCCGGCAAGGTGCGTCTTGCAAAATATGGTATGTCATAGGACGTCTGAACACAAGATACGTTGTCAGTTGACCGCGAGAAAGGATGGTAAACCCTGAAAGCGTGCGGCAAGCGCCGCGCTGGAAGAGGGGTGCGTTGTGTTATCGTGAAGATATGTTGTACGATGACAGATGTTGAAATCAGCCGGATGGAGAAGAGAGGTCGTGCGATTGACGGGTGACATGCTGATCGGGCGGCGGGCGGCTCATGGCGCGGACAGGGCAGCCGTCTTTCTAAAGAAGCCCGAACTGGAAGACGAGGTGTTCGGTCACGCATCGACCATCGTGCGATGTAAGGACGACCGGGGTTGCTGGCAGTCGCGGAGCACTTCGCGGGACAACTGACGGCAACGATTGCGATGGATCGCGACGACGCGCAACTCGCGCGGAAGCTGGTGCCGATTCTGGAACGCAAGGCGGGGCGTCTGCTCGTCAACGGGTTCCCGACGGGTGTCGAAGTGTGTCACGCGATGGTGCACGGCGTCCCTTTCCCGGCAACGGCGGATAGCCGCGTGACGTCGGTCGGCTCGACGTCGATCGAGCGCTTTCTGCGCCCTGTGTGCTATCAGGATTTTCCGCTTGAACTGCTGCCGCAGGCGCTGGCCGACGACAACCCACCCGGACTCTGGCGGCGTCGCGACGGGCAGATCGTCAACGCATGATCGTCTGATGCGATTGGCCTTGTAATGAAAAAGCGGCCCCGGATTCAGGCCGCTCTTTCGTTTGCTCGACGTCGTGTTTTAAAACGTGCGTGTCGCCGCCGCTTCTTCCGCCTGGGCACTTGCGCGGCGCAGGCGTTCGCGGCTGCTGGACAGGTGCATGCGCATCGCCGCGCGCGCACCGTCAGGATCTTTGCGCGCGATCGCATCGAGTATGTTTTCGTGTTCGAGATTCACTCGCGCCATATAGGCATTCGGATCGCTTTGTGCGAGCCCCGCCGAATCCACGCGATGCCGCGGAATCAGCGCCGTGCCCAGTTGCGTGAGAATGTCGACGAAATAGCGGTTGCCCGTCGCGTTCGCAATCGAAATATGGAAGCGCAAATCGGCGGCCGTGCTGTCGCCGCCTGCGCGGCTCGTTTCTTCGATGGCATCGAGCGCCGCGCGAATCTTCGCGATATCGCGTTCGCTTGCGCGCTGCGCGGCGAGCCCCGCGCATTCCGTCTCGAGGCTGATGCGCAATTCCAGCACTGACAGCACATCGTTCAACGTGGTGGCGGGCACCATGTCCAGGCCGAGCGGCTCGCGGCGCGGCTCCAGTACGAAGCTGCCGATCCCGTGACGTGTTTCGATCACGCGATTGGCCTGCAGACGCGAAATGGCCTCGCGCACGACGGTGCGGCTGACGCCGAGCAAGGACATCAGCGTCGTTTCGGTCGGCAGTTGATCGCCCGGCTTGAGCGCGTGCGAAGCAACCTGCTCGTTGACATAGGCGACGACCTGATCAGCAAGGCTCCCGCGTGCCCGCCGTGGGGTCGAACCTGGTGCTGCAGACGCGGCCATGTAGCGCTCCTGGGGATTTTCGAGATTTATCTGCATTATACGTTGTCCTACAACGAAAGGCCGAGTTTGGCTTGGGAGTTGTGGTGGCTGTGAAGCGCGTGTGTGCTCGCGCCAAGCGAATCATCCAGATCGGTCCGATTGGCTTGTCTGACATCGCAACGCGTGGAAGTTGTTCCGGCAACGGCGCGTGGACGCTATTTGGCGTGCGGTCGTTCCGCTTATTCGCTGCAAGAAAGAAAGATTCGGAAACGCGTCATGCGGCCTCACGCGTTGACTTCAAAAATTGCGTCACCTAGATTGGCGCCTGTCTGGAATTCGCTTCATATTCTCTTTTCCACGCAGATGAATAATGGTTCCGGACTTCGGCTATGTGAGTTCACATGGCCTTTTTTTGCTTTATAAAAGACAGGAAAACTAATGAGTTGCATATAACCAACAAGTAATTTATCTATTTTTACGCACCTGTATTCTCGCGGTCGCAATACATTTTTAAACGAGTGATAGAGGAACAGATGAAAAGAACTGCAATTGCGGCTGTTGCATTCACGTTGAGCTCGATGACCATCGCGGCTCACGCACAGAACAGCGTCACGCTCTACGGGCTTATCGATGCAGGCATCGGCTACGTGCACAACGCCGATTCGAACAGCAACCTGACGGGCATGATCAACGGCAACCTGAGCGGCGACCGCTGGGGCCTGAAGGGCAGTGAAGATCTCGGCGGCGGCCTGAAGGCGATCTTCGCGCTGGAAAGCGGCTTCGATGTCGGCACGGACAAGATGGGCCAGGGTTCGCGCCTGTTCGGCCGCCAGGCGTACGTCGGCTTCCAGGGCGACAAGTGGGGCACCGTCACGCTGGGCCGTCAGTACGATCCCATCACGGATACGGTTCAGGGCGTCACCGCCGACAACTACTTCGGCTCCACGTTCGCGACGCCCGGCGACGTCGACAACAACGACAATAGCGCGCGCGTGTCGAACGCGGTCAAGTATGTGTCGCCGAACTACGCGGGCTTCCAGTTCGAAGGCCTGTATGCATTCAGCGGCGTGGCTGGCCAGACGGGACAAGGCTATACGTATAGCGGCGCAGCGACGTACTCTGTCGGCAATCTGTCGCTGGCGGCAGGTTATCTGCGCGCAACCAACAACTCCGCAACGGGCGGGCGTACGAGCTGGGCGAGCAGCACGACGGACTCGATCTTCGACAGCCACATCAACGACGGTTACGTGAGCGCGAAGTCGGTCAGCATTGCCCAGTTGGGCGGTCAGTACGTACTCGGCTCCGTGACGCTGGGCGCGTCGTACAGCAACACGCAACTGAAGGCCGATGCAAGCTCGAGCTTCTCGACGACCGAGAAGTACAACAGCGGCAAGGCATTCGTCGCGTACCAGGCAACACCTGCGTTGATCGCGGGCGTGGGCTATGCGTACACGGCGGCATCGGGCGATACGTCGGCGCATTATCACCAGGTCAGCATCGGCGCGGACTACAACCTGTCCAAGCGCACCGACTTCTACGCCGTCGCAGCGTATCAGCATGCCAACGGCACGCAGCGTCTGTCCGATGGCACGACCCAGGCAGCGCAGGCGTCGATTGGCTCGTACGGCTATAACGGCACGAGCACGCAAGAGATCGCGATTGTGGGGATTCGCCACAAGTTCTGATGCATTGCTGCTGATGCAAAACCCGCATGCGCGATCCGCACATGCGGGTTTTTTTATTCATTTAAAAATAGTCGGTAAGAAAGTTGAAGTAAGCGTAAATGGCATGAATGAAAGGTTTTGCGCTCTCAATTTTGCCGTTATCGAACCGTTAGAAAAGAAGCAACGCCGCTAATGAATGTATTGGCAGGCCGGCGATGCGAAAGGTCTTTAATGGCAGTTATTGAGGAACGAGGAAGCGAATGCTGAACATCAACACCAACATCATGTCGCTGACGGCGAAGAACAACCTGTCGGGCTCGCAAAGCGCGCTCTCGCAGGCGATCAGCCGCCTGTCGTCGGGCAAGCGTGTGAATACGGCCGCCGACGATGCGGCCGGTCTCGCCATTTCGACAACGCAAACGGCGTCGATCAATGCGCTGACGCAAGGGGCGGCGAATGCGAACAACGGCATTTCGATGGTGCAGACGACGAACGGCGCGCTGCAATCGATCGTCGACAACCTGCAGCGCATTCGCCAGCTCGCAGTGGAGGCGGGCGACGGCTCGCTCGATTCCACCGCGCTGGTGAACCTGCAGTCGGAAGTGTCGACCCGCTTGACGGAAATCACGCGCGTCGCGCAACAGACCACGTTCAACGGCCAGGCCGTTCTGAACGGCGTCGGTACGATCAACTTCCAGATCGGCGCATTCGAGAACCAGCAGATCACCGCCGACTTCGGCTCGCAGAAATGGGATGCAGGCAGCCTCGGCATCAGCGGGCTGTCGGTTTCTTCGGCATCGGGCGCTCAGGCGGCGATGAGCACGATCGATAGCGTTCTCACGAGCGTCAATACCTTCCAGGCAACGCTCGGCGCGACGCAGAACACGTTTCAGGCCGCCATCTCGACGACGAACACGCAAGCAACGAACATGAGTTCGGCGCGTTCGCAAATCACCGACGCGGACTTCGCGACGGAAACAGCGAATCTGTCGAAGGCGCAAGTGTTGCAGCAGGCGGGTATCTCGGTGCTGGCGCAGGCCAACTCGATGCCGCAGACCGTGCTGAAACTGCTGGAGTGACGGCGGCGCGGCCTGAGGTATATTGCGAGGTTGTCCCGCAAGCGCACATGAGACGGATGCGTTTCATGTCGCGAGCCCGCTTCCGGAGCCGTATGCCAGCCTTTGATCTTCGCACCGTCATTCTGATGTCGGCAGTCATGCCAGGCTTGATGGCGCTCGTCATGTTTTCGCTGGGGCGCGGTTTTCCGGCAAACATTCGCGGCGTCGGGCATTGGGCGTCAGGTGCGCTGGCCGTGTCGTTGTCGGCGATATTGCTTGCGTTGCGCGGCGGCATCGGCGACTGGCTTTCGATTGTCGTCGCCAACGTCGGCCTGATTCTCGGCACGGGGCTGTGGCTTATCGGCGGTCAGCTGTTTTATGGGCTGCGTCCTTCGCGCCGCTTCGTCGCGCTGCTGCTCGTGACGGGCGTGATCGCCATGAGCTGGATGACGTGGGTTCATCCTTCCGTGGCGGGACGCACGCTGTGCATGTCCGCGATCCTGACGGCGACGTTCGGGCTGAACAGCTTCACGATGCTGCGTTTCGGCAAAGGCAGCAATACGGCGCTCTACGTCGGCTCGATGCTGCTGGTGCAGACGGCGGTGACGGCGGCGCGCGGCCTGTCGATGTTCGTCCCGGCCTGGGCGAGCGTGGGCCTGTTCGCTCCCGACCTGATCCAGAAGATCTATCTGATCACGGGCGCGCTGATGTCGCTGACGGTGACGGTCGGCTTGCTGTTCGCCGCGATGGAGCGGCTGCGCAATCAGCTCGAGCAGCAGTCGTTCATGGACCCGCTGACGGGGCTCCTGAATCGTCGCGCGTTTCTGAGCGCGCATCAACAGGAACGCGAGAAGGCGATGCGCACGGGCGGATTGCTGTCGCTGCTGCTGATCGATCTCGATCATTTCAAGCAGGTGAACGACACGTATGGGCACGCCACGGGCGATCGCATTCTGATCGACTTCGCGAAGCGCGTCGCCGACATGTTGCCGGCGCCGGGGCATGTCGCGCGCTGGGGCGGCGAGGAGTTCGCCGTGCTGCTGCCGCGCGTGCCTCCCGACGAGGCGAGGGACCATGCGGAGCGTATCCGCCGGCGCGTCGCGCAGAAAGACGACGCGACGCTGCCCGGCTACACATGCAGTATCGGTGTCGCGTGCATGGCCGCGAGCGACGCCACCATCGAGCAACTGGCGAGAGATGCCGACGAAGCGCTGTACAGCGCGAAACGCGGCGGACGCAATTGCGTCCAGCTCAGCGACCACGTGATCCTGATCTAGGCGCGCCGGGCGCCTATCATCCGGCCTTCATCGGCAAGATGGACGAGAATATGGCTTTCCAGCTCGGGCATCACTTTTCACGAGGCAAGCTGGGCGTTTCGTCCATTTCCTTACTGCTGCCTATGCGAACTGACGACGATGTTCTACAAGCAGATGTTCCATGGCGGCGGCAAGAGTGACCAGGCTGCAAGGCTTGCCGGATAAGAGGTTGCGGCTCGCGTGCGGGTGAAGTGCGTCCGGGCGGTTTGTTTATAACCGGAATGTAGGCAGGTTCATTAGTAGGGATCCGATTGGGCTCAGAGGCGGGATCAATTTTTATCAGTACGCGCCGAATCCGGTGCATTGGGTTGATCCGCTTGGGTTAGCAAAAGTTTGCTGTTGTGGCGGGTCATACTCAGGCGTCAATCAGGCGTCGCAGTATCTGAAGAATGCGGGTGTTTCGAGAGGAAGGCGGAAAGAAATATTGGAATCGTTTGATGTTGATACGATCAATATGCGCAGTGCGGGGGCAAGTGAATATGGTCTTCGCTATTATGAGGAGAGTAAGGCGTATGCGAAGGGGCGATATCTGTTTGAGATTTTCTCCGCCAGCCGAGAATCGTTGGCAGTCAAACCAGAGTGGAACGATATGACCAAGATACAGCAATGGAAGGTGCGAGAAGGTGAGCCTATGATTGAAGGTCGGGAACCGTCACAAGGCCCATGTTTGCCTCGCGTGCAGGTTCAAAAATTCGCTCTGAATTTGGACGCGCTCAGCAAACCATGATTGGAAAAGATGACAAACTGCTGGATGAATTGAAGGCGGCTATTGCTGAGGTCTCGAAACTTGGCGAGTGTGATGGGATCGAGATTGCACAGCGCAATTATGTGCGTACCGTACTTGAGGAATACCTTAGCTATTTAGAAGGCAGTGCGGCTCAATCTTCTACCGTTGACGCCAATCGGGTTGGGCGGATCGTGGTCGAGTACTGGCCGATGAATCTTCCTGTGTGTGAACACGTGGTCCAAGTCGAACAGAAGCTACGTGCCTTCTTAGGAAGAAAATGAGCAAAGGGCCGCATACACGGCCTTTTGTTTTTTCGCTCGGCGGTAATGATCAGCCGCCTGTGTTCAACAACGATCTTTACGCGCTGTCCGGCTTCGAACCCGGCGTTCTCGATCCACCGTCCTGCGAGCTTCATCCACGGATAAAGTGGCGGCTCGGTTCGCAGATGCAACGGTTCGACGGCGGTCGACGTGACAGTTTTGGAGACCACACTTGGGATTTTACTGAGGTAGTCGGTAATCTGTTGAAGGAGTATGCGGGCGAGCATTACGAATACGATGCGCGCGGCAATCTCGTTGCGAAGCAGTCGCCGGGCAGCGAGCAGCGTTATGAGTGGGATGAGTTTAACCGGCTCGGTGCGGTGAGTGTGCGCAGTTCTGCCGGTGCGAGGCAGGCGAAGTACTTTTATGATGCGTTCGGTCGGCGTATTGCTAAAGACGTCGACGGTGCGAAGACCGTGTTCGGTTGGGATGGCGATCGGCTGGCGTATGAAGTTGCGGGATCGCAGAGTACGCACTACGTGTATGAAGCGGGATCGTTCGTGCCGCTTGCGCAGTTCGTCGCTGCGCCTGTCAAGGGATTAGAGACGCCGCAGCGGCGTGAGTCGGATCGGCATACGCCGGAAGATGATCCGTTGATGAAAGTGTCGACGCCGAACGGGCTGGCGCAGGTGTATTACTATCATTGCGATGTGATCGGCACGCCGCAGATGCTCACGGATGACGCAGGTGAGATTGTCTGGGAGGCGCGTTATAAGGCGTGGGGTGAAGCGGCAGAGGTGATTGACCGGGTCTCGGCGGCGACTCAGGCGCAAGTGCGCAATCCGATAAGGTTTCAGGGCCAGCAGGCAGATGATGAGACGGGGCTGCATTACAATCGGCACAGGTACTATGATCCGCATGCGGGAAGGTTCATATCGAGGGATCCGATTGGGCTGGCGGGTGGGCTGAATGAGTACAACTACGGCAAGAACCCCATAAGCTGGATCGATCCGCTGGGGTTGGCGGGCGTCGATACGTTGACGCCAGGGCCGTTTGCAACGGAATCTATCCCGGCTCGCGGACCGGCTCGTGATTTCACGTTAGAAGAACGGCAGCAGGTTAATGCCATTGGCTATAGGGATGGTTGCCATACTTGCGGCGCGACAGAACCGGGAACAAAGAGTGGAGACTTCATTCCGGATCATCAAACCCCAAATGCTCTCAACACTGATGACAAACCTCAGCGCTTATATCCGCATTGCAGGCAATGTAGTCTCAAGCAAGCAGGTCAAGTGACACAGGAAAAACGGAGATTAGGTGCGTTATGAACAATTTCGTATTCTCGACTTGGCTGAATAGTACGGGAGGGCCGCTCATAGTAATGGAAGAAGCAAGAGCGAATCTATGGTCAGGCACTAGTGGCATGCCGAGCGGTGCGCTGTCAGATTACGACATAGCCTGTAAAACAGCCGACTATGCTGCAAGTCTATCGGTGCATGGGACGGACGTGCTCGTTCTTGGTGACGAGCCGCTACAGACGATGGTTGCAACCACTGCTGATATTCGTTTGATCGTTAGGTGGAAATGGGCAGATAGCGATGCCGATGTTCGTTCAGCAATTGAGCGATTCGATTTTAATGCGGCCACACCAATTGAAAGAATGAACATTCGTTGGTCGGATACCCCGCTCGTCATGTTTGATGCTGCGGATGTGTTTAACGCGGCAGAATGTTTAAGGTTCTCAGCGTGGATCGGAATGAACACGGTAACGACGTTTATTCATGAGCCTACAGTAAGGACATCACTCTTGATTCACGCGATAGCGCCGACGTAGTCACGCAGGACGATGTGGGCTGAAGTCCTGCTACGGAGCGACATTACAACCTGCATCGGTATTCATCTCCCTGGATCACACGCTCGCCGTGCAAATCCAATAAACCTCAAGCTTCCCGACACGACAACCCCTCGCATTCGCGAATAATGACCCACACCGTCACTATTCACATAGAGAGAAGTCGATGTCGAGCACTACCGAAGCACGTCCGCCGCTGCCACCGTTCACGCGCGAGACCGCTACTCAGAAAGTACGCCTGGCCGAAGACGGCTGGAACTCACGCGACGCCGCAAACGTCGCGTTGGTCTATTCCACCGACACATGGTGGCGCAACAGAGCCGAATTCGTGCAAGGCCGCGAAGAAGCGCGCGCGTTTCTCGAACGCAAATGGAGCAAGGAATTCGAGTACCGTCTGATCAAGGAACTGTGGGCCTTCACGGACAATCGCATCGCGGTGCGCTTCGCTTACGAGTGGCGTGACGACGCAGGCAACTGGTTCCGCTCATACGGCAACGAAAACTGGGAATTCGGCCCTGATGGCCTGATGCAGCATCGTCACGCGAGCATCAACGACCTGCCGATCAAGGAAAGCGAGCGTAAGTTCCACTGGCCGCTCGGCCGTCGCCCCGACGATCATCCCGCGTTGAGCGATCTGGGTCTTTGACCTGTCGTTCTGACCCGTAATCCTTCATCACCCCTGTTAGCCGACATCCGCATGCCGGCCAGGCGCGCATCCATTCCCCGTTGCACGCACAACCAACACTCGTTGCACCTGCACCGACACAGTGCCTACGTGCGTAAGCGCACTGAATGTGTTGCCCCTTACGGGTAACTCCGCATAGTGGCAAAAAGCTTACGATTTCTATACTAGGTTGCCATTTCGTATGAAGGCGATATAAAGCACGCCGTTATACGGATCAGGCGGCGTCGGGAGACAGCCCGCGCCCGTCGAAAATAAAGAACATGCTACGGAGACGAACATGGTACTTCGCCTGAAGAGCGTTGTTGCTGCGCTCGCATTGTGTGTGGTCGCAACGGGTGGCTATGCAGCCGATCCGATCAAGATCGGTGTCGACGGTCCTTTCACTGGCGGTTCGTCGTCGATGGGCGTCAGCATGCGCGACGGGGTGCGGCTCGCGGCCGCTGAGATCAACAAGTCAGGCGGCGTGCTGGGCCGGCAGATCGTACTCGTCGAACGCGACGACGAAGCAAAGAACGAACGCGGCGTGCAGATCGCGCAGGAACTCATCAACAAGGAAAAGGTAGTCGCGGTGGTCGGCTACATCAACACGGGTGTCGCGCTCGCGTCGCAACGCTTCTTCCAGGAAGCGAAAATCCCCGTATTCAACAACGTCGCAACGGGCAGCATCGTCACGAAGCAGTTCGCGGATCAGCCGGATAACTACGTGTTCCGCAACGCAGCCGCCGACCGCATTCAGGCGCCGATGATCGTCGAAGAAGCCGTGACCAGGCGCGGTTTCAAGAAGGTCGCGATTCTCGCCGACTCGACCAACTACGGACAACTCGGCCGCGAGGATCTCGAAAAGGCGCTCGCCGCCAAGGGCGTGAAGCCGGTTGCCGTCGAGAAGTTCAACATCAAGGACGTCGACATGACGGCCCAGTTGCTCAAGGCGAAAGACGCGGGCGCGGAAGCCGTGCTGACCTACGGCATCGGACCCGAACTCGCGCAGATCGCCAACGGCATGGCCAAGCTCGGCTGGAAGGTGCCGCTGATAGGCAGCTGGACACTGTCGATGGCGAACTACATCGACAACGCCGGCGCCAATGGCGAAGGCGCGCGCATGCCGCAGACCTTCATCCAGGAACCGAACACGCCGAAGCGCAAGGCCTTCATCGAAGCCTACATGAAGGAATTCAAGCCGAAGAACAACCGGATCGACTCGCCCGTGTCGGCCGCGCAAGGCTATGACTCGGTCTATCTGCTCGCCGCTGCAATCACGCAGGCAGGCACGACGGACGGCCCGAAGGTGCGCGCCGCGCTCGAAAACCTCAATACGAAGGTCGAAGGCGTCGTGATGGTGTACGACAAACCGTTCTCGCACGACGACCACGAGGCGATCAGCCCGAACGTGCCCGTCGTCGGCGAGGTGAAGGACGGCCGCGTGATCTACGCGTACGACGCCGACAAGAAAGGCGGCGGACAACTGCGCACCAAGCAGGCATCCGCAAACTGAGCACGGCATGAAATGCGAAGCCGCGCCCGCCCGACCGGCGGGGGCGGCTTTGTGCTGCATGGCTCACGGCATCATCCACGGGGCGTTGCGATCGAGGCAATTGGACTATGGCCATTCTTCTTCAGCTCATCTATAGCGGCATTGCGCTCGGCATGATCTACGCCGTGATCGCGTTCGGTTACCAGCTCACGTTCGCGACATCCGGCACGCTGAACTTCGGCCAGGGCGACGCGCTGATGCTCGGTGCGCTCGTGGGTCTCACGCTCGTCACGCTGGGCGTCAACTACTGGCTGATGATTCCTCTCGTGTGCGTATTCGGCCTGTTGCAGGGCGCGTTCGTCGAACGGATCGGCGTGCGGCCCGCGATCAAGATCAAGTCCGAATTCGGCTGGATCATGTCGACCATTGCGCTCGGCATCATCTTCAAGAACGTCGCGGAGAACGTCTGGGGCCGCGACGATCTGCGCTTTCCGTCGCCGTTGCCCGAAGCGCCCATCAAGGTGTTCGGCGCGAACGTGCTGCCGATGGAACTGCTCGTCGTAGGCGGCGCATTGGTGCTGATGCTGGCCGTCGAGTTCTTTAACCGGCGCAGCATCTTCGGCAAGGCAGTGGTCGCCACCTCGAACGATCGCGACGCCGCCGCGCTCATGGGCATCAACACCGGCCTCGTCATCACCTTCTCGTATGCGCTGTCGTCGCTGACGGCGGCCTTTGCCGGCGTGCTGATCGCGCCGCTCACGCTGACGGGCGCGACGATGGGCGCGGTGCTCGGCCTCAAGGCGTTTGCGGTGGCGATCATCGGCGGATTGTCGAGCGGCCTTGGCATCGTGGTCGGCGGCGTCATACTCGGGATCGCCGAGACGACCACCGGCTTCTATATCTCGACGGGGTACAAGGATGTCCCCGGACTCGTGCTGCTGCTTATCGTGCTCGCGCTGCGTCCGGCAGGTCTGTTCGGCAAAACCGCGATCAAGAAAGTGTGAGGTCGGCCGTGAAAAAGAAAAACCTCATCGGCGCGCTGCTCGGGCTAGTCGCGCTCGCGGTGTTCCCGGTGCTGTCGGGCAATCCGTATTACATCCACCTGGTCGAGACGATCATGATCTACGCGATCCTGCTCTTCGGTCTCGACATCGTGGTCGGTTATACAGGGCAAGTATCGCTTGGACACGCTGGGCTGTTCGGCGTCGGCGCTTATACGGCGGGCGTGCTCTTCATCAAGCTCGGCATGCCGTTCTATGTGACGGTGCCGATGGCGATCGTCGTGACGGCCGCGTTCGGCGCGGTTCTCGCACTGCCGGCACTGCGCGTGTCCGGTCCGTATCTCGCGATGGTCACGCTCGCGTTCGGCACGATCATCCAGATCCTGATCAACGAAATGGATTTTCTCACCAGCGGGCCGATGGGCATCAAGATCACGAAGCCCGTGATCGCCGGCCATAGGCTCGATGAAACCCAATACTACTGGGTAGTCGCGGCGCTGCTGGTCGTGTCGCTCGTGGTCGTGCATCGCGTGCTGAAATCGCACCTGGGCCGCGCATTCGAAGCGCTGCGCGACAGCCCGATCGCATCCGACTGCATGGGCGTCTCGGTGTACCGGCACAAGGTCTACGCGTTCGTGATCAGCGCGGGCTTTGCGGGGCTTGCGGGCTGCCTCTATTCGTACTCGGAACAGTACATCTCGCCCAACACCTACAACTTCGAGCTGACTATCCTGTTCCTGCTCGCGATCATCATGGGCGGCCGCAAGACCCGCACGGGCGCGCTGATCGGCTCGACGATCATCGTATTGCTGCCCAAGCTGCTCGATGACATCTCGATGTTCCGCATGGTCGCGACGGCGCTTGCCGTTGTCGTGATCGCGGGGGCGCTGTTCTCGATAGCGCGCAAGAGCGTGACGCCGCGCAAGGTCGCGATTCCGATCGTCGGCACCGTTGGCCTCGCGGTGTTCTCTTACTGGATCGACGCGCTGACCGATTGGCGGCTGACGATTTTCGGCTTGATGATTCTGCTGGTCGTCTATTACCTGCAGGACGGCGTGGTCGGTTTCGTGCGCAAGTTCTTCACGCATGGCCGTGTACGCACCGTGACGGTCGACACCGACAAGCCCGCGGAAATCACCGCCGACGCCGTGCTCGACGTGCAAGCCAAAGGCCACGAAACGATTCTCGACGTGCGCGGCGTGCTGATGCAGTTTAGCGGCCTGAAGGCGCTGAACAACGTGAACCTGAACGTGCGGCGCGGCACGATCCATGGTCTGATCGGACCGAACGGCTCGGGCAAGAGCACGATGATGAACGTGCTGACGGGCATCTATATTCCCACTGCGGGCGCGATCGAGTATCGCGGTGATTCGATCGCGGGGCGCACGTCTTCTGCGATCGCGCTGTCGGGCATCGCGCGCACGTTCCAGAACGTGCAGTTGTTCGGCGAAATGACCGCGCTCGAGAACGTGCTGGTGGGTCTGCATCACACCTTCCGCTCGAACTTCGCCGATATCGGCCTGATGACGACGCGCTACCGTCAGGAAGAGCGCGCGGCACGGGAGCGTGCGTTCGGCATGCTGCGCTTCGTCGGTCTGGAGAATGTCGCGGCGGAAGAGGCGCGCAATCTGCCGTACGGCAAGCAGCGTTTGCTCGAAATCGCCCGCGCGCTGGCACTCGATCCACAAGTGCTGTTGCTCGACGAACCGGCGGCCGGCCTCACCGCGCCCGATATCAAGGAGCTGGTGCGCATCATTCGCAAGGTCCGCGATCACGGCATTACCGTAGTGTTGATCGAGCATCACATGGACGTCGTGATGTCGGTGTGCGACACGGTATCGGTGCTCGATTTCGGGCAGAAGATCGCCGAGGGCAAGCCGTCGGAGATCCAGGAAAACGAAAAAGTCATCGAGGCGTATCTGGGCGGCGTGACCGCCTGAGCACGCGTTTCGATCGCACGACAACGGCACGAATGGGGAACACGCGATGTTATCGATCCGCAATCTGCACGCGGGGTACGGCAAGGTTCAGGTGCTGCACGGCATTTCGATGGACGTGCCTAAGGCTTCCGTCGTCACGCTGATCGGCTCGAATGGCGCGGGCAAAACGACGACGATGCGTGCCGTGTCCGGCATGATCCGTCCGAGCGAAGGCGAGATCACAATGGGCGAAGGCGCATCCGCCAAACGCATCGATTCGCTCGACTCGCACCGTATTGCGCGGCTCGGCCTCGCGCATTCTCCGGAGGGACGGCGCGTGTTCTCGACGATGACCGTCACCGACAATTTGCTGCTGGGCGCGTTTCCACGTTTGACCTGGGCGCGTCCGCGCGGCGACATCAATGCGGACCTCGAACGCGCGATCGACCTGTTTCCGCGCCTCAAGGAGCGCCGCAATCAGCTGGCGGGCACGTTGTCGGGCGGCGAGCAGCAGATGCTCGCGATGGCGCGCGCGATCATGCTGAACCCGGACCTCGTGCTGCTCGACGAACCGTCGATGGGACTCGCGCCGATTCTCGTCGAGGAGGTGTTTCGAATCATCGAGCGTCTGAAAGAGCAAGGCGTGACGATGCTGCTCGTCGAGCAGTTCGCGGCCGCCGCGTTGAACGTCGCCGATTACGGCTACGTGCTGGAAAACGGCCGCATCGCGACGCATGGATCGGCAGTGCAGTTGCGCAATGATCCAATGGTCAAGGCCGCTTATCTGGGGCATTGAAACGAATGCGCCGTCAACCACGGCGCACGTTTCATTCATATCTTTAAGGTCGTTGAAAGCTTTAATTCAGCGCCACCTCTGTATTGATTCCTCTCCCATAGAACGTAAGGCGGCTGCTTGTGCAGTTCGCCGACTCGTTACGCATAGCTGTGGCAGAATCTCGCGCGCATCCAACGAACAATTCAACAAGTGCCGGAGACGTCGTGATTCAAGGTATTGCCCGCTTCTTTACGCAGGTGGTTCATCGCTTTCTGCCTGATCCTCTTATTTTCGCGCTGCTTCTAACGGCGATTACCTTTGCGCTGGCATTGGGTCTGACGCCCCAATCACCCGGCGATCTCGTCTTCATATGGGGCAGCGGTTTCTGGAATCTGCTCGCATTCACGATGCAGATGGCGATGATCCTTGTCACAGGGCATGCGTTGGCGACGTCGGGCCCGGTCAAGCGGGCGTTGTCGGCGCTCGGCGGCGTGGCGAAGACGCCTGCGCAAGGCACCATGCTGGTCGCATTCGTGAGCGGCGTGGCCTGCGCGATCAACTGGGGCTTCGGTCTCGTGCTCGGCGCCATGTTCGCGCGAGAAGTGGCGCGGCGTGTGCGCGGCGTCGACTACCGGCTGCTGGTCGCGGCCGCGTATATGGGCTTCCTCACGTGGCACGGCGGCCTGTCGGGCTCGGTGCCGCTGGTCGCGGCCACCAAAGGCAATCCGATGGAGAAAGTGATTGGCCTGATTCCCGTATCGCAGACGCTCTTCACGGGATACAACCTCTTCATCACCGCCGCGCTGATCGTCGCCTTGCCGCTGCTGGTGCGCGCGATGATGCCGCGAGCCGAAGATGTCGTCTCGGTCGACCCCGCGCTGCTCGTCGACGAGCCCGTGATGGAGCGCAAGATCACCGCGCAATCCACGCCGGCCGAACGTATTGAAGAGAGCCGCATTCTGTCTGTTCTGGTCGCGCTGCTGATCGCCGCGTATCTGGTGATCCGCTTCATGAAGAAGGGCTTCAGCCTCGACATCGATACCGTGAATATCGTCTTCCTCGCAGCGGGCATTCTGCTGCACAAGACGCCGATGGCTTACGCGCGTGCAATTGGCAATGCGGCACGCGGCACAGCGGGAATCATGATTCAGTTTCCGTTCTATGCGGGCATTCAGGCCACGATGGACCACTCGGGTCTGGCGGGCGTGATCACGAACTGGTTCATCGAAATTGCGAACGTGCACACGTTCCCGCTGCTGACTTTCCTGAGTTCGGCCGTGATCAATTTCGCGGTGCCGAGCGGCGGCGGGCACTGGGTCGTGCAGGGCCCGTTCGTGATGCCGGCGGCGAAGGCAATCGGCGCCGACCTCGGCAAGTCCGCAATGGCGATTGCCTACGGCGAAGCGTGGACCAATATGGCGCAGCCGTTCTGGGCGCTGCCTGCTTTGGCGATTGCAGGGCTCGGCGTGCGCGACATCATGGGCTATTGCGTGACGGCGCTGCTGTTCTCGGGCGCGATTTTCGTCGCGGGACTGTATCTTTTCTGACGTCGTTCGCAACGCGGTGTCGCAACGGTAGACTGTGCGTTCCTTTGTGCGGCGTACAGAACCATGCAAACTATTTACAGTAGCGATCACCGCTTGCATCAAGGCGTCGAACTCAAGGACGGCGCCGTCTCCGATTCTTTCGAAAAGCCCATTCGCGCGGAGACCGTGCTGAAGCAGGTCAGGGCGGCGGGCCTGGGCGATGTTCTGGCGCCGAACATCTATGAGCGGTCGTGCTATATCGGCGCCCATAGCGAACGCTACGTCGAATTTCTCGCATCGGCATGGGACGAGTGGGCCGCAACGGGCCGCACCTGCCAGGCGCTGCCGCTCGTATGGCCGGTTCGTGGCTTGCCCTCTACGGCGATGCCGCAATTCATCGACGGCAAGCTCGGCTTCTTTTCGATGGATGCAGGTTCGCCCATCAACGCAGGAACGTGGAGCGCGGTGTCGTCGAGCGCGAACTCGGCGCTGACGGGAATCGATGCGCTCGCACGCGGAGACAAGGCGGTCTTTGCGTTGTGCCGCCCGCCGGGTCATCACGCGGGCCGTGAATACATGGGCGGCTATTGCTATCTGAACAATGCCGCGATTGCCGCGCAACGGTGCATCGCGCAAGGCGCGAAGCGCGTCGCCGTGCTCGATATCGATTTCCATCACGGCAATGGCACCCAGGATATCTTCTACGACCGCAAGGACGTATTGTTCGTGTCGATACACGGCGATCCCGCCGTATCGTTTCCCTACTTCTCGGGTTTTGCCGACGAGCGCGGCAGGGGCGAAGGCCTGGGCTTCAATCTCAATCTGCCGCTGCCGAAGGGAACGGCAATGGAACAGTACGCACCCGCGTTACAGCAGGCGGGTTTGGCAATCGCGGATCATGCGCCCGACGCGCTGGTCGTTTCGCTCGGTGTCGATACATTCGAGGGCGATCCCATCAGCCATTTCCGTTTGCGCACGCCGGACTATCTGCGCGTCGGTGGAATGCTCGCGAGTTTTGGTTTGCCGACGCTCTTCGTGATGGAAGGCGGCTACATGGTCGACGAGATCGGCATCAATGCCGTCAATGTACTGTTGGGCTTCGAAGGCCGCGCATAAGCGCGTTGCGAATCTGGCAGCTTCGTCATACTTATGCCAGCGTTGCGCCACTCTTGAAGCGTAAAGTGGACACAGCCGTTGCAGACACCGCGAGCCGTCTGCGACGACTGTATTCGCTGCACAGTCTCTCGCGATCAAGGAGCCTTGAAATGAAGCAACTTCTTCTCAGCCTCGTGGTAACGGCGGGCGTAGCAGCCATGTCGAGCGCATACGCGCAACAAATGCCGGCCGACCAACCGATGGACCAGACCCAGGCGCAATCGGCCGCGCCAGCAGACACGGGTCAGGGCGGCGTCAATTGGGGTAGCGCGGCGCAAGGGGCCCGCAACGTCCCGGAGACGCGTCAGGACGTGCGCCAGCAATTGATCCAGTCCGAGCGTGACGGGCAGCTGCAAACGCTCAATCGCACCGTTTACAATGGCAATTGATCGAGCACTGCATACCTGATAATCAGGGCTTGGGAATACGGATGCGGCTGATCATCAGCGATCCGGAAATGCCATAGACCAGCGTCAACGGATGCAGCACGTGACCTGCAATCCGCCATTCGCCGAACCATAATTGCGGACCGAGAGCCCCCTGCCACGCGGCAATGGCAAGCAGCAGCACGATGGCGAACGATGTCGGAATAGGCGTGCCCTCGAAGTGTGTCACTTTTCCCGTCCCGCCCGACATCGTCTCTGCCGTCACGTTATAGCGCGCGAGCCGCGACACGCCGCACGCCACGAAATACGCAAGCAGAACGCGGTCGTACAGGCCGCGCATCCCACAGCCGTAGCCGATGATGGCGGGCGCCACGCCGAACGAGATCACGTCGGCTAGCGAATCCAGTTCCTTGCCGAGCAGCGAAGCCTTCTGCCGCCAGCGCGCGATGCGTCCATCCAGCACGTCGAACAGCAGCGCCGCAAACACGAGCGCACTGGCGAAATACACGTGCATGACGTTCTCGCTGCCGATGTAACTCATCATCGAAAACAGTGCGCCCGTGCCGCACACGGCATTGCCGAGCGTAAACCAGTCGGCGAGATGAAACTCGCGAATCATCGAAAAACGCTTCATGTTGGCCTTTTTGTCGAACAGTGGAACGAGTATAGCGATCCCCATTGCCTGTCACGCCTGCAAGTCGTGTGCCGCAAAACGCGCGCCCACTCTGAAACGGACGGTAATACGCGCATGCACGACAAATAGCATTCAAACCCGAAAATGGCAAAACCGCCATTTTGGCGCCATCAGTTCGTTGGGCCGCGCGCACTAGCATTTACACCTGGTTGCCGCGGACGCGCCGCAAGACACTGACGCCGCTGCCTCACGTCACACTTGCGCGCTTCTTTCGGATACCAACACCTGTATGTGGATCGTCAATCTCGCATTGAAGCGGCCGTACACGTTCATCGTGATGGCCATACTGATCGTGCTGGCGACGCCATTCGTGCTGTTCACGACGCCCGTCGACGTGCTGCCGGAAATCAACATTCCCGTCGTCAGCATCATCTGGAACTACACGGGCCTGTCCGCCGAGGACATGGCGAACCGCATCACGTCCGTCAACGAGCGCAGCCTGACGACGACCGTCAACGACATCGAGCACATCGAATCGCAATCGCTTGCGGGCATTTCGATCATCAAGCTCTTTCTGCAGCCGAACGCGAACATCCAGACCGCCATCGCGCAGACCGTCGCCGTCGAGCAGGCGCAACTGAAACAGATGCCGCCCGGCGCGACGCCGCCGCTCGTCATCAGCTACTCGGCGTCGAGCATCCCCGTGATTCAGTTGGGGCTATCGAGCCCGCGTCTATCCGAGCAGGACCTGAACGACACGGCGCTCAATTTCCTGCGTCCGCAACTCGTGACGATTCCGGGCGCAGCCGTGCCCTATCCCTATGGCGGCAAGAGCCGCCTGATTTCCGTCGATCTCGACACCCGCGCGCTGCTCGCCAAGGGACTGACGCCGCTCGACGTCGTCAACGCCGTCAACGCGCAAAACCTGATTCTGCCCACGGGCACCGCGAAGATCGGACCGAAGGAATACACGGTCAACATGAACGGCTCGCCCACTACCGTCGCGGGTCTGAACGACATTCCCGTGCGCACGGTCAACGGCGCGACGACCTATCTGCGCGAAGTGGCGCACGTGCGCGACGGCTTTTCTCCGCAGACGAACATCGTGCGCGAGAACGGCCGGCGTGGCGTGCTGATTTCGATTCTGAAGACGGGCAGCGCGTCGACGCTGTCGATCGTCAACACGCTGCGCGGGATACTGCCCGGCGCAGAAGCCGCGCTGCCGCCCGATCTCAAGGTCACGCCGCTATTCGATCAATCGGTGTTCGTGAAAGCCGCCATTCAAGGCGTGGTTCGCGAAGCCCTGATCGCCGCCGCGCTGACGGCCGCGATGATCCTGCTGTTTCTCGGCAACTGGCGCAGCACCTGCATCATCGCCATTTCGATCCCGCTGTCCATTCTGACGTCGCTGATCGCGCTGCATGCGCTCGGGCAGACCATCAACATCATGACGCTAGGCGGCCTCGCCCTCGCGGTGGGGATACTGGTCGACGATGCGACGGTCACGATCGAGAACATCGAGCGGCATCTGCACATGGGCACGAATCTGCACGACGCGATTCTCGACGGCGCGGGCGAAATTGCGATTCCCGCGCTCGTGTCGACACTGTGCATCTGTATCGTGTTCGTGCCGATGTTCTTTCTAACGGGTGTCGCGCGCTATCTGTTCGTGCCGCTCGCGGAAGCCGTGGTGTTCGCGATGCTCGCGTCGTACGTGCTGTCGAGAACCCTCGTGCCGACGCTCGCGATGCTGCTGATGGGTCACGCGCACAAGCGCGATGCGAATGCACGGCCCAATCTGTTCATGCGGATGTATCACCGTTTCGACCGCGGCTTCGAGACGATGCGCGCAGCCTACATCATGGTGCTCAGCAGCCTGCTGGTGCGGCGTCGGATGTTCGGCACGTTGTTTCTCGGCTTCTGTGTGGTGTCCCTGGGCCTGGTATTCGTGTTGGGCGAAGACTTTTTTCCACGCGTCGACGCCGGCCAGATACGGCTGCACATGCGCGCACCGACGGGCACGCGGATCGAAGAAACGGCGCGGCTCGCCGATCAGGTTGAGAAAGTGGTGCGCGAGGTGATTCCGCCCGACGAACTCGGCACGGTGCTCGACAACCTCGGTTTGCCCTATAGCGGCATCAATCTCTCATACAGCAATGCGGGGACGATCGGCACGCTCGACGGCGACATCCTGCTTGCGCTCAACGAAGACCACAAGCCAAGCCTCGGCTATGTCGACCGGTTGCGCGCGATATTGCCGCAGCGTTTTCCGGGCACCGAGTTCTTTTTTCAACCGGCCGATATCGTCACGCAGATTCTCAACTTCGGCTTGCCTGCCGCTGTCGACGTGCAGATCGTCGGCGCGAATCAGGAAGGCAATCTGGACATTGCGCGCAAGCTGCTCAAGCAGATCCGCGCCGTTCCAGGCGCCGTCGATGCGCACATCCAGCAGAAGCTCGACGAGCCCGTCATCAATCTGCAAATGGACCGCACGCGTTTGCAGCAGTTGAATCTCAACGCGAACAATGTCGCGCAGAACGTGTTGATCTCGCTGTCGGGCAGTACGCAGACGTCGCCGGGATTCTGGTTCAACCCGCGCAACGGCGTCGAATACAACCTCGCCGTGCAGACGCCGCAATATCAGATCTCGTCAGTGGATCAACTGTTGCGCACGCCAGTATCGGCATCGTTGACCGGGCCGACGCAACTGCTCGGCAACCTCGTGCAGGTCTCGCCGCAGACCCAGTTCGCGATGGTCACGCATTACAACATCCGCCCCGTGATCGACGTGTTCGTGAGCGTCGAGGGGAGCGATCTCGGCAGCGTCGACAGGAAGATCGAAAAGCTCGTCGATCAGGCGCGCGCGACATTGCCGCGCGGCAGCCAGATCGCGATACGCGGCCAGGTCCAGACCATGCGTACCTCTTACTTCGGGCTGGGCATCGGCGTGGCGATGGCGATCGTGCTGGTCTATCTGCTGATCGTCGTGAACTTCCAGTCGTGGATCGATCCGCTGATCATCGTCAGCGCCTTGCCGGCGGCGCTGGCGGGGATCGTGTGGATGCTGTTCCTGACGGGCACGCATCTGAGCGTGCCCGCGCTCACGGGCGCGATCATGACGATGGGCGTCGCGACCGCGAACAGCATTCTGATGGTCTCGTTCGCACGCCAACGCCTGACGGCGGGCGCGCCGCCGCTCACTGCCGCGCTCGAAGCGGGCGCGAGCCGGATCAGGCCGGTGTTGATGACCGCGTTCGCGATGATCATCGGCATGATCCCGATGGCGCTCGGAGTCGGCGAAGGCGCCGAGCAGAATGCGCCGCTCGGACGCGCGGTGATCGGCGGGCTGCTGTTCGCGACGGTATCGACGCTTTTCTTCGTGCCCTTGCTGTTCGCGGGCATTCATAGCCGGCTTGCCCATCGCAAGGCAATACGCGAGCACGGCGAGCAACAGCATGGTGACGCGCATGGACGACATGGTCGAGACGACGAGCACGGACGCAGCCCGAACACGGACGATTGAGATGACTGAAAAGACGCATTCTTCGCTAGCGATTCCCGCGCGGGACGCTCAGGACGGGCACGCGCTGCCGCCGCGCCATCGCGAATGGCGCCGCGCAAAGATCGCGGTCGTGATCGTGCTGATCCTGCTGGCGATCGGCGCGTTGCGCACCGTCGTGGCGAACATGATGCAGAGCCGCTCGGTCGCGCAAACCACGCAGCAGAACGCGAAGCAATACGTCGATGTGGTGACGCCGAAGCAGACGGACGGCAGCGCGGGCGTCACGGTTCTGCCGGGCACGTTGCGCGGCTACGTCGAATCGCCCATCTTCGCGCGCGCGACGGGTTATCTGCTGCACTGGTATGCCGATATCGGCGCACGCGTGCAGGAAGGCCAGTTGCTCGCCGAACTCGATACGCCTGAGATCGATCAGGAGCTTGCACAAGCCGTTGCGCAGCGCGACCAGATCCAGTCGAGCCTCGGCCTCGCGAAAAGCTCTTACGAGCGCTGGCAGCAACTGCGTCAGCGCGACGCCGTCTCGCAACAGGAACTCGACGAGCGGCAAAGCACCTACTCGCAGGATGTCGCCAATCTTGCCGCTGCCGAGGCCAACGTGAAGCGGCTGCGCCAGCTCGAAAGCTTCAAGCGGATCGTCGCGCCGTTCGCGGGCGTGGTCACGCAACGCAATGTCGATGTCGGCGATCTGATCGACGCGGGCAGCGGCACGAGCCGCGCGCTGTTCGCGCTCGCGCAGTCGGACCCGTTGCGCGTCTTTGTGCAATTGCCGCAGGCCTACGCGCAGAACATCAAGGTCGGCGAGGACGTGGTGGTCACGCAGGCCGAACTGCCGGGCCAGCAGTTCAATGGACGCATTACGCACATTTCCGGCGCCATCGACGTGCCGACGCGTTCATTGCAGGTCGAAGTGACGCTGCGTAATCCCGACGGCAAGCTGAGGCCGGGCGCGTATGTGCAGGTCTCGCTGCCTTCGGGCGCACGCGCGCAGCTGACGGTGCCCGGCAATGCGTTGCTGTTCCGCGCGGAAGGGCCGCGCGTCGCGGTTGTGGATAACGACGGCATCGTGCATCTGCACAAGGTGACGATTGCGCAGGATCTCGGGCAGACGCTCGAAATCGAAAACGGCATCGAACCGAATGACCGCGTGATCATCAATCCGAGCGATTCGATCGAGGACGGCGACCATGTCGAAGTGACGCGACCGCAATCGCAAGTCCAGGCCAAGAGCAAGGCGGCGTCGTGAATCCCCGTATCCTTGCCGCGCGAACGGGCACGCTGGCTCTTGCGGCCACGCTGTGCGCGTGCACGGTCGGCCCCGACTACAAGACGCCGATGACGGACGCGCCGCCCACGTGGCGCACGGATTCGTACTGGCGTCTTGCGCAGCCCTCACATGCGCCGCTCGCGCCGGACTGGTGGAAGGCGTTCGGCGACGCGACGCTCGATACGCTCGAAACGCAGGCGCTCGCGGAAAACCAGACGCTCGCCGCCGCCAGCGCGCATTACGCGCAGGCGCGCGCCACGCTCGCCAACACGCGCGCGCAACTGATTCCGGAGGTCGATCTGTCGGCGTCGGCGGCGCGGCAGCGCATTTCGAAGAACCGGCCCGCCACGAGCTTCACGGTGCCGAACCAGTCGATGGTGCAAAACGACTTGCAGATCGGCCCGACGATCAACTACGACGTCGATCTGTTCGGCCGCATCCGCCGTGAAGTGGAGGGCGCGCGGGCGTCGGCGGAACAGTCGCGCGACGACCTCGCGAATGCGCGGCTCGTGCTCACCACCGATCTCGCCACCGATTACTTCTCGCTGCGTGAACTCGACGCGGAAATCGATGTATTGAACCGCTCGGTGCAGTTACAACAGAAAGCGCTCGACTACGTGACGACCGAGCACGATCTCGGCTCCGTTTCCGGGCTCGACGTGTTGCAGCAGAAGTCGCTGCTCGATCAGACGCGCGTTCAGGCGCAGCTTCTCGTTACACAGCGCGAGGCGTTTGCGCATGCGATCTCCGCGCTCGTCGCGGTGCCCGCCCCGCAGTTCTCGATCGAGCCGAAAGTGGTCGAGTATTCCGTGCCTGCGATCCCGCTTGGCCTGCCGAGCGATGTACTGCAGCGCCGTCCGGATATTGCATCGGCGGAACGCGCGATGGCGGCGGCGAATGCTCAGATCGGCGTCGCGAAGGCAGCATTCTTTCCGAGCCTGACGCTGACGCCGGGCATCGGCTGGCAAAGCACGGACCTCGCGAGCCTGTTTAGCGCGCCGAGCCTGGTGTGGACACTAGGCACCGCGGTGAGCCAGGTGGTGTTCGACGGCGGGCGGCGCGCGGCCAATGTCGATTTCGCCAGCGAGGGCTACAAGGCCGCGCAGGCCAGTTACCGGCAGACGGTGCTGACGGCGTTCCAGCAGGTGCAGGACGGCATCACGGGGCTTTCCGTGCTGGACAGCGCCGCGTCCCAGTCGCGCGATGCCGTCGCCGATGCGCAGCGGCTGCTGTCGCTTGCCAACGACCGCTATTCGGGCGGACTCGTCGCCTATCTGGATGTGATCACCGCACAGCAGTCGCTGCTGACGAGCGAGCGTACGGACGTGCAGATTCACGGCCAGCAGATGACGACCTCGGTTGCGCTGGTGAAAGCGCTCGGCGGCGGCTGGGACGTGCAGCAAGCGGACGCGCAGCGCATGCCGGGCGAGGCCGCAAAGGATGCATCGAACGATAACGGCGCATCCACGACGCATCTGCCGGACTGAAAGAAAGCTGTAGGGGACGGGCTGAACAGGTTTGAAAAGCCTACTTATAATGCAGAGGACAATACAAAAGGAGCGCCCATGAAGCTGCTCATCGTGGAGGATGAATTCAAGGTCGTCGATTATCTGCGCCGTGGCCTGACGGAGCAGGGCTGGGTGGTGGACGTCGCGCTGGACGGCGAAGAGGGCCTGCATCTCGCGTCCGAGTTCGATTACGACATCATCGTGCTCGACGTGATGCTGCCCAAGCGCGACGGGCTCAGCGTGCTCAAGGCGCTGCGCATGCGCAAGTCGACGCCCGTCATCATGCTGACCGCGCGCGATCACGTGAACGACCGCGTGCGCGGCCTGCGCGAAGGCGCCGACGACTATCTGACCAAGCCCTTTTCGTTTCTCGAACTGGTCGAGCGGCTGCACGCGCTGGCGCGGCGCACGCGCGTGCAGGAATCGACGCTGATCTGCGTCGGCGATCTGTATGTCGATCTGATCGGCAGGCGCGCGACGCGCAGCGGCGTGCGGCTCGACCTGACCGCGAAAGAGTTCCAGTTGCTCAGCGTGCTCGCGCGCCGGCAGGGCGATATCCTGTCGAAGGCGATTATCACGGAACTCGTCTGGGACGTGAACTTCGATAGTCACACGAACGTCGTCGAGACGGCGATCAAGCGGTTGCGCGCGAAGCTCGACGGACCGTTCCAGACCAAGCTGCTGCACACCATGCGCGGCATGGGCTACGTGCTCGAAGTCCGCGAGGAAGCGGAGGCATCATGACTCGCTCGACCCGTTCCATCGCACGGCGTCTCGCGCTGCTGTTCGCGCTCGTCGCGCTGTCTGTTTTTACGCTGGTGGACACGGGGCTGTTCCTCGTGCTGCGCTCGCAACTGGAGCAGCGCCTGCGCGATTCGCTCGATAGCCGCACGGAAGTCGCGCGGATCATCGTGCATCACGCGGTCAACCGCGACAAGTGGCGCATGGCGCAAGAGAAGCTCGGGGACATGACGCCGCGCGATGGCACGAGCGTCTATTCGATTTCGAGCACGACTCCGCTGTTCAACTACGGCCACCCTGTGACGGGCACGATCGCGCAGCAATGGCGCGGCGACTATGCGCGCGTCACGCACAACGGCACCGACCATGACTTGCTGACGCGCACGCTGACCATTCCGCCGAACGGCGAGCGTCCTCAGGTGCAGTTGCAGGTCGCGACCAGTTACGCGCCGACCGAGCAGGCGTTGCGCGAATTCGGCCTTGCGTTGGCGGCGCTGTCGGCGCTCGGCGCGCTCGGCGCGTCGCTGCTGAGCTACTGGGTCACGCGCATCGGCCTCGCGCCCTTGCGCAGACTGACGGTGGACGCATCCGAAGTGAGCGCGGATAACCGCTCGCAGCGATTGCGCACCACCGAGCTTCCCTTCGAACTCAACGATCTGGCGCATTCGTTCAACGGCGCGCTGGAGCGGCTCGATCAGGCGTATGTGCGCCTCGAGTCGTTCAATGCCGACGTCGCGCACGAGTTGCGCACGCCTGTGACGATCCTGATTGGGCAGACGCAGGTGGCGCTGACGCGCAACCGCTCGGTCGACGATCTGCGCCGCACGCTGCAATCGAATCTCGAAGAGTTCGAGCGGATGCGCGGCATCATCAACGACATGCTGTTTCTGGCACGCGCCGATCAGGGCGAGCGGGCCACGGAACTGGTCGAAGTGTCGCTCGCAACGGAAGTTGCGCGCACCGTCGAGTTCCTCGAAATGCCGATGGAAGAGGCACAGGTGCAGGCGCAGTTGCACGGCGACGCGGTAGCGCGCGTCAATCGTTCGCTGTTCGGGCGGGCTTTCGCGAACCTGCTGATCAACGCGATCCACCATTCGACGCCCGGCGCGAAGATCCAGGTGACGGTGTCGCGCGAAGCGGGCCGCGTGTGGGTCGCCGTGGCCAATCCCGGCGAGCCGATCATGCGGGACGTGCTCGATCACGCGTTCGACCGTTTCTATCGCGCGGAGCTGTCGCGCACCAACAGCCGCGAGAACCACGGCCTCGGGCTGGCGATCGTCAAGGCGGTCGCCGATATGCACGGCGGCGTGGTGTTCGCGCGCAGTCAGGACGGCGTGAACACGTTTGGGTTTTCGATCATGAGCGCCGACACGGCGCGTGCGCCGAAAGCCGAGCCGCCCGCGAAGGACGCGCAGCCGCTTGCGTCGCGGACCGTGGTGTCGGCACCGCTTAAGTCGCCTTGAGTTTGCGTGTGAGTTCGCCCGTAAGGTTCGCCTTCGAAACAGGTAAATTGATCTGCTTCATGGCCTCTGTTCAGGGGAATGACGGTCAAATTGACTGGGTACGCTGGTGTTGTCGCGATAGAGCGTACCCGGCAAGGAGATTCAGGTGGATCTGATCGAAATGGCTAAAAAGTCTGGCATGCAGGTGTTGCTGGACGCGCAGATCGGCAGTCAGATGTATCACAGCGTCTGCGGGCCACTTTCGGCATTGCAGCGGTTTGCCGACGAGGTCGGCAAGGCGCTGGCGGCGGAAGCGGCGGCGCAGACTGCGGGTTCCGTCTCCGAGACCTGAGTTTCCGTCAGCCCGCTTTTCCGTCAGCCCGCTGCCGCGTTCAGGCGCGTTATCTGCTTCACGATCGCCGCAAGGGCGGGGCGTCGGTGCGCCCGTCGCGTGTGGTTATCGATCGTGGAGGGCATGCCGCCGTGACTGTTTGCCGTTCCAACGCCGGCCCGTGCGGACTGCGGCGCGCTCGCGCGCTGTCCGGCCGGTTCGCCGCTGCCGCCGCACTGTGTACCGTTTCGGTGACAGTCGCGGCTGCGCCGCCCGCCATCGCGCTGCTTGACTGCGTCGTGATCGACGACAACGCGGCGTACAACGATGCTTCCGTCACCCAGTCGCAACAGGCCCGCGCCGCCATGGCGAGCGCCGGGTTGCGCACGCGCGTCGACCAGCGCAGCCTGTACAAGGTCGCGGACAATCGTCCGGCGGCGGCGCTGATCGACAGCTACGCGAAGACCCAGGACCTGAGCGCCTGTAACGGTTGCGAGCTGGAAATCGGCCGAAAGCTCGGCGTGCAACGCGTCGGCGTGTGCTGGGTGCAGAAAATCAGTAACCTGATCCTCAACATCAATCTGCGCATCGAAGACACGGCGAGCGGACAGGTCGTATTTCAGCGTTCCGTCGATATCCGTGGCAACACGGACCAGTCGTGGCGGCGCGGCGTCGACGCGCTAGTCGGCCTGCTCGCGTCGGAACCGGAAGCCGCGCATTGAGCCGCGCGTGCCCACCCATTTCGGGAAAAACTCCCGGCCTCCCATGCTGTCATACCGGCGCGCGATGCGCTAACTTGAGCCTGGGTGAATCTGCCCTTGCGGCACAACGAACATGGCTCGCGTGATTCGGCGCGGGCCCGTCGAACAACACTCCGCAGGAGACATCGATGCATTGCACGACCAGACACACACGCGTGGCCGTATCCGTTGCGCTCGCCGTGCTGCTTGGCGCGAGTATCGGCCAGGCGTCGGCAGCGGCCGTCGCGTACGTGACCAGCGAGACGAATGGCGTCGGCGTGATCGACCTCGATCAGATGACGTTGAAGAAGACCATCGGGCTCGGCAAGGATGGCCCGCGCGGGCTCAGTCTGACGGCGGACGGCAGCAAGCTGCTGGTGGCGAACAAGACGGGCGATCTGTCGGTGATCGATACGTCGACGGACAAGGTGGTCGCGCGCGTGAAGATCGGCAAGAACCCGGAGTTCGTGCGCGTGCATCGCGGGTTTGCTTATGTGACGTATGAGCCCGGCGAGAGCGGGCCGCCGCCGCAGGCGCTGGCGGGGAATCAGGGCGCTCAGGGCGGTGAGGGCGCAGGTAAGCCCGAGGGCAAGCCCGAAGGCAAGCCGGAAGCGGGAGGCGGCAAAGGCGGCCACGACGACGATGACGACGCGAACAGCCCGCCCGCCGAAGTGGCTATCGTCGATCTGAAGACGATGAAGGTGGTGCGCTCCGTGAAGAGCGGACACGAGACAGAGGGCGTCGAGTTTTCGCCGGATGGGCGCGAGCTGCTCGTCACCAATGAAGGCGACGACACGGTGTCGGTGTATCGAACGGGCACGGGCAAGCTCGTGCGTACGGTGAAAATGGACAAGGGCTCGCGGCCGCGCGGCATCAAGGCGTCGCCAGATGGCAAGCAGTACGTGGTGACGCTGGAGAACACCAACAAGTTTGTCGTGCTCGACGGGGCGACGTTGAAGACTCTGAAGACGGTCGATACGAAGATGGGTCCGTACGGCGTCGCGTTCGATCCCGAGGGCAAGCATCTGCTCGTCGCCGCCGCGCGCGACAAGACCTTGCAGGTGTTCGATGCGAAAACCTACGAGCACGTCGCCGACGCGCCTGTCGGGCAGCGTTGCTGGCATTTCAGCTTCACGCCGGATGGGTCGAAGGTGCTGATGGCGTGCGGGCGCTCGAATGCCGTGTTCGTGCTCGATGCGAAGACTTATCAGACGGTCGGGCAGATTGGCGATTTGCCGCTGGCGTGGGGGATTGTGACGTCGCCGCCGAGTCAGGGGTCGATTGAGTCGCGGTGAATGGGTTGCGGGGGCGGTTGGGATATCGCCCCCGCAATACGAGACGCCCACATACTATGGCGCACATCGGTTCTTATTTCGGCGACGCATCGCATTTGGGTGCAACCTTTTGAACTGTGAGTTCGTCTATCCCATGTCCGTCAATTCTACGGACTTCGACCCAACAGCGTCTGCCCTCATTATTCATGAAGATGTCGTAGTCCTGACCGGGTTCCGGTGCGAAAGTTGTCGCTGGAGGTGTGCATGACGAGTGATAGTTTCCAGCGCTGCTACTGACTGTCATCGCCACCGTAAGTGGCTTCCCGGCGGGAACAACGTATTCCCTGATCAAATCCTTGAATTCGAGTCCATCGACGGTCATCCACTTGCGCGGACTGGCTGGCATGCCGATGGTAATGCTGCGCGAGGAATATTTCCACGCTGACCAGAACCCGTCTCCGACCACGACCTTGTTGTCGTCGCGCTCGAATAATCCTTTGTAGCAGGCTTCGCCCGGACGAAAGAATGCGCCGCCGGCCCCGTTTCCAGTCAGTATGCGAATGCGCGCTGAGACGTTTGCATCGTAGTCAGGCGTTTCAGTCGTTAGCTCATGGGCAGGTTGAGGAAGGATCGTGCAGGCAGCGCTTAAGGTAATAGCGCCAATGGCCCCGATTGCGTTTCTAAAAAACATGGGAAAAGCTCCGTCACTGAAGATAAGCGCCAGGCACGCGTCGTAGCGATGGGTGGAATCCTTCCGACGCGTGAACATGGATATTCAGTAATGCACCTTGTCAACCGGGCAGATGAGATCGGTCTGGTTGGATTCCTAGAACTGCGCCGTCATCTGGAACCCGACCGTCACACACGCAGTAGGGAATCCGGCCGGTTTGTAGATGGGCGTGCCCGCGAACAGGTCATACGAGAAACCCGCATACTTCGCCGGGATGCCGCCGCGAATGCCGATCACCGCGCCCGCGAGTTGGGTGCCCGCCAGAATCGCTGTGTTCGTGCCGAACACGCGCCCGTAGTCGATACCTGCGTAGAGCGTCTGTCCCGTCTGGAAGATGGGCCATTGCAGTTCGTTGCGCCAGTAAAAGCCTTTCTCTGCCGCGAGCATCGTTTCGCCGTCGAAGCCACGTACGGTGTATCGACTGCCAATGGTCAGGTCGTCGATGTAGAACAGCAGGTCGTTGGTGTACTGGCCGTGGAAGGTCGTCACGTAGCGGAAGTTGTGCGACGCGAGGGCGAACGGTATCGACAGGTTGGCGTCGAGCACGGTCATTTTGTACAGATACGTCGGGTGTGCTTTGCTCTGCGCGGTCGGGTCATACAGGTTCGGGTTCGGGTCGCCCGTTGCGCCCAAGCCGTGAATGCCCTGGCGATAGGCAAGCGTGCCGTCGAACTGCGCCGTTCCGAAGAAATGACGATCCGTTGTGCCTGCTTCGATGAAGGTGTTGTTGCGGTCCTGTATCGGGATGGTCGCGCCTTCGATGAAGCTCTCGCCGAAGCGCTTCGATAGCTGGACGTAGGCACCAAGCACGTCGCTCTGGCTGCGCGAGAGCACGCGCGCAAGCCTGAATGTGGCCGTCTGCGAGTTGCCGCTCGACACGAATGTCTGGTTCACGCCCGCGACGTTCTGGTAGTACGTGTTCGTGTTGCCCGACAGCGTTGCCGTCCAGTAGCCCCAAGGCACGGAATACGAGCCGTTGAAGCCATGCGAGCCGAGTGTTTTGTTGCCGAACGACAGGTCCTGGTTCGCGCCGACCATGAACACGTCGTTCAGGCCAAGTGGGTTGTCGATGCCGAGACTTACGTTGCCTTGCCATTTGCCCGTCGCGTCCGTGCCGGAGTTGTCGGCCGACACGACAAACGTCCAGGGCTTTGAGTGCTTGACGTTCAGAACTATGTCGCTTTCGCCCGGCGTGTCGGTCGGTTCGATCTTCATGTCCACGTCCAGCGACGCGACGCGCTTCATCTGCTCCAGTCCCTGCTCAAGGTCGCGCAGGTTCAGCAGGTCGCCGTCGCGGGCCGGGAATGCAGACTTCCACGTACCGCGCATGTCAGGATCGGCAAAGCGCAGATGACGCACGACACCCGGCACGAGGGCAAATTTCAGAGCGCCCGTTGACAAATCCTGTTCAGGCAGCAGCACGCGCGTCGTCACGTAGCCGCCTGAGAGAATCGTCTGTTGCAACCCCTTCGTCAGTGTGTCGAGTCCGGCCTTGCCGATACATTGGCCCTTGTAGTGGTCGAGCCATTCACGCGCGAACCAGAAAGGATCGAGCGGGAGATTAGACGCGCCATGCTTGCGCGCGACATCGGGCAGCGTGGCGGGTACGTCGAGCGCGAATGTGTCGATGCGAAAGCACGGCGATTCATGCAGGAGTTCGGGATAGACCCCGGCGTTCGGCACGGTCGAGCGCACGGCGGGCGCGTTGACGGTCTGCTCGCGCTGCTGTGCGTCGCGTTGTTGTTGTAGCTGCTGGTTCTGTTCCGCGTTTGCGCGCGCGGCGGCTGCCGCCTCTGCGGGCGTCGGCGTTTGCTGCGCGTTGGACGCGAGTGTGATCAGGGCTGTGAGCGGCAGAGCCGCCAGCCTCTTTCGGATTTTCATTTGGATGGTTCCTGATGCTGCGGGTGATGCGGAAAGCGGCTGTGGCCACCCTCAATATAGAGTTATTAGCCGTTTTCGTTGTGCTTGCACTGCTGGATAGTCCGAGCGTTATAGCTCATGCTGAGTCCATACGCTGGCTTCCCCTCGTTGTATTCCGCGTCCCTATAGACATCTGCCCGAGCACCGTTTTTGCAAAGGAAAGTCCGGTCTTCGTCGCTCCCTTTTTTCCAGCCCAGTGACCTTAAAGTATCCGTGTAACTATCCGCTAGTCCAGAAGACCATGAATCTGCATCAATCGTCACAAATATAAGAGCAGAGCCATATTTGCTATTTTGAGTTCTCGAAACGACATGCCCGCCGTTGCGCAACACGGCGTCAACATCGCTGCTCATAAAGAGAAGCTTCTTCCCCGCATCTGTCGGATTACTTCTAGCGGCAAAAAATATCGCGAACGCTCCGATCAATGCGAACCCAATTCCAAGCCGTTTGTTCAGCTTTTCTAACCGTACCATTTCACGCCCCTTATCGCCTCGGCTGCATGCCGGGCAGTGTGCCAGCCGGCACGCTAACGCTGGTTCCTGCACCTGCGCCGATGTTTGCAGCACGCGTAATGCCCCCGAAACCCAAACCTACTTCAACGGATGTATCTCCGCCTATTGCGTGGCTTCCCCCGACACACACGCCGAAGGCGCAAGTATTTGCACCGTATGCACCACCATTGAGAAGTCCGTCAGTCGCTTCTGCCTGTTTCGACGGGAGTTGTCCCGCATACGCCGGAATCACTCCAATAGTTACAGACGCACCGGTCGAAATCGGAACAGCTCCGCCACCACCGATGTAAACATTTCCGTTATGCAAATTCACAGCCAAACTACCAGACATTCCGAGAGCAGTGCCGCCTACGCTCAGATAGTCAATTTTTCCCGGCTGCTGTGCCAATACGTTTGATGTAAATGCAGAGTTGTCTGCCTGCGCATCTCCAGCGCTGTAATGAAACAAGCTGCTTCCCGGCGTCCGCTGCACCATTCCGCCATAGCTCGCCGCCGAGAAAGAGGTACCGTTATAGTTCTGCAACTGCGCCTGTTCGGCGGTATAACCAGCGCCTTCCGTCTGCAGCGCTGAGTATTTGGCATAGTCCGCGGTCCCCGGGGCGTACTCAGCCGCACAATGCACAAGCGCGCATCCTGCCGCCTCAAGACGATGCTCCTCGGTTGCGTCACCGTTAGCCAAATCCTTGATGACCTGCTTTTCCTCGGGGTGTAACTGCCGGTTGTACCGGTCCACGTCATAACCGGAGAATGCGCCCGCATTGCCGCCGACCGCCGCGCCCGCGCCAGTCGCAATCGCGTTAGCAACGATGTTGCCTAGCGCCTGGTTCATATCTGCGTTGCCAGTCGGATTCGAACCTGCAATCGCACCACTCAGTTCGTTCAGCTTGCCCGCAGCAATCGACGCAATGCCTGCACCAGCCGCGCCGCCAAGCGCATTACCGCCCGCGAGACCCGCGACGAGTGCACCACCTGCCGCCTGCATTTCCGCGCGCGCCGTGCCGCCTTCCTTCCATGCGTCGATGCCAGCCTGGTCGCCAGCTGCCTGTGCTTCCTTGAGTTTCGAATCGGCGAAGTCGCCCACGCGCCGCGACACCGCTTCGCCTGCCGCGCTCGCCGCCGCCATCATGTCAGCCTGATTGTTCAGTATGTTGTTCACGTCCGGCAGTTTTGCGACCGTGCCGTTCGTGTTCGACGTATCGCGGTTCAGGCTCGCCACGTCCTGCGTCTGATGCGCGCTGTCCGTGACGTTGATCGTACCCGCGCTAATCCCGCTGCGCGTAGTAGCGCTATCGCTGCCGCTGTCGTTCTGGCTCAACATCGGCGCACCGCCGCCTGCGTTCTTGCCGGAAGTGGGGCCGTGCGTGCTGTAGTTCGAGCCACCGTCGCCCGTCGTCGCGCCCGCGCTGAACCCGCTCGAATGCGCGTTGTAACTCGACTGGTTCTGTATGTCGGAATACGTGAGCGTCCCTGTCGTCAGGTTGTTTTTCGACGCATCCGCATCGCTCGCGATGATCGCGCCTTTCAGGTCCGTGTTGCCCTTGACGTTGATGTTGAATCCACCGTCGCCCGCCTGGATACCTGCCTGCTCGTTCACGCCCGCATAGCTGCCGTTCGCGTTGCCGTGCTGCGAACTGAAGCTCGCGCTGCCACCGCCCTGACTGATGCTGAATCCGCCACCCATGCTTTCCTGATGCGCGTTGCTTGCCATCGTATCCTGCACGCTCGCGATGTTCAGGTTGCCGCCGACATCGGCATTCACCTGACGGCCGTTCACGTTCGCGCCGATGATGTTCGTATCGCCGCCCGAGATGATGGTCGCCGTATTCGCGGCCGTGACATGCGTATTGTTCTGCATGGTGGCGTCGCTGTTCGCGTCACCGTGCGCCTTTGCCATCGACGCCGACACGCCGAATCCCTGCGTGCCGTATGACACGCCCACGCTCGCGCTGCTCGACTGGTTCGTGCTGCGCGTCGTATCGGCATCGGTTGTATTGACGAGATTGACCTGATTCTTTGCCGCGAGAATCACGTCGTTGGCGTTCACGTTCGAACCGGCAATCGTGAGATTGCCGCTTCCCGCTGTGCCGTTGCCCGTCGCGACAAAATGCCGCCGTGCCGCCCGCCGTGACGCTCGAACCCCGGTTGCTGGTGCTATCCTCTGCAAACGTGTTCTTGCTGTGACTGCTGCCGTAGCTGAGTTCGATCTTGCCTGACGGCGTCTGACCACTCGCGAGTTCCTTCATCGCGCCGCCTGCCGCGCCCAAAGAATCCAGCGCGCCGCTTGCCGCCGCCATGCCATGCAGCGCCGCCGCGCGATCATCCTGACTGCGACTCGCCGCGCGCGCCTGGTCGACGGTGTTCGAAATCGCGTCGATCACCGGCGCTTTCACGGCCAGCGTGAAGCCGCTCTTGCTGACTTCCTGCGTTTCGTCGTGGTGCGCGGTGTTCGTCGCTGCGTCGATGGTCACGTTCTCGCCTGTGCCTGTCACGTTCTTCGCAGCGATCAGATCGCTGCCTGTGACGTGCAGGTCAGCGCCTGCCGTCAGGTTCACGCTGCCACCTGTACTGCCGATCATGCTGGCGTTGTTCGTGGTCGAACTGTCGTGCGTGGTGTTCTTCGTGTCGACTTTGCCGTAGGAGATACCGACGCCCCCCGAACTGCCAAGCCCTGTTTTAGTGGTCTGATGGAAGTGACTCGCATCGCTCGTATCCTGCGACGTGTTGATCGTGAGGTTGTTCGCTGCGGACAGGTTCACGTCATTCGTTGCGGCAACGGTCGAGCCGGTGATCGTCATGTCGCGACCGGCTGCACCCGTGACCGTATCGCCCGATACCGTCGAGCCGTTCGCGATCACCTGATGCGCACTGGTCGTATCCGTCGTCTTCGTTTTCGACATGAACCCGGAGTGTTCGTTGTGCGACCAGCTTTGCGAGTCGTGTGTTTCAGTGACACTGCCGATGGTCACGTCGCCCGTCGAGACGAGTTTGACGCCACCTGTATCCGTTGCGACCGTCGAGCCGAGAATTGCGAGGTTGCCGCTGCCGGACAGACCGGCAGCAAGCGTCGCGTTGCCGCCCGCGCCGATGCTCGAACCCTGCACCTGTTCGTCATAGGACGAGCTGGTCGACTGGCTCTTGCTGTTGCTCATCGACTGTTCACTGTGCGTATGAACGTCCTTCGCCGCCGTCACAGTCAGGTTGCCGCCAGCAACCATCGCTGCGTCGCCGCCTGCGCGAACGGTCGCATTGGTAAGCGTGGTATCGCGCCCCGATACCGTCGCCAGATCGCCGCCCGCGACAATCGCGCTACCGAGGTTCCGCGTCTGTCTGTCATGCAGGAAATCCTGACCGCCGAACCCGCTCGAATCCTTCGTCGCGGTGAGGTCGACCGTCCCGACATTCAGATCGCGGCCCGCTGCAATGGCCGCATTGCCGCCAGCCTGGATCTGTGCGCCATTGAGGTTCACGTCCCGGCCCGCGATCAAGGCCGCGTTGTTCGTCGCTGAAATCGTGCTGACCGCATCGACGGCCGTACCCGTGGCAGTACCGGTGTAGTTCCGGTCGGCGAATGACTTCGACACGCCGTAGGTCTGCGTCTCGTTGATGACATCGCGACCGGCTTGCACGACGACATCGGCACCGCCGATGCGTCCGCTGGAGTTGCGCACGTCCTGGACGGCTGCAACGGCCGTCGTGCCTGCACTGCCGATAATGCCGCTGTTCGTGATGGTGTTGCCGATGACCGTGGTCGCAACGTTGCTGACGATGTGTCCGCTGTTGTTCACGTCGCCGCTCGCGTTCAGGTTCACCGCGTTGCCCGCGACAAGCGCGCCGCTGTGCGTCAGGTCAACCGTGCTGGACTGCGCGAGATACACCTGCGGCACGAGCACGCTCTGGTGCGAGCCGTCGGGCAGGGTCACGTCCTGCGACACTAGCCAGACCATGTCGGTCGTGAGTTGCGCCATCTGCGCGGCCGACAACGCAATGCCCGGTTCCAGACCGAACGCCTTCGCATACGTGACGCCGTTGTTCATCAGCGCCGTGTATTCGTCCAGGTTGTCGGTAAAGCCTGCAAGGAACGTGCGGCCCGTCAGTTGTGTCACCTGGTTGCGGATCAGCGTCGTCTCGTACAGCCCATCGCCGAGACGCTTCTCGACAGTCGACGGGTCGTAGCCCAACTGTTTCAGCAGATAGTCGCTCGAAATGAAATTCGCGTACTGCGTGAAGCGCGGATCGGTCGCAACCAGGTACGTCGCGCCAGGCGCGGTGTTGTAGGTGTACAGGCCACTCACCGGCAGTTTCAGGTTCGGAATGCCGCCCGTCGCGCCGCCAACCGTCTGCGGCCTCGAAGACTGGCCGCTGATAGTGCCCGTCTGCGTGCCGTCCGCGCTGCCGCCCGTGACGCCGGAACCGGCCACCGTGTTCCCCTGACGGTCGACGGAGTTGATACTGATGGACTGTGCATCCGTCTGCACGTTCGAGTTCGACGAGGCAATCGCGGGCAGGGCATCGACGGTCGTTGTGTATTGGCTGACGCCGTCGAAAGCGCCGTCGCTGCGGGGCTGCGTCGTATCACTGCTGCCGCCTGTCTTCTGATGCCAGTAAAAGACCGATTCCGTACTGGTGACGACCGCCTGCTGGAGCACCGTACCCGTATCGGTGACGCTGCCGCTGTCCGCACGGCGTACCAGGTCTCCGCCTGCCGCCATCGTCGACGATTGGTTATCGATGCTGCCGCCATTCGCATTGATGCGGATCGCGCCCTGTGCCTGAATCGTCGCGACGTTGCCCGCGTTCACGAGCTGGTCGGTGGTCGTCGTGGTCTGTGTGGTGCGCGACTTCTCGACGTAGTCATGGTTTTTGATGTCCCAACGCACCTGTTGCCGGTCCGGCTGCATGTTTTTGTTGGGATCGAAGTCCGGCCAGAACGTGATCGACACCGTGCCGTCGCCGTTATCCGTCAGGCTGTTGTACCACTGCGTTGCGTTGTTCGTGATGTTGCGCGCCACCACGGTCGCGCCCGACTGGTAGTGGTCGTAGACAGGCTGCGTGAGCGAGAACGTTTGTGCCTTCGTGTCCAGGTTCGTGACCTGTGACGCGGGGATTTTCACGGTGATGGGTTGCGCAAGACCATAGATGGTCTGGTCGGCCATGGCTCCCGCGCTCCAGTTCCATTGCGGGAAATCGAGGCTGTGGTAGTTGCCGAACACGCCCGCCGACAGGTCGTCGCCAAGGCCTGCCGTCCAGAGCGTCAGGGTAGTGGTGCCCGCGTCCTGCGGGGTGCCTGCTGCCGTTTGCACGCCTGTCCGGATGTTGCTGACCGTGCGCGCGGCGATGTCGATGTCGCCGTCTGCTTCGATGATCGCCGCGCTGTTGGTGAGCGTGGCTGTCTGGTTGGCGAGCATGCCGGAACCGTCGCGTGTGCCGTCCTTTGCAATTTCCAGATTGCCCGCGCTATAGATCAGCGCGCCGTCCGCGTTCGTGATCGAGTTCTGTGCATAGATACGCACGGAGTTCGCGCCCGCGATCACCGCCGCCGCGCCCGTGTTCTGCACGTCGTTCGCATTGACTGTCACATCATTACCGATGACCGTGCCGGTATTGGCAAGCGTTGCGCTGTTCGTTGCGACAGCGTCGCCTTCGATGCGTCCGGCGTTGGTCAGCGTCCCGTTCGCATTGACCGTCGTATTGGACGAATTGATGTCTGCGCCCGCCGCGTTTACGACATTTGCGCCCGTCGCGGTCAGCGCGCCAGTGGCGGCGAGCGTGCCCGTGTTGGTCAGCGTGCCCGTTGCGCTGACGCTCATGTCGCCGTCAGCGCGCAGGTTGTTGCTTGCGCCGCTCGTGTAGTTGCCGTTGATGGCGAGCGAGAGATTGCGGCCCGCGATCATGTCGCCGTCGCCGGAAACGACACCACTCGCCGACACGTCCCGGTTTGCGCGGATTGCGCCGCCCGCGTTCGACAGCGACGCGGCATTCACTGACACGTCCAGCCCGCCGAGAATCGCGCCGCCGTCGTTGATGACGGCCGCGTTCGCCTGGTTCAGGTTCAGCGCCGTGCCGCCGAACAGCGTGCCGCCCGCGTTGTTCACGCGTTGTTGAACGTTCAGATTCGCCGCGCCGCCCGCGACGAGATTCGCGCCGGCGCCGTTCTCCAGCGTCTGCGCGTTGATCGTCACGTCGCCATTGCCGCCGAGCGTGCCGCCCGTGTTGGTGACGTTCGACGCCGTCACGGTCGTTGCGCCGTCGCCCGCATTGGTCAGTTTGCCTTTGGTGTTGTCGATGCTCGCGGCTGCGACATTAGCAGTACCGTGCGCGCCGTTGGCAGAAAGCGTTCCCTGTGCGTTCGACAACGCGCCGCCCGCGCTCAAGGACAGGTCGCCCGCCGACTGCGCCGAGCCGCCAGTGTTGTCAATGTCGCCCTGAGTCGAGACGGTCAGCCCGTTGTCGCCGTACAGCGTGCCGTTGCGGTTGACGATGCCCGCGTCAGCATTGACCTGTGCCGCCTGTTGCGCGGTCAGCGTGCCGCCGCTGTTGTCCAGCTTCGCGCCCGCTATGGTCAGCGTGCCGTTCGTCTGAACCTTGCCGTCGACGTTCGATAGTGCGCCTGTTACCTTCACCTTGAGCACACCCGCGCCCGCATGCTGGAGCGTGCCGTTATCGTTCGTGACCGACTGGCCCGACAGCGTCAGGTTATTGGCGTTCGACGCTATCGTGCCGCCCGTGCTGTCGAGTTTGCCGCCCGCGCTGATAGTCTGGTCGGTCGTGCCGTACTGCGTCAGCTTGCCGTTGCGGTTGACGAAGTCGCCCGATGACGTGACCGCGAGCGTATCGCCGTCGATGCTGCCGTTCGTGTTGTCGACAGACGCACCTGACACGGTGGTCGTCGAGCCGGACAGCGAGCCACCTGCATTGCTCAGTGCGCCCGTTGCTGCCGCAGTCAAGATGCCGCCTGCTGTGAGTGAACCGCTATTGGTCACGTTCCACGCACGCAGCACCGCGTCACGCAGCGCGTTCACCTTGCCCTGGTTCGTGAAGATGGGCGCACTCAACTGGACATTGCCATTCCCGCCAATGATGCCGCCGACGCCGTTCAGCAGTGTGCCTGTCACCCCAAGGTTCAGGCCGTCGCCGTTGAGCGACAGGATCTGTCCGCCCGTGTTGTCGAGCGAAGCGCCGCCAATCGTTGCACCCGCCGCCGACTGGATCACACCCTGACGGTTCGCGAGCGCGCCCGCCGTGTTCAAGCCAAGCGTCGATCCGGAAACGATGTGTCCGCCCGTGTTCGATACATTCGCCGCCGATGCCTGAACCGATCCGCCGGACAGCTTGCCGCCGTCGTTGGTCAGCGTGCCCGATGCGTTTGCACTGAGCGCGCCGCCCGCCGTGGTCGTCGCATTCGACAGGGTCAGGTCGCCGCTGCTGGAAAGCGTCAGCGCGCCGTTGGCCGACGTATTGCTGCCGGCGAGATTGACGCCCGCGCCCCGGATGGTCGTATTGCCGCCAGCCTGGTTGTGGCCCGTCGCGGTGAGTGCTCCTGTCGTTGTCACAGACAGGTCGCCGGAACCGGCAATCGTGCCGTCATTGTTCACGCCCGCGCCAAGCGTACCCGTCGATGCGACGCTGCCCGCACTGATGGCAGTGTTCTGCTGCGCGGCGAGCGTGCCGCTGTTGGACAAAGCGCCCGATGTGTTTGCGCTGACACTCTGCTGCGCGTAGGTCGTGCCGCTGTTGTCGATGCCATCGTGCGCGCTCGCAGTGATGTTGCCGCTTGCGTTCGTCTGACCGGCGAGAACCAGCTTGCCCTGTGTCGTCAGGATCAGGTCGCCCGCCTGTGCAGCGAGCACGCCCTTGCTTGACACCCCGACACCGTTCTCCGTGCCAACCAGAACGATGCGATTGGCATACATGCCCCCTAAATTGCTTACGTCGATGGAGACACCCGGCACGGGGCCGCTGCCAGCGATGGGCGTCGCGGCAAGCGATCCATAGTCGACGTTGTTCGCCCCCGTCACAACGTTGAGGTTCTTCGCGTAGATTGCGGCATTGGCCTGCACCGCACGCGCCAGAAGATCCACCTGGTCAATACTTGAGCCATTGAACCCCGCGCCCTGCACGGCGATAGTGCCTCCCGTGACATTGAAGCCGGCAAGCGAACCATCAGCCGCGAAATTCGGTGTACCTGTCGTGAGCGTCGCGCGCGACGTATTGATGAAGCCGCCGCCGTCGACCAGCAACCCGTTCGGATTCGCGATAACGACCTGTGCGTTTCTGCCGGCGACTTCGAGATAGCCGCGCAACTGCGACGGCGAACTGCTGTTGACTTGGTTGACGATCACGCGCGCCGCATCGTTTGGCCCGAAGTTCGGATTGCCGTTGATGTACCCGGCCTGCTGCGTGCTCACGATAACCGGCGAGTTATTGAGGATCGCGCCGTTCTTCTGCACGTCGAACTGGCCATAGGTATTCATCGACACGCCCGCACCGGACGGCTTGGTGATGTTGACCTGCGGGATACCGTTCTGCGTCGTGACCATGCCAGGCGCGCGCGCGCCGCCCGGTACGATCTGCGCGCCCGCGATGAGTGGCGAAAGCGCGAGCAGCGCCGTCAGCGCAAGCTGACGCAACGACAGTAATATCTCCAGCGCTCCCGACGCGCGGCCCGTCGCGCGTGTCTCTCCCGCCTTTCCTGCTGCCGTGGCGGTTTCCTCGACGGCGACAAGCATACCGCGCAACCGGCTATACACGAGCCGATAGGTCTTCTGATTCATTTATTCGTGTTGCTTATTTTTGGAGCGAAGAGCCTAGCGAAACTCGCGTAGCCTTTCTGTCAAAGATTGTTGACACGCTCGCGGGCGCAACACTATGCGAAAAATCAGTCTTTTCTGATTGAGTCGATCGAAACTTCACCATCAAAAGCAGGCGAAAAAAAGCCCGCTCGCGGCGGGCAGAAGAACCAGTAAGCAATCCAGCGCAACGCACTCACTTCCACGCATACCTCAACCCAACCCACACCCCGCGCGGCGCGCCGATTCCAAGAAACTGCTCATTCGTGACACCACCCGGATCGAACGTATGGTTCGGTCCATTGAAGAAGTTCTCGCCGAGAATCGCGAAGTTCGCATAGTGCTTGTTCAGCAGATTCTTGACGGTCGCAAACACCTGAAGCTGCTTCGTCACGTTATACGTGGTGTCGAGATCGATCAGAAAATAGCCGGCCACCGTGCCATTCACATCCTGATTGTTTTCGTCGCCGCGCGCGAAGATGCTGCCGCGATACGTGAGGTTCGTGCCGATATTCCACGCCGCGAACGGCGTGTAGTCGATCCGCAGTTTCACCGTATTCTGCGGAATGCCGGGAATCTTGTCGCCGGGCTTCACGGTGATGTTGCCGTTCGCGTCCGCGCTCGAATTGCTCGCGCTGCTCTCGGTCCATGTCGATTGATAGGTCGCGTCGATATAGCTATAGCTCGCGCTCACGCCAACCGGACCATACTTCGTGCGGCCCGCGAGTTCGAAGCCTTGCCGGCGCGTCTTGCCGACGTTCTGAAAGAACCCGAGCGAGCTCGCCGCGCCATTGCTGCTGATGAACTGGATATCGTCGTCGAGCGTCGTGCGATACAGTGCGGCGCTCCACGTCGTATTGCCGCCGATGCGCCCGCGCGCGCCGATTTCGAACGTCTTCGAAATGACGGGCTTGAGCGACGGGTCCGCAATGAAATCATTCGGCAGCGAGCAGGGCGCATCCGGGTCCGCGCACGCCAGTTCGATCGATGTCGGCGAGCGCATGCCTTCGTTGTAGGTGAAGTACGCGGTGAGCGTATCGGTCGGGTTGTAAGTAATGCCGACAGCAGGATTGAAGCGCGAAAACACATGACGTCCATCGAGCAGCGGCTGCACGCCGCTCTCGTCGCCGATCGTCGTGCGGGACCAGTTGTAGCGGCCCGCAAACGTCAACGCCCATTGATCGGTAAACGAGAACGTGTCGGTGAAATAGACGCCGTAGGTTTCATTGCGCGTCTTCGCATCCGTCGTCGGGAGGAACGGACCGGTGCCGATGGTCGCGCGCGTGTCGGTGAAGGTCGCATCTTGCGAGGATTGCGTGAAGTGCGTATTCGCGAGATCGGCGGCGACACCCAGCGTCAGTTCATTGCGCTTGCCGAACAGGTTCTGCAACAGCGCCAGTTGCAGACTCCCGCCGTAGCTTTGCGTGAATACCGTCGACTGCACGTTGGTCGCGGGCGGTGCGTCGTCGGGATCATCGGGATCGAAGTCGTCGTTGACGTTGCTGCTGACATTCTTGTTGCGATAGTGGCGATAGTAGAGCGTGCCGCTCAACTGCACATTGGGCGTGAAATAGTGCTCGCCCGCAATCGTCAGATAGCCGACCGTGTTGTTGTTCTGGTCGGGAAACGTGTAAGCCTGCTTGCGGTTGTCGAGAAACGAGCGCGGAATCGTCTGCGAGCCGTCGAGCGTGTTGTCGGCGCCGCCTCCGGATATCGACAGCGTCGTGTCGGCATCGTGATAGCGCAGCTTGCCGAAAGCCTGGCGCAAGCGGCTGCCGTTGTGATCGGCCCAGCCGTCGTCGTTGGCCGCGTTCGCGGTGAAGTAATAGTCGACATTGCTGCCGATCACGCCGCCTTGCTGGATCTGCGCGCTCTTGCGTCCAAACGATCCGCCGCTGATCTCCGCTTCGCCACCCGGCGAGTTACTGCCGTTCTTCGTCGTGATGGCAATCGCGCCGCCGAGCGTGTTGAGGCCGAAGGTCGGATTGGAGCCGGGAATCAGCTGGATCGTATCGATCGCGGCCTGCGGTATCAGGTCCCAATTGACGACGTCGCCGAACGGTTCGTTGATCCGCACGCCGTCCATGAAGACGGACAGCCCTTGCGGCGTGCCGAGCAGCGGCGAAGCCGTGAAGCCGCGATAGCTGATGTCCATCTGCGACGGGTTGCCCTGTGCATCGTTGATGTCGACGCTTTGCAGGTTGGTCGCGAAGTAGTCGGTCAGCGTGTTCGGATGCTGCTGGTCGATCTCGTGGCCGCGGATCGTCTGCACGTTGGCGGGCACCAGTTCGATCGCGGTGCCGATGCCGATCAGCGGCGTAGTGCCGATCACGAGAATCGACGGCATTTCGGCTTCCTGCGTCGTGTTCTGCGCAGTCTGCTGGACGTCGGCGGGGGGAGTATCGGCGGGCGGCGGTGCGGCCTCCTGCGACCAGGCCGCCGCGCACAGGCTGGCCAATGCGCTGCCGCACACCAATTGCAATGCGCGCTTGCGAGGATGCAGACGGGCGCGTCGTGATTTGCGCCGTGAAGGTTTCATCGTTGTCGTCTCCAGCAGGTTGTTTTAGCCTTGTGTCGGCGACGCGCTCGCGAACTGCGCATGCCTGTCTCCATGTCGCTTCGCCGGTGATTGCAGCGTCGCATAACAAAGGCACGTCATGCCCGGGAAGCTTTCCCGATTCTTTCGGGAGACGCTCCCAAACCTGCAAAAAGCAACACGAAAAGCACCCGTTCGGTGAGTAGAATGAATGACCGCTTCCATCGACACGCTCATGCCCGAAGCTCTCTCCTCAGCCAGACCGGCAGACGCCGGGCCGGACCCACGGCAAGCAGCAGATGCAGACAGTCGCGCGGATGCATCGGGCGCGGCAGACCCCTCGCGCGCGCCGCAGCCCGCAGCGGGCAAAAGCGCGGCCACCCGCGCCACGGAGTCGCGGCCGGTCGCGTGGCGCGACTTCACCTGCGTCGTGGTGCTGACGGTCATCGTCGGCGCGCTGTGCTCGGTCTTCGACGTCTCCGAGATCGCGTATCGCTGGAGCCGCCGCGCCGAGCGCTATCAGCTCGACGAACTGCCCGTCACGCTGTTCGTGCTCGCAGCGGGGCTGGCATGGTTCTCGTGGCGGCGCTATCGGGATTCGCAGAAGGAATTGCAGCGCCGCCGCGAGGCGGAACAGGAGGCCGCGCGGCTGCTCGCCGAAAACCGGCGGCTCGCGAGTCAGGGCATCGAGGCACAGGAAGCCGAGCGCCGTCATCTCGCGCGCGAACTGCATGACGAACTGGGTCAATACCTGAATGCGATCGCACTCGACGCCGCGCGCATACGCGATCTGTCGGCGCGGGGCGGCGAGGTGCATCGTGCGTCGCTTGCCGTGATGCAAAGCGCGGGCTTCGTGTATCGGCAGATTGGCGGGATGATCCGCAAGCTGCGGCCCATCGGCCTCGACGAGCTTGGCTTGCCGAGCGCGCTCGAACATTGCGTGGAGGGCTGGCGCGAGCGGCTGCCCGAGGCGTCGTTCAAGCTGACCATCGAAGGCGACTTCGACGGCTTCACCGACGCGCTCAACATCACGCTCTACCGGCTCGTGCAGGAAGCGCTGACGAACGTGTCGAAGTTCGCGCGCGAAGCGAATGTCGAAATCTATCTGGTGAGAGCGCCTGCCAGCCGCGAGCGGGTCGAAGAAATCGTCGTCACGGTCGCCGACGACGGCCCCGGCGTCGATCTGTCGAAGCCGCGCATCGGGCTCGGGCTGATCGGCATGCGCGAACGCGTGGAAGCGCTAGGCGGCGAGTTTCATGTCGCGAGCGAGCCGGCGCGCGGCTTTCTGCTGTGCGCGCGCGTACCGGCTCAGCTCGGGCTGCCCGAACCAAACGCTTCCATCGATCCCGCCGAACCGAAAAGCTCGTGAGGCGCGGCAAGCTCGGAGAACTGCAAACCGAGGCGCTGCGCGATCTGCACGAGTTGCACGCCGTTGTTTGCGCCGAACTTCTGCCGGATCGCGGACTGATGGTTCGCAATCGTCTTCTGGCTCAGGCCGAGCCTTTCTGCGATCACGGGCAGCGTATAGCCCTGAACGAGCAGGCGCAGCACTTCGAACTCGCGCGCGGACAGTTGCCGTCCGGGCGGCCCTTCGCTGAACATCGTCCGTAGCGCGAGCGCATGCGAGACATCGGCGCTCAGATAGCGCACGCGCCGTGCGACGGCGCGCACCGCTTCGACGAGCACATCGGGCGCGCTCGCTTTGGTCACATAGCCGCATGCGCCGGCATCGAATGCGCGACGCACGAAAAGCGTCTCTTCGTGCACGCTGAAAATGAGCACGCGCGCGTCCGGCTCTCTCGCGAGCATGCGGCGCATCGCTTCGATCCCGCTCGCGCCCGGCAACGCGAGATCCATCACGACGACATCCGGCTGCAACGCGCAAAAGCGCTGATACGCCTGTGTGGCGTCGGCGGCTTCGCCCGCGACGCGCACATCGGGGCTCAGTTCGAGCAGCCTTCGGTAGCCTTCGCGCACGACGGCATGATCGTCGACGAGAAGCACGGAAATAGCGGGCGTCGTCATGATCGGGTGCTCCCGGTGTGAGGCGTCGCTGTGATCCCGCGTGCGTCGGCGCTGAGGCGTTTCGAGTTTGCGTCGTTGCGGAACGTGACGGGCTGTTCGTTCGGCGCGAGCGTGGCGGGACGCTGGGCTGCGTCGCGCACCACGCGTACAACCTGCTCGTGATGAGGAGACTTGTCGCAGACGGGATCGGCATTGGCGGCGTCGTGCGTCAACAGATACGCCTGGCAACGGCAGCCGCCGAGGTCGTGGGTCTTTTCGTCGCAGCTCCGGCAAGGCTCCTTCATCCATTCGAAGCCGCGAAAGCGGTTGAACGCGTCGCTCTCATACCAGATATGCCCGAGCGGCGTGTCCTTCACGTTCGGAAACGTGAGGCCCGGCAGCGAGCGCGCCGAATGGCAGGGCAGCGCGGCGCCGTCGGGCGCGACGCCGAGAAACACCGAGCCCCAGCCGTTCATGCACCGCTTGGGCCGCGTTTCGAAGTAATCGGGCACGACGAAGAAAATCTTGCAGCGGTTGCCGATCTCCTTCCGGTAACGTTCGACCACGGCTTCCGCTTCGTGCAACTGCTCCGCGGTCGGCATCAGTTGCGCGCGGTTCGCGTGTGCCCAGCCGTAGTATTGCGTGTTCGCAAGCTCCAGATATTCGGCGCCCATGGCCAGCGCCATGTCGATGATCTTGTCGACATGCGGCAGGTTGTAGCGATGCAGCACGCAGTTGAGCACCATCGGAAAGCCATGCGCCTTGATCGAGCGCGCGACGCGGTTCTTCAGGTCGAAGGTGCGGGTGCTGCTGAGGAAGTCGTTGAGTTCCTGGGTCGAGTCCTGAAACGACAGTTGAATGTGATCGAGCCCGTTGGCCTTCAGCGTATCGAGCCGCGCCTCCGTCAGCCCGACGCCCGACGTGATGAGGTTCGTATAGAAGCCGAGATTGTGTGCTTCGGCGACCAGTTCTTCGAGGTCGGCGCGCATCAGCGGCTCGCCGCCGGAGAAGCCCAGTTGCGCGGCGCCGAGCTTGCGGCCCTGGCGTAACACGTCGATCCACTGCGCGGTACTCAGCTCGTCGCGATGACTGGTGTAGTCGACGGGGTTGTAGCAGAACGCGCAATGCAGCGGGCAACGGTAAGTCAGTTCCGCGAGCAGCCACAGCGGCGGGCCCACGCCGCTGCGCGCGGCCTGTTGCGCGTGTTCTGTTGCGGGTGTCGAGAGGTCGGTCATGCTGTCACTCCAGCCAGCCACGCGAGCGCGCGTGGTCGACGAAGGCTTCGACTTCCGGCGTCAGTCCCGTCGCGTTGAACGCCGTTTCCAGTTCCGCGACGAGCGTCGGGATGTCGCGCGTGCCGTCGCAACGCAACAGGATTTGCGCCGCACTCTGGTTCAGCTTCACCATGCCTTCGGGATACAGCAGCACATGCGCGTCCTGTGCCGGTTCCCATTGCAGGCGAAACAGGCTGCTCAGTTTCGGGCCGCGTTTGTCCGTGGCTTGCGCGTTGTCATGAGTGTTCATGCCGGGAACGCCTTTTCTATCGCGTCGAGCATCGTCCAGAGAATGTCGAGCTTGAATTGCAGAATGTCGAGCGCGCGTTCCTGCTGCTCGCGCGTGCGGAAATGATCGAGCGTGACGGCGAGGCCATGCTCGACATCGCGCTGCGCAAGCGAGATGCGCGAACGGAAATACGCCAGGCCCTCTGGCTTGATCCACGGGTAATGCTCGGGCCACGTCGAAAGCCGGTCCTTGTGGATCTGCGGCGCGAAGATTTCCGTGAGCGACGAGCAGACGGCTTCCTGCCATGGCGCGCGCCGTGCGAAGTTCACATACGCGTCGACGGCGAAGCGCACGCCGGGCACCACGTGTTCCAGCGACCACAATTCATCGCGCGAGAGCCCGACGGCATCGCCCAGCCGCGCCCACGTTTCGATGCCGCCTTCATCCTCGCCATAGCCGTCGTGATCGAGAATGCGCAGCACCCAGCGGCGGCGCGTTTCGCGATCGGGGCAATTCGACAGGACGGCGGCATCCTTCAGCGGAATGTTGATCTGATAGTAGAAGCGGTTCGCGACCCAGCCGCGAATCTGCTCGCGCGTGCATCCGCCGCTGTTCATCTTCACGTTGAACGGGTGATGGATGTGATACGCCTGTCCCTTCGCGCGCAATTGCGCTTCGAATTCTGCTCGGGTCCATGCCGGGCCGATGTCGCCTTTGAAACTCATCCGTCGGGTCTCCGTATCAGTGGTCTGCTTTTGCGTTTGCATCTGCGCGACTCACAGCTCGAACAGCATCCCGTCGTGCGCGACTTCGATGCCGTGCTGCGCCAGTGTGCGCCGTTCGGGGCCGTCGTCGATCAGGATCGGGTTCGTGTTGTTGATATGTATTAGCACCTTTCGCGCGTTCGGCCTATCGAGCGAATCCAGCACGTCGATCATGCCGCCCGGTCCCGTTTGCGCGAGATGGCCCATGTCGGCAGCCGTCTTTTTCGACAGGCCGAGTTCGATCATTTCGTCGGGGGTCCAGAGCGTGCCGTCGACGAGCAGCAGGTCGGCGCTGCGCATCGCCTCGCGCACAGGCGGTTCGAGCACGCCGAGGCCGGGCGCATAGAACACGCGCTTGCCGGAGCCGGGCGCCGTCAGCAGCAGGCCGATGTTGTCGCCGCGCTGCGGCGCCGCGCGATGCGGCGAATAGGGCGGCGCCTTGCTCGACAGCGGCAGCGCCTCGATGCGCACGCCGGGCAAGGCGGCGATCTCGAACGGGCCTGCATCGAGCTCAATGGTGTGACGTTCGATGCCGCAGTAGTGCGACAGAATCGACACGACGGGAAAACCTGTCGACAGGTCTTGCCAGACGGCATCCGTCGCATGCAGCGGCAACGGCGCGCTGTTTTCGCGCAGCATCAGCAGGCCCGTTACGTGGTCGATCTGCGCGTCCATCAGCAGCACGGCTGCGATACCCGTGTCGCGCGCATGGCGTGCTGGCTGCATTTCAGGATTCGCAGCGATCTGCGCGAGGATATCGGGCGATGCGTTGACGAGCAGCCACGCCATGCCATCGACGCTCACTGCAATCGACGACTGCGTGCGCCGCCGCGCCGCGATCGTGCCTTTGCGCACGCCGTCGCAATTGCGGCAGTTGCAGTTCCATTGCGGAAAGCCGCCGCCCGCCGACGAACCGAGCACCTTGACCTTCATCGTTACCTTGCTCCCGAAAGAACGTGCAAAAACGCCTTTGAAACCGGCCTCGAATGATGAGCGCCGCGCATCACGGCAACATCCTGCGCAACAGCCCGTCGCGGTCGATCAGCTGATGCTTGAGCGCGCCCGCGACGTGCAACGCGATCAACGCAATGAAGATCCATGCGGTGATCTCATGAATGGTGAACCAGAAATGGCGCAACGCCTTGTCGTCCCAACCCCACTTCGGCAGCAGCAGTCCCCAGAAACGCGTGCCGTACGTGTTGAACGACGAGCCGAGATAGCCCGTCACCGGCATTGCGATCATTGCAGCGTATAAAAGAACCTGCGTAGCGCTCGCGGCGGCGCGTTGCCACGCTCGCATCGGCGGCAACGGCGGCCTGCCGGATACCATGACAACTCCGATGCGCATCAGCACCAGCAGGAAAATCGTCAAGCCAAGCGACTTGTGAAAGTTGATCAGCACGGCCTTGAACGGCAGGCCGCGCGGCAATCCGACCATATAGAGGCCAATGCCGAGCATCGCGATGATGCAGATTGCGATCAGCCAATGCAGCACGATCAGCGCCATCGGGAAGCGCTCGGGCCTCTCTATGCCGCTGCGCGCGATATCGGTCGAGCGTGTCGCGTTCATGTCGGTTCCCTCGATCATTCGACGACCAGCAGTTCGCCGCGTCCATCGACTGCAAGATCGCCCGCGTAGCGCTGCGGCGGCGTGCGGGCGTCGAGTGCTGCAAACGGCGCGAGGCGTTGCGCGACGGCAGTGCTCACGGCCGACGCCGCCTCGCATTCGGCCTTGAGCGCGCGCGCGAACAGCGACCAGAACACGTCGAAGCCGCGTCCTCCCGTGGTGAAGGTGGGCGGGATACGCTCAGGCCGTTGCAACATCAACAGCGTGCCGCGCCGCATGCCGTAACCATAGTGTGCGCCGACCCGGCCCGCAATGCCGATCGTCCCGGCGACGATTCGCGAGGCCGCGTAATCGCCCGCGTCGCCGCCTGTCAACAGCGTGCCGCGCCGCATCCGGTCGCCGAGCCGCGCGCCCGCATTGCCCGCCACGATCAGCGTGCCGCCTGTCATGCCTTCCATGCCGCCGGGCAGCGCGCCTGCCGCGAAGTCGCCGCAATGACCCGCGACGACGAGCGTTCCGCCGCGCATTTCGCAGCCTGCGAAATGGCCTGCGTCGCCCGCTATGTCGAGGGTGCCACCCGTCATGCGCAGGCCCGCGTAGTCGCCCGCCGGGCCGCTGATGCGCAGACTGCCCGCGTCGAGCTGCGCGCCGAGCCGGTCCAGCCAGCTTGCGTCGCCTTCGATCACGAGACGTGCGTCATCGCCGTTCGGATCGACGGCTACGTCGAACAGATCGCCGATTGCGCACGCTTCGTTGCCCGCAGGCAGCAACCGATGCGCAATCTCCGCGCCCGACAGCGCCGACAAGGCGGACGGCAGCAGCGGCGAGCCATCCACACGAAAACCCGGCGCGGCTTTGACGCGCAACGTGATGGTGCTCATGTCGCGCTGCCGTTTTTTGGGCGCTGCACAATGCCCGCAGCCAGTTCGCGCAGCTTGAAGTGGTAGGGCCCGAGCTTGCCGCCATAGTTCCCGGCCGAAATACGCACCACGCCCGTGCCCGCCGCGGATGCCGCCTCGATGCCCGCCGTCATCGCCGCGCCGACGTCCGCGTCCGTCAGCCCGTCGATGACGATCTCCAGCACGCAACCCGTCTGCGCATCGAGTTCGCTGCGCTGCGACAAGCCGGCGAGGGTCGGGCAGAACGCGTCGTTGGTGGAGGCGACGGCGCCTTTGTACTTCGAGCCGATCTTCGATCCCGACCGCACGACGCCGCCCGGGAACGGTGTAATCACATTCGCAAGCCGGTGCATCGCGGCGACGGCGGCTTCGGCGCCCGCTAACGCGCTGTCCAGATCGCGCGCGAGCAGCAGCAGGTTGCCGCCGCCGACCGCCTTGACCGTCTGCACGGATTCTTCGCAGACAAACTCGCCGTCCATCACGGGCACGCGCCAGTAGCGCACGCCGCCGAGTACTTTCGATATCTGCCAGCCGTCGCCAAAAAAGCGCAGCGAGCCGCCAAGCGGCGCGACGTCCGACAACGGCGCACGCGTCGTCGCGGGATCGATGCCGTTGTAGACGGCCGTGGTAGGGCAGGTCAGCACGCATTGTCCGACGCGCCGCGCGATCTGCTTGACCAGTTCCTTCGACGATACCGCGAAAATCAGCACCGAAATGCCGGGACGCCCGTCGGGTGTCGCGTCGGCCGCGATGTCGTGCTCGATGCCCGCTTCGCAGCCGCAGTCGATCACCGAGGTCGCGAAACCCGTCAGCGAGTCGGCTGCCGCGCGCGCCCAGCGCGGCGTGTGCGCGGTGATGACGAGGCGGGTCGCCTTCATCGGGAACGCTTCCGCGAAGGTGTCGTCGATCAGGGTGTCGTTGATCTGCATCGCGCGTCCGCCTTCATGCTCGCGCGAGGCACGCGACGGGCAACAGCCGTCCGCCGCGGCAGCATGCGCAGATTTCGTCGTCGCTGATCGCGGCATGCGCGAAGTTCGTGGCGAGGTTCGCCTCGCTGTACTGGCGCACGGTCTTTTCGATGGTCCTGTCGTAGTCGGGCGAGACGAAGTGGATGCCGCCCGTTGGCGTCGACACCAGGTTGCCGTCGCGCGCGACCAGTTGGCCGTCCTTGAACACATAAGCGGGCGACGTGAACATCCGCTCGCGGTCCGCATCGTCGCGATACACGGCGATGTCGGCGGCGGCGCCCGGCGCGAGATGGCCGCGATCCTTGAGCCCCAGCAGGCGCGCCGGGCCGGCGCGCGTGATGATCGCGATGTCGTACAGCGAGAACTCGCGCGTGAGTTCCGGCAGCGCGCTCGCCACCTTCGCTTCCGGATGCAGCCGGTCGATCTGCGCGTCGCGGAACGACTTGTCCATCAGCAGGCGGATCAGATGCGGATAACTCGTGAACGGCCCGCCGTTCGGATGATCGGTCGTCATCGACACGCGCCACGGGTCGTCCACCAGCAGGAAGATTTCGAGGCCGATGATCCATTGCAGCGCATTCACATAGCTTTGCTCGCGATAGCGGAACGGCACGACGCCGCACCCCGCATCGCATTCGATATCGCCGACGATCCACTTGTGCGGCCGCGCGAGCGGCGCATTTTTGAACTGCATCATCGTGTCGCCGGAAGCGGTCACGGTCTGCCCGAAAATGATCTGCCCAACGTCGATCGACACGTTGGGCCGCGCGTTGACGGCCTCGGCAATCGCCCGCGCGCCCGACGAAAACTTGCGCGGGCCTTCCGTGCCGTAGCTGTGAAACTGGATGTGCGTGAGATGAATGGGCAGGCCGCCGGCGGCGTCCATCGTCGCGATGGTCGAATCGATATTGCCCGGCACGCCCAGGTTGCTGGCGTGGACGTGCAGCGGATGCGGCACGCGCAGTTCCGTCAGCGCGCGTGTCAGCGTGCGCAACACGTCGCGCGGTGTGATGCCGTAATGCACGTGCGCTTCGTCGACATCGAGCGAACGCTGGTTGAACTTGAATGCCGAGATGCCGCCCGGGTTGACCACCTTCACGCCGAGCGCGCGGCTTGCGTGCATCGTCCAGCCCACATAATCGCGCACCCGCTCGAAGTCGTCTTTCGCGGCGAGCATCTGCAGCAGCAGTTCGTCGTTGCCGAGCATCACGTAAGCGCCGTGATCGATGATCGGCGTGTCGCCCATTTCCAGATGCGCGTGGCGCGCGTTCGACGCGATCATCGCGGGCTCGAAGGCCGCCGTGTAGCCCATTTCGGCGTAACGGTAGCCGGTGGCGAGCGTGCCCGGCGTGCAGACGCCGCACGACGGCATGCGCAGATAGCGGCCGCGTTCATCCTGCACGGCTTCGTACGATGCATCGCGCGGCGCGTCGTCGCGATGATCTTCGGGCAACAGCAGCCGCGACAGGTTCGTCTTGCCGCCGCCGATGTGCGAATGCAGATCGATGCCGCCCGCCATCACGATCATGCCTTGCGCATCGTAGTCGCGATCGACGGCACCGTCGGCGGGCGCGTCGACGATGCGGCCATCGCGGATATAGAGGTCGCGCAGCTCGCCGTCGACGCCGTTCGCGGGATCGTAGACGCGGCCGCCTCGGAGTCGCGCGATGCTCATGCCGGGCTCCGTGTCTGCGCGGCGCGTGCAGCGAGCGCGTCGGCCAGATGCGTCGCGATGGACGCGACGGTTGGCAGCGCAACGTGCCGCGCCGCATGCAGCGGCACGACGACGGACGTATCGACGCGAAACAGGTGGCCATCGCTGTCGATGCCGGGCGTCGCGACGGGAATGAAGATCGTCTTCGCGCCGCGCGCGTGCGGATCGAGCGCGGAGCCGAGCGCCGGCGTGCCGAGCACGATCAAAGGCGTGTTCGCGTCGAGCGTGGACGGCGGCGGATGCGGGTCGAAGCTCGCCGTCCACAGCAACGCATCCGCTTCGCGCGCGGCGAGCAGACGTTCGGTGCGATAGCGATACGGATCGTGGTCGAGCGGCGGCGTGCCGGGTGGCCGGTCGGGCTTCGACACGCGTGTCCGTAACGGAAAGCCCGACAGCCACGCGACCGTCTGGTTGACGCTCAGCACGCCGTCCGCGCCGCCGAGGGTCAGGACGCCTGCCCGGTTCGTGCGGTTGATCGCCTTGACGATGCGATGCAGCGCTTCGATCAGCAGCGCCGCATGCGGGTGAGGCAACGCGGCGGGTTCGATCACGAAGGCCGTGTAGCGCGCTTGCGCGATGCGCGCCATCAACGAGGCGAGCGAGTTCGCGATGCCCGCGCCGTCATCGAGAGATTCGGCCCGGCGGCCTTCTGCCAGCGCCGACCAGAGCGCGAGCACGTCGTGCGGCGAAGCGTCGGCGAGTAGCGAGGTACTACGCGTGTCAGTCGCCTGACTGGCGGCCGGATCGGTTGCGCAACAGACGAAGCGGATGTCGCGCTGCATCGACGTGCCGCTCGCAATGCGCTCGTAAAAGCGCGGATGCCGGGCGGCGGGCTCGCATGAGAAAACCACCAGCAGATCGGCGCGCGAGCGCACTTCCGACAAGGTCGTGAAGAACGCGCCGCGATCCTGCAGCGCGAGCGTCGCAGCGCTCAGCGCGTCGCCATGCAGCGAATCGAGGACCGCGCCGCAGCCGGCAGCAAGCGCATAGAGCGCGCGCGCACCGGCGATATCCGTTGCGCAGCCGCCAAAGAGCGGCCGGCGAGCCTGCGCGAGCACGGCGGCGGCTGCGTCGAGCGCGATATCGAGCGAGACGGGGGCGCCGTCGATACCGGGCGAGCAGACGTTGTCGCCGGCGTCATGGCGAGCCAGGGCATCGGCGAGCCGCGCGCATTGCGTGTGGGGTGCTGCGAGCGTCTGGGCACGGGAGAGATGGGCCTCGATGTCGTCGCACAGCAAAGGGCAGAACGGGCAGGTCCAGTCGCGGCTCGTCGAAACGGATGGCAATGGCCCATCGGCGGCGGATGTCGCGTTGACATGTGTGACGGGGGACGTGGACTCGTGCATAAGACCCCGATCAGCAAGGTCCGTGCCGATTTCATCGCCAGTTGGCGGCGGCCTTGGGCCAGCAAGCCGCTGGGCGTTTCGACGTGACCGCGCGGGCAAAACGCGCGGAAACGGCCCGCTGCGCCGAACCTGAACACCTCATGGGCGAGCCGGGACATCCCGCCGCGCGACAGGCCGCGCGCAGCACAGTATGTGCTTCGCGCTGCAACAGTGTGTCACTTGAGGACAGTGGGCGGCCCATTGCCCATGCGAGCCGCGCCGTTGCTGCGCCGCGGGCCGCGTGGCATGGATATTGTTTCGCGGATCAGGTCGCGGCGCCGGAGCGCATTGCGGCTGGCGTGCGAAGCCTGCCGTCGTGAAGCGCCGATGCGACGAGCCATGCCCGCGCGCCGCTGCGTGCTGCTGCATCGAGATCGTCGCGATGACGGATACCGCCTGCGCCGATGATCGAACGCTGGCCCGCCTGTGCGTGGATCAGGTTGAGGGTGTCGAGGTCGGGGCCGGCGTCGGCGCCGACCTGATCGAGCGTCATCACGATCACGCGCGACGGCCACGATGCGGGAGCGCGCAGCGCCTGCGCGAGTTCGGGTGCCGCGATCAGCTGACGGCCGCGGTGATCGAGCGACAGGATGGGCGCGTAGCCAGCCGCTTCGGCCTCGCGCAGCGCGTCGAGCGAGTGCAGCGATTCGGTGCCGAACACGGGCACGATGCGCGTGTGGGCGGAGCCGGTTGCGGCGGCGATGCGCGAGAGGTGGGCGAGCATCGACGGGTAATCGGCGAAGCCCGCGTCGAGCCAGATTTCGAACGGGCCGCTGGGCGGCTCGAGATGCGCATGGACATGTGCGTTCGCGAGGGTCGCGGCGAGCACGGCCAGCGTCGACGGATCGGCGTCGCGCGACATGATCGCGCCGAGGTCCGCGACGTACAGCGCCGGCGCGGCCGTCGCGGCAACGAGGGCGCGGGCGACGGGTAGCGGCTCGCTCGTTGCGCACAGCGAAGACTGGATGGGGCGATAGTTCGCGCGGTCGCCGCGTATCGCGCGGACCGCGTGGCCGTCGAGCAGATCGAGAACCGGGATCACCTGCATGCGGAGACGTTCCTTGATGAAGCTCTGGGTTTATGAGTATCTCACTGGCGGTGGCATCGACGCGCAACTCGCGGGCAGCAGCAGTCTCGCGGATCTGAGCGCGCTGGTCGTCGAAGGGCGCGTGATGCGCGATGCGATCGTTGGCGATCTGCGGCAGCTCGACGGCGTGGAGGTCAGCTTCGCGAGTTCGCGCTTCGAGCAGGTCGCGCAGGGCGTGGCGCATTGCCGCGCGAGGCCGGGCGAGTCGATGCTGGAGTTCGTCTCGCGCGCCGCTCGCGAGCACGACTACGCGTGGATCGTCGCGCCCGAATGCGATGGCCTGATGCTCGATCTCGCCGACGCCGTCGGTCCCGCGCGCTGGATCGGTTGCACGAAGGAAGCGATCGCGCTCGCGTCGAGCAAGCGTGCGACGGCGGCGCGGCTCGCGTCGCGCGGGATTGCCGCCACGCCCGCGCTCGAACCGGCGCAGCTCGATCCGCGCACGCAGTCACGCTGGGTCGTCAAGCCCGACGACGGCGCGGGCGGCCTCGACACACTGGTGTTCGACGACGCCGACGCGGCACGCGCTGAATATGCGGTGCGGCGCGCGGCGCAACGCGAAACCGTGCTGCAGGCCTGGGTGGACGGCGACGCGCTGAGCCTGTCGCTGATCTGCGATCAGGCGGGCGCGACGCTCGTCAGCATCAACCGGCAGAGGATAGACGTCGCCGCGCATGTGGCGGGCCATGCGGGGCAGGTGGTCGGCTTCGATGGCGTGGATATCGACCGTATCGATCGCGACAGCCCGCAAGGCCGCACGCTCGACGCGCTCGCGCAGCAGGTCGCGGCGTCGCTGCCCGGCTTGCGCGGGTTTGCCGGCATCGATGTCGTGTGGCATCCGGCGCGCGGCCCGGTCGTGATCGAGGTCAATCCGCGCGCGACCGTCGCGTATGCGGGCTTGTCCGCGCGGCTCGGCCGCAATCTCGCCGCCGACGTGCTGGCGGCACACGGCCTGCGGGCCGCGCCGCGTGTGACTGATTCGGCGTCCGGCGGCGCAGCGGGAGCGAAGCTGTCCGCATGCGGAGCGGGATCATGAGCGCGTCCGTGCCGGCGCCGTCAATTGCCGGGCCTGCCGTGTTCGGCTGGGACGTCGGCGGCGCGCATGTGAAGGTGTCGCGTGTCGACGCGGACGGTGCCGTCACCGATATCGCGCAATGGGCGTGTCCGCTGTGGCAGGGGCTCGATCATCTGCATCGCGCGATCGGTTCGGCGGCTGAACGCTGGCCCGATCTCACTCACGCGAGCGCGCGCCACGCGGTCACGATGACGGGCGAAATGGTCGATCTGTTCGCCGACCGCGAGCACGGCGTGCGTGCGCTCGTCGATGCCTTAGGCGCGCGGCTCGGCGCCGATACGGCGTTTTTCGCAGGCGCGTGCGGCTGGCTGGATGCTGCGCAGAGCGTCGCGCAATGGCGTGCCGTCGCGTCGGCGAACTGGCTCGCGACGGCGCAGCATGTCGCGACCCGCATGCGCGATTGCGTGCTGATCGATATCGGCAGCACGACGACCGACATCGTGCCCGTTGCCGAAGCGCGTGTCGCCGCACGCGGCGTCAGCGACGCGACGCGTCTCGTCACAGGCGAGCTCGCTTATCACGGGGTCGTTCGCACGCCGTTGTGCGGCATCGCGCATCGCATCGCGTTTCGCGGCGAGACGGCGGGCGTGATGAACGAATGGTTCGCGACGAGCGCCGACATTTACCGGCTGACGGGGGAACTGTGGCCGCCGCACGACCAGCATGCGAGCGCCGACAACGGGCCGAAGACCATCGCGGCAAGCTGCGCGCGGCTGGCGAGAACGATTGGCCGCGATGCGGGCGAGGCGACCGAAGACGAATGGCGCGAGTTCGCGCACACATGGCGCGACGCGCAGCTGCGCGCGATCGGCGCAAGCTTCGAGCAGGTGTGTGCGGCGCATCCGTCGCTGGCGCGCGCGCCCGTCGTCGGCGCGGGCTGCGGGCGCTTTCTGGCCGCGGCGCTGGCGAAGACCCAGGCGCGCGACTACGTGGATTTCGGCACGCTCACGCAGATAGCAGGCAACGCGCCGGCGGATGCCGCCGAATGGATCGCGACATGCGCGCCGAGCGTGGCCGTCGCATGGCTGATGTCGGCGAGCAGGCGAGCGCAGCGCGCCGCGTGACGCGGTCAACGGGGCGGGGCCTGCCTGCGACGCGCCGGGCGCGGCGCGATCGATGCGCGTGCGGCGCGGCCAGCGCAGACTCGCGATGGCGCCGCGAGTGCAGGGCGGACGCGGACGGGCCGGGCCGTCGGGCATGCCCGTCGCGAGGTCGAACGAAAGCGAGGTAACGGACATGTGGGTGGTGAAGATCGGGGGCAGCCTGAGTCACGACCCGTCGCTGCGGGACTGGCTCACGCAGCTGTGGGAGGTCGGCGGCGGGCGCGTGGTGATCGTGCCGGGCGGCGGTGATTTTGCGGACAGCGTGCGCGTGTATCAGCAGGAATGGCAATTCGACGATCTCGCCGCCCACAACATGTGCCTGCTCGCGATGACGCAGTACGCGCTGATGATGCAGGCCGTGCTGCCCGACCTCGTGCTGGCGACCAGCGAGGAACTGATCCGGCGCGCGCTGCGTCACGGCAAGGTTGCCGTGTGGATGCCCGTGAGCCTGATGCGCGTCACGCCCAACTCGATGACCAACTGGGACACGACCTCCGACAGCCTCGCCGCGTGGCTGTCGACGTCTCTGAACGCCGAGCGTCTGATGGTGGTGAAGTCGTGCCCGGTCGGCGCGAACGTGCCGCTCGGGACACTCGCGTCGGATGGCGTGATCGACGCGAGCTTTGTCCGTTACGTGAAAGAGGCGAACTACGAAGTCGAGTTGTTCAGCAAGACGGATGTCGCGCTGGTGCGCGACCGGCTGCTGAATGCGTCGGCGGTGTGAGGGCGCGATGCCGCGCGCTTGACGCGGATTGTTACGCGGGAGCTGTGGACGCGACGGCGGCAGCGTGATGCAGCGCGTCGGCCCATTGCGCGACACGGCGCGGATCGAGGCGCGAGGTGCGGCCGTTCTCGCATAGCGCGGTGCGAAAGCCCGCGACATCGGGCGCGAGCGTGCGGATCGCGTCGAGTTGTGTCCAGCCTAGCGAACCGGCGATGCAGGCCATCGCGCCCGACGCGCGTATCGTCGCGATGTAGCGCGCAAGCGTTGCGTGGTCGATGCAATCGAGCAGCGTGCGGCCCGTCTTGCCTGCCGTATCGAACACGATGCCTGCGAAGCCGAGCGAGACGGCATACGCGACGAGTTCCGCATCGACGCCGTCGTCGCACAACAGCACGGGCAACACGTTGGCTTGCAAGCCGGCGATGCGCGCGAGGCAGCCGTGCGCATGCGGTCCCGGCACGACGCCGACCTTGACGAAATCCACACCTGTTTCGGCGACTTCGTCGATGCGTGCCGTGATGGCGTCGAGCGCATCGGGCGGCAGGTCGCCGATCGTGGCGCTGATGGGTTTGACGGGATAGCGCGAGCGCAGCGTGCGCGCGATGCGCCAGATGTTGTCGATCGACACGCCGCCGAGCGCGCCTTCGAGGGGTTCCTTCAGATCGATCAGGTCGGCGCCGGCGCCGGCTGCGTCGAACGCTTCTTCCGCCGAGCGGACGCTTGCGAGCAATGCGGTCATCGGGGTCTCCGTCAGGACGAGTGCGGTGCGGTTTTTTTGTCGGCGGCGTTGCCGGTTGTACGGAAGCGTTCCACGGCGGCTGTGATCCATTGCCATGCGGTGAGTTCATCGGGGCCGGCGGTTTTGTCGATGGCGATCTGCAGGTAGGCCATTTCGCGGTCGATCTTGTCGGCGGGCAGCATGAAGAGCCGGCTCACGAGGATGGCGCCTTCGACGACGGCTGCCTGAGCGCGGTTGAAGCCCGTGAAAGGGGCGTGGTTTTCCGTGTGCACGCAGCGCATGTGGAGGACTGGACGTTGTGGGTCTTCTTCTGTGACGTGATCGAGGGTTAGTTCGCTGTGGGCGAGGGATTCTTTTAGCCTGAGGCTCGGGACTTTGGTGGCCGGGCTTGTCGGCCAGTCGCGTTGGGTGCCCGTTACGCAGCCGGCGAAGACGCGGACGTTGGTCGTGAAGTTGATTACCGCTGCGCGGGTGGCTAGTACGTTGTCTAGTGTTTTTGATGGCCTGAATGGGGCGAGGATCGTCAGGCCGCTTTCGTCGTGACGAATGCCCATCGGGGCGGTGTGGGCGACGCCGTCGGTGGAGCATGTTGTGATGATGGTTTCGTGGATCATCGTTTGGTTTTGGTTTGGTTTTGGTTTGGTTTTGCCTTTGCACTGGGCGTTTGTCTTTGCGTTGGCATCCGCGAATTGCGTTTTCGCTGGCATCCGCGTTACGTTAGCGTGCTTCAGGCGTCGCCCCTGTGCGGGGCGGCACCTACTTTTCTTTGCCGCCGCAAAGAAAAGTAGGCAAAAGAAAGCGGCTCACACCGCCAATTCTAGTTCCTGCCTGAGGGCCCTCAAAGGGTCTTACGCTTCAGACGGCAACCACGTGACCCACGTTCGTTGCCAACGCTCTGAACGAGTGCCTCACCCGCTTCACGCACCCGCATGTCACGATGTCGTGCCAGACAGTCCACCGCCGCCCAGGTGGCAAACTGTGTGTCGGCCCTCGGTGCTCCACACGCATCACTCCGGACCGATAGCGCACGCCCCACCCGGTAAGAGCGCCACCCTATACGACGCGACAACCTACACACAGTTTGCCACCTGGGCGGCACATACCATTCGCTGCCGCTTGCCCGGGTACGGGTGATCGAAGCGGGTGAGGCGTTTATTCGAAGCGTTGGCAACGGGCATGCGTCATGTGGTTGCCGAGTGAAGTGTGGGGACGTGGGGGGCCCGTGGACAAACGTCAAGAATTGGCGGTGTGAGCCGCTTTCTTTTGCCTACTTTTCTTTGCGGCGGCAAAGAAAAGTAGGTGCCGCCCCGCACAGGGGCGACGCGTGAAGGGGGCTAACGTAACGCGGATGCCAGCGCCGAGGCCAGCCCACCGAAACGGCGACGCCTGAAGCGCGCTAACGAATCGCGGATGCCAGCGCAAAAGCCAGCACACCGAACGGCGACGCGCGAAGCGCGCTAACAGACAGCAACTGCTTGCGGCACCGCACAAAAACCACAATCAAAAACGAAAAAGCAAAAAACAGACGGGGCCGTCCCGGCAAAAAAAACCCACGACGAAAACCAGGCCCGGCCCCGTACGGGGCCATCACCTCGTAGCGATATACATCGTAATTTCAAACCCGAACCGCATATCGGTATATCCAGGGGTAGTCCACTGCATGTTCGTCCTCCTTTAGCGAATGAAGAAAACAAAAACGGCGGTCCCATTGCGAAAGAACGCCTGCATGCGCGCACGCAACACATCCCTTCGCCTCGGCCCATGTTGCTGATGCAACTGTCGTACCAGTTACAGCCCGACGGGAAAGGGCGCGCCGTTTACGCGCCTTACTGTAGCGGAACCGCAGCAAAGTGTTCCACGAGCCGATAACCCATTGTGGACGCATTTTGCATTCGGTGCACGCGTGTTAACGGATCACTTAAGCCTGCTGAAAAAAATCGTGAATTCACTTCATCCGGCATGCCGCCTACATTGACCTGCAAGGCCGGCGACTTTCGATGCGCGCCAGCTCCCACCCAAGGCGTGCGCAGCACCACAGGCGCGCCACGATCCATATCGAGGCAGCGCGATGAACGATTTCAGCAAGGAAGCCGTGAAGCCCGCAGGCAGCGAACGCACACCAGAAAGCACACCGCAACGCTCGCGCTATTCAGCGGGTGTCCTCAAGTATCGCGAGATGGGCTACTGGCAGCCGGACTACACGCCAAAAGACACCGACATCATCGCGCTGTTCCGCATCACGCCACAGCCGGGCGTCGAGCCCGAAGAAGCCGCCGCCGCCGTCGCGGGCGAATCGTCGACGGCCACCTGGACCGTGGTCTGGACCGACCGCCTGACCGCGTGCGACATGTACCGCGCCAAAGCGTTTCGCGTCGATCTCGTCCCCAGCGCCAGCGAAAGCGAACCGCAGTACTTCGCGTTCATCGCCTATGACCTCGATCTGTTCGAGGAAGGCTCCGTTGCGAACCTCACTGCCTCGATCATCGGCAATGTGTTCGGCTTCAAGCCCCTGAAAGCGCTGCGGCTCGAAGACATGCGCATTCCCGTCGCGTATCTAAAGACCTTTCAGGGCCCGCCGACAGGCATCGTCGTCGAACGCGAACGGCTCGACAAATACGGCCGCCCGCTGCTCGGCGCAACCGTCAAGCCCAAGCTCGGGCTGTCGGGCAAGAACTATGGGCGCGTCGTGTACGAAGGCCTCAAGGGCGGTCTCGACTTTCTGAAGGATGACGAAAACATCAATTCGCAGCCCTTCATGCATTGGCGCGACCGCTACCTGTTCGCGATGGAGGCGGTAGCCCGCGCGCAAGCCGAAACGGGCGAACTGAAGGGCCACTACCTGAACGTGACGGCGGGCACGATGGAGGACATGTACGAACGCGCCGAATTCGCAAAGGAACTCGGCTCGTGCATCGTGATGATCGATCTGGTGATCGGCTGGACGGCGATCACGTCGATGGGACGCTGGGCGCGCAAGAACGACATGATCCTGCATCTGCATCGCGCCGGACACGGCACATATACGCGGCAGCGCAACCACGGCATTTCGTTTCGGGTGATCGCGAAGTGGCTGCGCATGGCGGGCGTCGATCACGCGCATGCGGGCACGGCCGTCGGCAAGCTCGATGGCGATCCGCTCTCGGTGCAGGGCTATTACAACGTGCTGCGCGAGTCCCACAATCCCGTCGATCTTACGCGCGGCCTCTATTTCGACCAGCCGTGGGCGGGCTTGCGCAAGGTGATGCCCGTCGCGTCGGGCGGCATTCACGCGGGGCAGATGCATCAGTTGCTCGATCTGTTCGGCGATGACGCGATCCTGCAGTTCGGCGGCGGCACGATCGGCCATCCGTCCGGCATTCAGGCGGGCGCGACGGCAAACCGCGTCGCGCTCGAAACGATGGTCAAGGCGCGCAACGAAGGCCGCGACATCGCCAGCGAAGGCCCCGATCTGCTCGAAGCGGCAGCGCGTCATTGCACGCCGCTCAAGCAGGCGCTCGATACATGGGGCGACATCACGTTCAACTACACGCCGACCGATACACCCGATTTCGCCGTCACGCCGAGCGTGGCCTGAGCCATCAGCGTCGTACCCGCCGCATCCGAATGAGGAGCCCGCCATGCGCATCACCCAGGGGACGTTTTCTTTCCTGCCCGATCTGACCGACGACGAAATCCGCATGCAGATCCAGTACGCGCTGAGCCAGGGCTGGTCGTGCTCGGTCGAATTCACCGACGACCCGCATCCGCGCAATACGTACTGGGAAATGTGGGGCCTGCCGATGTTCGATCTGCGCGACGCAGCGGGCGTGATGATGGAAGTGACGCGGTGCCGCGACGCGTATCCGCAGCACTACATCAAGGTGAATGCCTTCGATTCGGTGCGTGGTTTCGAAACGATGCGGCTGTCGTTCATCGTCAACCGGCCGGAGGTGGAGCCGCCCTTCGTGCTGGGGCGCCAGGACGACCGCTCGCGCGTGCAGCGCTATTCGCTCACGACGGTGCGCGCCGCGCCGCGCTAGCGGAGGCACGCCCGTCCCGCGGATCAGAACACCAACAGGGAGACATCGTCATGAACGCCGTCGTCACGGAGCCACCGGCACAGGAGGAAATGCAAGCGCCGCGCGTCGACCTGCTCGCGCTCTTTCACGAGTCGGGCATCGCCGAGGTGCTCGACGAACTCGATCGCGATCTGGTCGGCCTCGCGCCCGTGAAGACGCGCATCCGCGAGATCGCCGCGCAACTGCTGGTGGGCCGAGCGCGGGAAGCGCTCGGCATCGAATGCGGCGCGCCGACGCTGCACATGTGTTTCAGCGGCAATCCCGGCACCGGCAAGACCACCGTCGCGCTGCGCATGGCGGATGTGCTGTTCCGGCTCGGTTATATCCGGCGCAATCATCTGGTTTCGGTGACGCGCGACGATCTGGTCGGCCAGTACATCGGCCACACCGCGCCGAAAACACGCGAAGTGCTCAAGCGCGCGATGGGCGGCGTGCTGTTCATCGACGAGGCGTATTACCTGTATCGCCCGGAAAACGAGCGCGATTACGGCCAGGAGTCGATCGAAATCCTGCTCCAGACGATGGAGAACCAGCGCGACGATCTCGTCGTGATTCTGGCCGGCTACGCCGCGCGGATGGACACCTTCTTTCGCAGCAATCCGGGCTTTCGCTCGCGGATTGCGCACCACCTGTCGTTTCCCGACTATGCACCCGACGAACTGCTGCTGATCGCCGGGCGCATGCTCGACACGATGCATTACCGGTTCGACGCCGACGCGCGCCGCGCTTTCGAGGACTACCTCGCGCGGCGCGTGCGTCAGCCGAACTTCGCGAACGCGCGCTCGGTGCGCAACGCGCTCGACCGCGCGCGCCTGCGCCAGGCCAATCGCCTGTTCGCCGATGCGCTGGGCGGCGGCGCAAGCGCCGACCCAGCCGCGCTGACGCTGCTGAGCGCCGCCGATATCCGCGCGAGCAGCGTGTTCTCCGAATCAGGCGGCGCCGGGATGGAACCCGGCGCCGCGCCAGAATTCCCCACTTCGTAGGAGAGCATCATGCGTCACGCAAACATTACGCTCACGAGGTTCCTGGCTGGCGACGCTGACCATCTGATGTCGACACGGCCGTCCACCGCGTTGCAGGCCGTGCTGCACGACGTCGCGGCGTCGGTGAAGACCATCGGCGCGGCGCTTGCGCGCGGCACGCTGGGCGAGAGCGCGCAGGCCGATTCGGTAGCGGGCGGCGCGGTGCTCGCGTATTCCACGCGACGTCGCAAGCTGGCCGAGGCGGCTATGCGCAACGGCCGCGCGGCGCCTCTGGACGGCGCGGCCATGCCCGAGTACCAGCTTGCATTCGATCCGCTGAACTGCCCGTGGAATGCGGACATCAACGGCACGGCGGGTTCGATCTTTTCGGTGATGCGCGTGCAGCCGCAAGGCAGCGATGTGAACGGCGGCGACGCGCGAGCGCAAGCCTATGGCGAGCTGGACTGCGAATCCTATGGCGAAGCGTATGGCGCGCCGTTCCTTCAACCCGGCCGTGAACAGGCGGCAGCGGGGTACACGATCTACGGCCCGGCGACGATGCTCGTCATCACGCTTGGCGAGGGCACGCACGGCTTCACGCTCGACGGCCAGACGGACGAGTTCATGCTCACGCATCCATCGATCCGCATTCCGGAGGAGACGGGCGAGATTGCCGTCGACGCCTCCAACGAGCGCTTCTGGGAGCCGCCCGTGCGCCGTTACGTGCACGAGTGCCGCGAGGGCCGCGCGGGCTGCCGCGAGCGCGATTTCAGTCTGCGCTGGAGCGACGCGCTGGTGCCCGAAGTGCATCGCATTCTGATGCGCGGCGGGCTGTTCCTGATGCCGCGCGACTTCCGGACGCGCTCGGCGATGCGCGGGCGCCTGTCCGCCGTCTACGACGCGAGCCCGCTGGGCTTTCTGGTCGAGCAGGCGGGCGGCATGGCGACGACGGGCCGCGAGCGCGTGCTCGACGGCGCGCCGCGCACGTTCCATGAGCGCATGCCGCTGATACTCGGCTCGTCGAGCGAAGTGGCGCGTATTGGGCGCTACCACCGCGAGCACGACCTGGGTATCGACATGCCTTTCACGTCGCCGCTTTTTCGTGAGCGCTCATTGTTCCTTCCGGAGACCTCGGTCTGACTCTTGAACTGTAGCAAGGAGACAGCGCATGTCAGTCAGACATCCGATCGTTGCGGTGACGGGGTCGAGCGGGGCGGGCACGACTACCGTCATGAGGAGCTTCACGCATATTTTTCGCAGGGAGAAGATCAATGCGCAGATTGTCGAAGGCGATGCGTTCCATCGGTACGACCGGCTCGGCATGCGCGAGGCGTTGCGGCAGAGCGAGCGGGACGGCGTGCGCAACTTCAGCCACTTCGGGCCCGATGCGAACCTGCTCGAGGAGTTGGAGCAGTTGTTCGCGAGTTATGGGAGTTCGGGTGGCGGGAAGTTCCGGCGCTACGTGCACGATGAAGCGGACGCGGTGGTGTACAAGCAGGACCCGGGGACGTTTACGCCGTGGGAGGATATTTCGCCGGGCACGGACATGATGTTTTACGAAGGGCTTCATGGTGCGGCCGTGACCAGCAAGGTCGACATCGCACAGCATGCGGATCTGCTCGTCGGCGTGGTGCCGATCATCAATCTGGAGTGGATCCAAAAGCTGCATCGTGACCAGACGCTGCGCGGTTATTCGCATGAGGCGGTGGTGGATACGATTTTGCGGCGGATGCCGGATTATGTGAATTACATTTGCCCGCAGTTTTCGCGTACGCATGTCAATTTTCAACGTGTTCCCACTGTTGATACTTCTAATCCTTTTACCGCTCGGGAGATTCCGCAACCTGATGAGAGCTTTGTAGTGATCCGGTTTTCCAAGCCCAAAGGGATCGACTTTCCTTATCTGCTTACGATGTTGCATGACTCCTTTATGTCGCGGCCTAATGTCATTGTTGTGCCTGGCGGGAAGATGGGACTTGCTATGCAGTTGATTTTTACGCCCATGATCTTGCAGTTGAGGGATAGGAAGTCGCGTGCGTGAAAGTGAGTTTTTTGGGGCGGGGTGTGGCTCAGTGTTGTGTGTGTCTGTCTGTCTGTCTGTCTGTCTGTGTCTTGGCTGACGGCCTGGAGGTTGTGGCCCCGCTGGGGTCGTCAGGTTTTTTTTGTTTCGCCTTTTGGTTTTTGCTTTTGGTTTTTGCTTTTGCTTTTGTTTTGGGTTTCCAGACTCTGCGCTGGCATCCGCGTTACGTTAGCTCGCTTCATGCGTCGCCCCTGTGCGGGGCGGCACCTACTTTTCTTTGCCGCCGCAAAGAAAAGTAGGCAAAAGAAAGCGGCTCACACCGCCAATTCTTGACGTTTACCCACGGGCCCCCAACGTCCCCACGCTTCACTCGGCAACCACATGACGCATGCCCGTTGCCAACGCTTCGAATAAACGCCTCACCCGCTTCGATCACCCGTACCCGGGCAAGCGGCAGCGAATGGTATGTGCCGCCCAGGTGGCAAACTGTGTGTAGGTTGTCGCGTCGTATAGGGTGGTGCTCTTACCGGGTGGGGCGTGCGCTATCGGTCCGGAGTGAGGCGCGCGAGGTACTACGGCCTACACACAGTTTGCCACCTGGGCGGCGGTGGACTGTCTGGCACGGCATGGTATGACGCGGGTGTGTGAAGCGGGTGAGGCGCTCATTCAGAGCGTTGGCAACGGACGTGGGTCACGTGGTTGTCGTGTGAAGCGTAAGAACTTTTGGGGGCCCTCAGGCAAGAACTAGCGCTGGCGGTGTGAGCCGCTTTCTTTTGCCTACTTTTCTTTGCGGCGGCAAAGAAAAGTAGGTGCCGCCCCGCACAGGGGCGACGCATGAAGCGAGCTAACGTAACGCGGATGCCAGCGCAAAGCCAATTCACGGATGCCACCGCAAAGCCAATTCACGGATGCCACCGCATAGGCAAACGCAGCCAAACAACCCCCCCAGCACCCCCTATTAAGACCCTTTCAACTTCGTCGTGCCAGGGGCACACCAGACCTGAAGGTCTTCAACAGCCCGTTCCACCTGACACCCCCAATCCAGCGCCTGATCCTGATCAAACCTCTTCCCCAGCCGCCAGGCGATCTCCGCCCGTGCTGTCTGCACGCCCATATAAAACGCATGCCCGCCATCATCCTGAAGCTTCAGATGCGGAAACAAATCAAACGGATCCCCTTCAACAACATGCACGTCGCGGTTATAAACATGAATCCCATCCGTAGTGACCTGAACACGAAAATTCGGATCCCGCACCTGTGCGGCAAACGCAGCGATCTCATCAGCGTCATAAGGAAAAGGCCGCCTGGCATGTAAAGCAGACAAATCAGAATCGATACCTTTAGGCAGCACCTGCGCCTCAAAAGCGGCATGCATGACACGCCGTGCAACGTCAGCCTCACGCACGGCACGCCGCGCATGCAGGCTAACGGAAGTGGTCAGCACAGCAGAAACGCGCAACTCAGCAGCAATACCGAGCAGCACCGCATTAATGCCACTCGTATCAGCTTCCGTCAGCTCGGTAAGATTTCCAACACCAAGCATGATGGCAACATCGGCATACCGCTCCCGCAATGCGACATACCGCGCGATAGAAGCAGCAAAGCCAAACGGAATCGGATCAAGAATAGGATCGGCCAGAAACGGCTTGCCACGCGCAACGAGCGCATCAATCGCCTGATGCAACGAAGCCGTGTCACGCGGCTCGCGCGCAACCACAACCGGCGTCGACGATACTTCGTCAGCAACCCACAACGTGTCCACGTTGAGACTCATCAGATAATCGGCCCCCGCGCGCCCGCCGCGCAGAAGCTCATCCGTCACCATCGAATCCACGCTCACCCGATAGCCGCCATCCTTCAGCATCCGCACAGCATCCTCGAGATGCGGAAAAGGCGTATCAGGCAGACAGCCCACGTCAATCACATCCGCGCCTTGCTCCGCATAATGCCTCGCCCGCGCAGCGATTCCATCGAGATCGAGTCTCGGCGCATCGACGATCTCCGCAAAAATCTCCGTCGAGTAACGCGACAGATCGAACTTCCGCGCGGCCTGCCCGAAATGCAGCGGCAAATCCTTCGCCTCCTCCGGACCACGCTCGACGGGCAAGCCGAAATGCTCGCTCAACGCCAGAAGATCACCGCGACAGCGCCCCGGCACGATCATCCGGTCCGCGCGCAGCGGCAAAGGCACACGCCGGCGGATCATGTCGGCCGTCATCAGCGCGGCAACCTGCAAGCCGATCTCGCGCACCTCCCACGTGAATGGCGCGTTCGTCATGCCCTCCAGTACCTGCACGACGCTTTTTTCGGCAAGCCTGCCAGTCAGGAAGACGATGTGTTCCATGCAAGCCCGAGGTTCGACAGCCGTTCGCTCAATGCCGCGCGCAGTTCGTCGAGCGAGCGCGCAACAGTCGTGTATTCGATGCGCGCAAGCCGCTCGACATTTTCCAGCTCGATCGCGCGCGGACGCACTTCGACCCACTCGTGCGGGCTCTGCGTGATGACGCTCGGCTCGGTGTCGCACGCGAAAACGATGCCGGGCACGCATTGCTTGCCTGCCTGAGCATAAAGATTGGTCGGCAGCGTGTCGGAGATGCCGAAGGCGCATTTGGCAACCGTGTTGCTGGTCGCAGGCGCAATCACGACTGTGTGATAGAGGCCCTCGTAGAGCATGCCGACGGGCACGCTGCTCGCGCTGTTGTCGCGCATCACGCGAAAATGCTCGCGCAGCCTGGGCACGGGCCAACCGTAAAGCGGCAACACTTCCTCGCCGGCAGCGGACAGAAACAGATCGGCGCCCGGCAGCGCGAGCGCGATGTCGATCGATTCTTCCAGCATGTGTCCCGAGCCCGTGATGCACCACGCGAAGCGCGCGTCGGGGCGAAAAACGCCAGGGCGGCGGGCGGGCGACGGTGCGCTCATACGCGGGTCATGTACGGGTCATCTGTGAGTCACTTGCCGCACGCGTCGTCGACGGACGCCTGCGAGGCGTCGTGCGACAGCCGGATGTGCAGTCTGTGCATCTTCCGGTACAAGGTGTTGCGGCTGATGCCGAGCGTCTTCGCAACGTTGCTCACGTTCCAGCGGTGCTCGTCGAGCATCGCGAGCACCGTTTCGCGCTCCTTGATCTGGATCGCGTTGAGGGCGGACAGATCAGCCTCGTCGTCGAACGGCACGGCTCCTGCGTTTGCCTGTTGCGCCAACGGTCCCGCCGCCGAAGCGCGCGCGGGCGCGCCGCCCGCGCCGCGCATTTCATCGACGATCTCCGCCGGCAGATGCGCGCAGCGTATCTCCGGTCCGTCGCACAGCGCGATCGCCATCTGCAATACGTGCCGCAACTGCCGGATGTTGCCGGGCCACGCGTAGTTCGCGAGCGCCTGTCGCGCTTCGGCGCTGAGTTCGGGCGGGTCTTCCGATTCGCTTTCGAGTATGTGCTGCACGAGCGGCAACAGATCGGCGCGCTCGCACAGCGGCGGCAGGTTGATCTCGATGCCGTTGAGCCGGTAGTACAGGTCTTCGCGGAACAGGCCGCGCTGCACGAGATCGAGCAGATTGCGGTGGCTCGCGCTGATCAGCTGGAAATCGACCTTGATGGTGGTTTCGGCGCCGAGCGGCGTCACCTCGCGTTCCTCGATCACGCGTAACAGCCGCGCCTGCAAGGCCATCGGCATGTCGCCGATTTCATCGAGAAACAGCGTGCCGTTGTTCGCCTGCACGATCTTGCCGCGCCGTCCTTCGCGCTGCGCGCCCGTGAACGCGCCCGCACGATAGCCGAACAGCTCGCTTTCGATCAGCGTCTCCGGCAGCGACGCGCAATTCACCGCGACGAATGCGCCCGCCGCGTTGGGACTGATGCTATGCAGCGCGTTCGCGAACACTTCCTTGCCCGTGCCCGTCTGGCCTCTGAGAATAATCGGGATTTTCCGCTGGATCACACGTGCGGCCAGCTGGCTCTGCGCAGCCATGCGCGGATCGCCGAATTCCAGATGCGACAGCTTGTCGAGCCCGGCCGCCGGTTTCGCGTCGCGCGTCTCGCGCGCGCTTTTGGCGCGCGCAGTGATACTGCGGTTGATCGATACGTCGCTCCACTGTCCGCGCGCGCTCGTTGCCACGTGATTCGCGTTGCCGAACGAGGTCGCGTCGCGCGGCGTCTGCGCGATCACGAAGAAGCGGTTGCTGGCGTGCGCGCTGTACACGGTGATCGGATGGAACGAGCCGCGAATGCTGCGCGCGATCATGTCTTCGAGCGTCGCGCTGAACGCTTCTTCGATGCGCTTGCCGCACAGCTGGTCGGGCGAGCGCAGGTCGAGCTGGAACAGCGCGCTGCGATTGGCGGCGAGCACGATGCCGTCGTCGTCGACAGCGAGCTTGCCCGCGTGCAGCGTGCCGACGAATTCGGGGCGGCTATGGAAGTGGACCGTGTTGGCGCGCCGGTAGCGCGAGTCGATCAGCCGGTTCTCGATCATCTGCCGCGACATGCCGACCAGCACGAGCGAATGCTGCTGCAGCATCCGCGAGCGGCTCGTCACGTCGAGCACGCCGACTATCGCGCCGCGTTCGTCGAAGATGGGCGCCGCCGAGCAGGTGAGGGACGTATAGCGCGGATAGAAATGCTCATGCTGATAGATCGCGAGACATTCGCGCTCCGTCAGGCACGTGCCCATGCCGTTCGTACCCGCTTCGCGCTCGCTCCACACGGCGCCGGGGCGCAGGCCGTCGGCGGCCACGGCCTCGCCGAACGGCACCGACGACACCTGATGAACGATCACGCCGTTGGCATCGACGAGTATCACCGCGAGTTCGGGGTCGGCGAGTTGCTGGTAGAGCGTGGTCATTTCCAGCTTCGAGCAGGCGATCAGATCGCCCGCCGCCTCGCGCCGCACGTTTAGCTCGTGCTGTGTCAGCACGGGCGGCAGCACGAACCGTCCAGGGTCCAGGCCGAAATCGACCAGGCAACGCGTCCACGACTGCGCGACGGAATGGCTCATCGAACACGAGGCGGGCTGGTTGTTGACGATGTTCAGTACATCCCGGACATGCGAATCGATGTCAACGAGCGATGACATTAGGGGCGTCTCCGATGCGTTCGGCTCGCGGTGTCCATCCAGTTGCCGATGGGCCCGGCCTGCGCTGTATGTAAGTGTTTCCCCGTGTGTTTCCCGATGTGCCGCGCGTCTCTCGCGCGCGTGAAAGAACTGCCGATATGTGGTTTGAATCTGTTCCAGGGCACTCAGCAAACACTGTACAACTCGTGTCGCGATACATCAATAAATAGTCGTACGAGTGTGGGCGAGTGCGCCTGCTTTTTGCTTCGCATCGACAGATTGCCGTAAAAACCGATGCGCCGCTCGCGCGCCTCAATGTGGAGCCCCTACATGGACCGTTTCAACCCCGGCAGCAGTCCCATCCATTTCACTGTCGTGTTGCCGTCCAGCGCGCGGCCTGCGCATGAGCCGGCAGAGCCGCCGCAGCGCGGCGCCGCGCTCGATATCGTGTATATCGAGGGCTTCGTCGCGCAGACGGTGATCGGCATCGATGCGGCTGAACTGCACGAGCGCCAGCCCGTGCAACTGGATCTCGCGATCGGCGTGCCGTCGCTGCGCGCGTGCGAGACGGACCGGATCGACGACACGATCAATTACGCGGCCGTGCGCGCCGAGCTGCACACGCTGCTTGCGACACACAAGGTGCAGCTTCTCGAAGCGCTGGCTGAGCAGATCGCCCGGCTGTTGATCGACAGGTTCGGCGCTCAGTGGGTACGCGTCAAGTTGTGCAAACCCGCAAAGTTCGACGATGTCGCCGCCGTCGGTGTGATCATCGAACGGCAGCGCGAGCGCGTTGAGTGATGCACGCGTATACCCGGCGTGTCCGTCGGCATTAGACGGGCACGTCGTCAGCGCGGCCGCAGCAGGCCCCGCAGTTGCCCTATTTCGCCGCGGATGGCGTTGCCTTCGCGAGCCCGCACGCCTGATATGCCTCTTGCTGCAACGCACGATACTTCCTGGTCTGCGCCCGCGCCCGGTCGACGCGGAATTCATTGCCGCCTTCTCCGCCGAGCGTCGCGTATTTCGCGAACGTCATCTGCTCGACGTAGTCGTCATATGGCAGGGCGGCCGCAATCTTGTCGATGACGCACGAGCACTTGTAGACGTTGGCGAAATCATGGCCGTTGTCGTCCATGCAGCCGAGCACGTATTCGACGCGGCCTTGTGTCGGATAGTCGTAGCCGCTGGCGGGGGCGGCAGCATCGGCTGCCAGCGCGGAGAGCGGAAGCACTGCAACGCACGCGAACGCCGCGACGGCGAGGCGCGCGCGACAACGTGAGGTCATGTGGAAGCCTTTAGCGTAGGGTTCTGCATCCATCGAAGATCGAAGCAACACGTGAGGCGCAACGCGCGGCAGACCTTCGCGGCCCGCCGCGCGTTGCGCGCGCGACACTGCGTGTCACGCATAAGGCGCGCCTAGTTCGGCGCAAACGGGTGTGCAGCCGAGGCCTTCTTCGACACGACGTCGGCGGCGCTCGGCTCGCCCGCTACCGCGCGCTGCAGTGCCTCACGTGTGGCCTTGTAGTTGAACTCCTGGATCTTCTTGTCGTCGTCGGCTTCCCAGTGGATGAAGACGCCGACACAGACGAACAGGTCGTCGGCTTCGTCCTTCGGAATCGTGCCGTCTTCGACGCAATCCGCGACGGCGAGCGCCACGGCATGCTGCGCCGGACCGAACATCTGCACCGCCTGCTTCGCGCCCTTGATCGTCACCTTGTTGAACATCACGGTGTTGGGCTTGGTCAGCAGATTCGGCGCAACGACTGCGAGCAGCGACGTGAAGCCGTCCTTGTTGTTGGTGAGCGCGTGGCAGAAAGCCGATTCGGCTGCCGAGCCTCGCGGCCCGATGATCAGATCGATGTGGGCAACTTCATTGCCCTCGCCGATAAGCGACTCGCCTACCATTACGCGGTTGATCTTGGCCATGCTGTTCCTCCAGTGAATTGGGTCTGTCGACGTGTGACGAACTCGCGACGCGTGGCGACCAACCGCGCGTTGTTTGAGGGGGACGCACCGCGTTCCCGTGTAACAGGAACCATGCCAATCGAACTCAGGGACGCTCGCTCATGAAGCGCGAAGGGTCGAGCAGCGCGGCGGCGAACAGCGTTGCGACGCTCAGATCGGCGCTCGTGCCTGGGTTGACGCCTTGCGCCTTCAGTTCGGCGTCCCATGCATCGAGCCGGGCGGCGTGCTCGCCGCGCCATTGCACATGACGTTCGCGCGCCTCGCGCGTGACACTTTGCGCCACGGGCGCGCCATGCTTGCGCAGTATGTGCGAATCGGGCCACGCGCCGAGGAAGGTGAGAAAGACGTCAAGTGTGATACCCGTCGTCGTGCTGCAGTGCGATTTCGCGATTGCGTCGAGGCCCGTGCCGAAGATGCCGGCGAAACCGTTCGCGTATTGACGCGCGATGCTGTCGCGTTCGGCGGCCAGTGACATCGCCTCGCGCAGACCGACGGTGGGCGGCGCATGCACCGACTGCTCGGGGGCGTCGCCCAGTCCGCCTGGATTGGCGAGCGAGATCGCGCGATAGGCAGCGCGGGCGTCGTCGACGTCGAGGCGCGACAGCACGCTTTCAACGGATGTCTGCCAGCGCGCGGCGTCCAGTGGACTTGCAGTCGATACTGCTGCGCTCAAGGTTTCCAGCGCGGCGGCAAGCGGCGCGACCAGCAGCACGATGCCCAGATTCGTATTGCAGCCCGCGACGCGCTGCGTGCGCGTCACGGCATCGAGAATGCGCTCGCCGACGCGCGCGCCGCGCGCGAACAGCGCGGGCGCGGCGGCTTCGGCGCTGTCGATGAACTGCGCCGCCTGCATCCCGTGTCCCGCGCTCGCGATGCTGACATTGCCCGGCTTCGCCGTTTCGACATCGAGCCGGCACGCTAGCAAAAAGGCGGCGCGGGCGCGGCCGAGCAGATCATCAGCGTCCATGGAGCGGCACGGCGGGCAGCGGCAGTGTCGTAGCGCGGCTGGCCGCGAGCTTGCGGTCGAGCAGATCGTCGACCAGCGCCGCGGCGATATCGACGGTCGTCACCGATTGCAGCCCGCGCCATGCCGCGACGCCGTTTACTTCGAGCACCAGCGGCACGCCTGTTTCGCCCGGCATCGACAGGTCGGGGATCAGGTCGACGCCCGCGTAGTCGAGCCCGAGCGCGGCTGTCGCGCGCTCGGCGAGACTCGCGAGCGCAGGGTCCAGCGCGGCAGGCTCGCAGCGCGCGCCGCGCGCGACGTTGTGAATCCAGCCGCGACCGCCCGTTCGCCGCATCGCAGCAACCGCGCGTGAGCCGATCACGAGCACGCGCCAGTCGTAGCTACCGGGCCGCGCGCGCGCACTGCCGACGAAGCGCTGCAGGTACGCGACCTCGCTATAACTGCGCAGCGGCGGCAGCGGCGTCAATGCGCCGTTCGACGCGTTCGCGCCGAGCCGCCGCAAGCCCTTGCCCTGCGAGCCGAACAGCGGCTTGATCACGACCCGGCGCGCGGCCGCTGTCTCGCGCATCAGCACGCGCTGTGCGAAAGCCGCCGATTCCGTCGCCCACGCTGGCGGCGTCGGCACGCCCGCGCGATGCAGCAGGAAGCTCGTCATCGATTTGTCGACGCTGCGCTCGATGGCGCGCGCGTCGTTGTAGACGGGCACGCCGCACTCGCGCAGCGCGTGCAGGATGCCGAGGCGCAGCGTGACCTGCTCGAACGTGCCGCCCGCTATGCCGCGCACGAACACGGCGTCGGGCAGGTCGCGCGCGAAGCCCGGAATGGCGAGGCCAGACGGCGACCACGACGTGTCGATGCGGCAAGTCGCGAGATCGACGCAGCGCGCATCGACGCCGCGCGCGCGGAACGCTTTCTTGAGCCGACCCGTGTGCCAGCCGGTTTCGTCCGTCATGATCGCGACGCGCAGGCCGCTTGCCGCGGATGCGTCGCTCATGGCGCCCCCGGACTGGTGATGCCCGGCGTGCCGGGTTCGGCAGCGGAATCGCCGGCCGCCGGATCGCCGGCCGCCGGATCTTCGCCCGCAACGAACGCGTCGCCTTGCCAGAGCGCATGCAGCAACGCGCCGTCGAGCCGTCCGCCGCGATACGTCGTGCCGCTTTCGAGGCTGCTGACCCACACCTCGGCGGGTGCGAACAGCGACGGGTCGATCTGATAGAAGTCGTAATTGAACGACGCGAAAATCTCGGCGAATGGCCGCCCGTAATCGCGCGAATTCGACGACGGCAACTCGGCCGCCAGCCGCCGCGCGACGGCGTCGCGCGTCACAGTCAAATGCACGCGCCCGCCGTAGAGGATCGCGTCGTTGGTGCGGCCCATCGCGGCGAGGCCATCGGGCGCGGGCGGCGGCAGCGGCGCCGTGCCGCTCGCTTCGACGATGTCGCCGAGCGGCACGCCGAGCACATGCGACTTGTGCAGCGCGACCTCGACCACGCGCGCGACGACCTGTACCGTCCCGGCGACAGACTGCGTCGGCGTGACGATCACGGTCAGCTTGCCGGGCGCAATGCCGCAGTCGCCGACGATCTTTTCGAGTACCGCTTGCGGCGGCGGCTGACCGACCTCCATCACCAGTACGCCTGCATCATGCGCGTCGCGATAGCCGAGCTCGTCGAACAGCGTCTCCTTGCCGGCCAGCGCTCGCGCCGGTCCCGAGCCCAGCGAAAAGAACTTCTTGCCATTGTTCTGTTCCTTGCTCGCGGACAGGCTCCAGCCCGCGTACTGGCTGCCGAGGCAGGCGAGCACGGGCGACGCCGTATGCACTTCGATCATCGCGGGCCAGAGCGGCTCGTGCTCGGCGCTGACGCGCGTCTCGATGCGGCCGAGGCCGCCCATGCAGATGCGCGCGATCGTCACGCCCGCCTCGATGCAGCCGGGCGTCGCGACGCCCGCATCGACGATGGTCGGCCCGAACGGATGGCGCGACGCCGCGATGCGCAGCCGCGCCGCGTCCGCGAGCAGGTGCGCGACCAGCGGCGCGGCGAGCGCGTTGACGCTGGGCGCGTCGCGGGGGATGGGCGGCGGGTTGCCGCCAGGGTCAGCCGTGTGAGTCGACGAGTTCATGGCAGGGTTGGGAGCGGGTTTCGATGCGTTGCAGAAGGCGTTGCGTCTGGTGTTGCAGCTCGCGTTGCAGGGCGGTGCGCCCACCCGTTATCGAGCCCGTCACGAGCACCGTGCAAACGGGCTGGCCGGCTTCGATGCGCGTGCCGGGGTTCGGCACGTCGTGACAGACGGGATCGACGAACAGGGCATCGCTGAAGCGGCGCGTCACCGTGAAGGCGGCGGGCGCGAACACGACCTGTTGCGCGACGCCGCATTGCGGCGCACCCGCGCGCCCGGGCGGCAGGCGGCCATGCAGGCACGCGTCGATATGCGCGGCGAGCAATCCGCGCGGCCACGCGTCGCGCCACGCGCGCTCGTACAGCGCCATCGTCGACGACGGCCGCGCGTTGACTTCGAGCACCCGGATCGCATCGCCGTCGAGCAGAAAATCGAGGCTGTTGAGTCCGCTCAGATTCGCGCGCGCGGCGATCGAGCGTACGGCGGAATCGATCTGCCGCGCGATGCCCGCAGGCAGATCGACGGGGCCGAGCGAGCCGGCATGCAGATACGGCAGTGTGCCGCCCGTCACGCAAAGCTGCTCCGCGTAGCCGATCACGAACGCTTCGTGCTGCGCGGCGAGAAAGAGCGCCGACATCGGCAGTCCGTCGCTTATGCGCTGAAAGTAGCCGTCGCGCGCATCCGCTTGCTCCGCTGGACGGATATGCGTGCCGCCGCAGCCGTCGGCGGCTTTGTGCAGCCAGCCTTCGGGCCGCTCGGGCCGCACGAAGGCCACCTCGGGATGCGCGATGCGCAGTTCATCGAGCAACGAGAAAAAGCGCTTCGGATCGCGCACGGCCGCTGTCGCGTCGGCGTCGTTGCCGATCAGGCGCGGCAGTCTCGCCGTCTGCTGCAGCCAGCCGATGTGCGGCTCCATCCCGCTGCCAGCCACGTAGCCGATCAGCCTGGGCAGCCGCACGACGCGTTCCAGCGCAGCCTGCAGCTTGTCCCCGTCGATGGATAAGCCGCTGCCGCCCGTATCGAGCCACAGCTTCGCGTAACGGCGCGTGTCGCGGTCGCCGAACAGATCGAGCGCGGCCACCTGGTAACCGGCATGCGCGGCGGATTGCGCGAGCATGCGCGCCGACAGGCCCGTCACTGCGATGAACGGCGAGGACGTCGAAACGCGTGCGCGGGTATGGGCGGAGCCGGCTCCATGGAAGGGCATCGCGTCGCCTCGTTTCGTTCGTCCGGCCGCGTGCTAGTTGCGCTCGGCGACGACCGCGCGCGCTTCGTCGAACGCTTCCGTGAAGCCGAAATACGCAGGCTTGCCCGCCGTGCGCATCCGCGTGAACAGGCGATGCTCGACCTGATACTTCACATTGCCGATTGCCAGCGCGCCGATGCCGATTGCATCGGGCCGCGCGGCGCCTGCCAGCGGCTTGCCGTCGTCCATCACGTTGACGCCCGCGATGCCTTCCGGCGGCACGGCGTTGACGTCGGCCGCGATCAGCAGGCGCGGCGCCTGCGCGAGATCGGCGGCGCTCATCACCTGGATGCCCGCCGCCGCCGTCGCGAACACGATGTCCGCGCGCGCGAGCGCGGCATGCAGCGTCTGCGGCGTGCCCGTGCCGGCGCCCGAGGTCTTGATGCCGAACCGCTCGTCGACGTCATGGCTCGCGCGTTCGGCGCGCGCGGCGTCGGAATGGCTCGCGATGGTCACATGCGCGCCGAGCGTCGCCGCGATGGCGGCCGTGATGCGGCCCACGGCGCCCGTGCCGCCGAGTATCAGCACGTGCTTGTCCTTCAGATCTTCGCCGTGTTGCGCCTTCAGGTGACACTCGACCAACGCGACGAGCGCCCCGGACGTCGTATATGCGCCGCTCGGGTCGGCGAACACGGAGACTTCGAACGGCGGCACCATGGCTTCGCGCGCGCGGTCGAGCATGTCGGCGGCGAGCATCACATCGCGCCCGCCGATAAAAATGCCCGTGCGCGACACGCCTTTCGGCCCGCGCGAAAAGATCGCGTCCTGGGTCAGTTGGACGACGTTGCGCACGTCGACGTCGCAATACGGCACGACGATCTGATAACCGGCGTCGGCGGCCATGTTGACGTCGAACGGGCTCATCTGCGGCGTCGGCGTGAACATGTGCAGGATGTAGGGCCTTTCAGTGGTTTGTGACATGGCGTCGGCTCGTTCGTAGTCAAAAGCGGGGCTTGCGCGACCGGTGTCGAGTACGGTTGCGTTCGATCGGTCGGCGGATTGCGGGCATCCGGCTCATTGGGCGTTGGCGCCGAAGCGCGGCTGCTGGACGGCATAGAAGCGCGCGCCGCAGTTGCGGCCGCGCGTCACCGAGCACACGATGCCGGGGTGTTCGCGCGTCGCCGCTCGGGCTGCCGCGAGCGCGTCGTCGGCGTGGCGCGAGCTCTGTACGAATGCGAAGCCCGTCGGGCCCCACGAGCTCTGCCCGACACCCGCTGTCTGGTTCGCCGCGATGGCCTGCAAGGCCGCCGCGACGGCGGGGCTGGAATAGACGCCGCCTTGCACGGGCGCGAAGTATTCGCCGATGGATTGCTGAACTTCGCTGACGCCGGCGGCGAACGCGTCGAAGTCGCCTTGCGCCATGCCGGGCAGCACGCGCATCAGCAGCTGATGGCAGACGTGTGCGGCGAGTGTCTGCGGGAAGGGCGGCAGGGCGGCGAGGCCGCGCTTTTCGTCGTCGCCGTGCAGGCCTTCGCGCGTGGTGTCGTCGATCAGCACGATGCGCCAGTCGTCGGGAAATGGCTGGCGCGCGAGCAGCGGCGGCAAGGCGGCGCGCGTTGCGGTGCCCGCTATGGTACGTCCCGGCCCGCCGTCGACGAGCAACCCGCCATGATCGAAACCGAGCACGCCGATGCCGGAGCGCGCGCCGCGTCCGAGGCGTTGCGCGAGTTCCGCCGTCGTCGCCGACATCCCCACAAGCCGCGCATACGCGGTGCCGACCGCGAGCGCGAGCTGGGTGCCCGAGCCGATGCCGCAATGCGCGCGCGCTGCCTGTTCGAGCTGGACGGAAACGGGCGGCCCGCCATAGGCGTCGCGCAGCAGCGCAAGATAGCGCTCGATGCGCTCGCGTTGCTCTGCCGTGGTGGCGCCTTCGATCTGCGCGTCGTCGGCGGGCCGCGCGGTGACGCGCGTGCCGCATCCTTCGATGACCACGCCGACGCTGCCGAACGCGCGTCCAAGCGATCCGCCGGGATCGAGAAAGCCCATGTGGAGCCGGCCGGGCGCCTCAACGGTGATCGCCGAGATGGCAGGCAGTGTCGACGTGCGTTCGGATGACATCCGCATGCGAGAGCTTCCTTGTCGAGTCGTATGGGCGTGTGGCGGCGCAATCGAGCCGCACGGATAAAACGGCACAAGCCCGCGCGGAGCCGCCGCAGCGGCGCGGTTCCGGAGTCAGGCAAGAGCCGTACCACGCGCGACCCGGCGCGCGACCAGCCAATCTCGCCGCGCGGTCGAGGCCCGGGCCTTCGCGCGAACGGCGTCAGCTCTTTGGCGCGTCGTACTTGATGTAGCGGAAGCGCTGATCGTCGGCAGGCGTGCCTTCCAGCGGGCCGCCTTCCTTGCCCGGCTGCCACCCGATCACTTCTTCGATCTTGCGCGCGAGCGCGAAGTCCTTGTCGGTGATGCCCTTGGCGGAATGCGTCTTCAGCTTCACGACGACGAACGCATACGAGACCGTCAGATCCGGGTGATGCCACGCCGCTTCGGCAAGATGGCCGACGGTGTTGACCACCATCAGCGTGCCTTTCCAGCTTTCCGTGCGGTACTTGCGCCGCAGCCAGCCCTCTTCGAGATACCAGTGCTGCAATGGGCCTTCGAGCTTCTTCTGGATTTCCTCGTCGGAATACACGTGTTCGCTTTGTGCCATGACGGACCTCCGCTGGTGTCGAATGGTTGCTGATATGAAGAGCTTAGTGCCCCTGCGTGCTTTGCAAAGCCCGAATGCCGCCTGACTGCGTGCGCGCACCGGGCGCGGTCCGATGGTTTGCGTATCTGACACAGAATGTCCCGCCGCACGCGGCGAAGCGGAACATGTTGACGCCGCGGCGCCGCGCAGCGGCGTGTCAGCGCGTGCTGTAGCGACCGGCATGGAATATGCGATCCGCCGTCATACGCATGGGCCGGGCAATGGATCCGGCGCAGCAAAGACGTTACCTGCATCCAGCGGCGCGGCTGGAGCGACCCGGTAGCGTGTCATCGGTAACTGGACGGATTCAACCAGTATCACCCATCTGGAGGAGACATGAACGTACGCACCCTGGTTCTCGGACTGGCGGTGTTGGTTGCGACGGCGCTGAACTCGTTCCTGGCTTATGCCGATCCGCAGCTGGACTCGCTAATCAAGAACCCATCTAACTGGGCGGCGCAAGCAGGTGATTATTCCAATCACCGGTACAGCACGCTCAAGCAGATCAACGAAAGTAACGTCGGCAAACTGCAGGTCGCCTGGACGATGTCGACGGGCGTGTTGCGTGGTCACGAAGGTTCGCCTCTCGTGATCGGCGACACGATGTATATCCACTCGCCGTTTCCCAACAAGGTCATCGCAATCAACCTGAAGGACCAGACCTTCATCTGGCAATACGAGCCGAAGCAGGACGCATCGGTGATCTCCGTGATGTGCTGCGATACCGTGAACCGCGGGCTCGCCTACGGTGACGGCAAGATCTTCCTGCAACAGGCCGACACCAAGCTCGTCGCGCTCAACGCGAAGACGGGCGAAGTGGTCTGGAGCGCGCAGAACGGCGATCCGAAAGCGGGTGAAACCAACACCAATGCGCCGCACGTATTCGGCGACAAGGTGCTGACGGGCATCTCCGGCGGCGAGTTCGGCGTGCGCGGCCGTCTGATCGCGTACGACATCAAGACGGGCAAGGAAGCGTGGAAGGCCTATAGCACCGGGCCCGACAACGAGATGCTGCTCGACCCGCAACAGACGATGACCTGGGCAGACGGCAAGATGCAGCCCGTCGGCGCGGATTCGTCGATCAAGAGCTGGAAGGGCGATCAGTGGAAGCTCGGCGGCGGCACCACGTGGGGCTGGTATGCGTGGGACCCGAAGCTGAACCTTGTCTACTACGGCACGGGCAATCCGGGCACGTGGAACCCGACGCAGCGTCCCGGCGACAACAAGTGGTCGATGTCGATCTTCGCGCGCGACCTGAATACGGGCAAGGCGAAGTGGGTCTATCAGATGACGCCGCACGACGAATGGGACTATGACGGCGTCAACGAAATGATCCTCTCCGACATTTCGATCAACGGCAAGAAGACGCCTGCCATCGTTCACTTCGACCGCAACGGCTTCGGCTATACGCTGAACCGCGAGACGGGCGAACTGCTGGTCGCGCAGAAGTACGACCCGGCCGTGAACTGGGCGGACAGCGTCGATCTGAAGAGCGGCCTGCCGATTCGCAACGCCTCGTACTCGACGCAGAAAGCCGGTCCCGATCACAACGTCAAGGGCATCTGCCCGGCGGCGTTGGGCTCGAAGGATCAACAGCCGGCCGCGTTCGATCCATCGTCGAACCTGTTCCTCGTGCCGACCAACCACGTCTGCATGGACTACGAGCCGTTCGATGTCGACTACGTGTCCGGCCAGCCGTATGTGGGCGCGACGCTGTCGATGTTTCCCGGTCCGAACGAGAAGGGCGCGATGGGTAACTTCATCGCGTGGGATGCTTCGAAGGGCAAGATCGTCTGGTCCAAGCCGGAACGTTTCTCGGTGTGGTCGGGCGCGCTGGCGACGGCAGGCGGCATCGTCTTCTACGGCACGCTGGAAGGCTACATCAAGGCAGTGCGGATCAAGGACGGCAAGGAACTGTGGAAGTTCAAGACGCCGTCGGGGATCATCGGCAACGTCTTTACGTATCAGTATCAGGGCAAGCAGTTCGTCGGCGTGTATTCGGGCATCGGCGGCTGGGCGGGCATCGGCATGGCGGCCGGCCTGCAGAAGTCGACGGAAGGCCTCGGCGCCGTGGGCGGCTATCGCGAGCTGGCGAAGTACACCGCGCTCGGCGGCACGCTGTTTATCTTCGCCATTCCGGGCGGGAACGGCTGATACGGCCTGAGCGTTGCAGCGGTTTTCAACAGCCGTTTCGCAGCAGCAGTGACGTAGCCGGAGACGCCCGTACGCGGTCTTCGGCTCCGAACAGAAGTGGCGTGCGGCACGTTGCAGATGCGATGCGCCGCATGGCGGTCCGGTTGTGCATGAACAGCAGCTTCAAACGAAATGATTAGGGAGACGAACGCATGAAAGGCCGTGTTGTGCTGTCGCTTGCAGGCGCGTTACTGGCGTTGAGCGCTTTACCTGTTGTCATGAGCAATAGCTGGGGACAATCGTCTGACGCGCCTCCCCAGGCCCAGAAGGTTGCGTATAAGGTGGTCGACGGCAACAAGGTCGACAGCGATACGCTGATGGGATGGAAAACCTGGCGCGCGCTCGCCTGCGAACGCTGCCACGGCGCGAAGCAGGAAGGCCTTGTCGGTCCGTCGCTGATCGATGCGTTCAAGACGCTCGACAAGAACGAGTTTCATCGCACGGTGTTCGGCGGACGTGTCGACAAAGGCATGCCCGATTTCAGTTCGAGTCAGATGATGCAGAAGAACTGGGAGAACCTCTTCGCCTACCTGAAGGGCCGCTCCGACGGCTCGATCAAGCCCGGCGATCTGCAGGCGATCGATGCGAAGTGACGATAAAGTCGAGCGATGAGCATGACGTGCCGCGATGCCATGCATCGCATCGCGCCGCCAGTCGCATGACGCCAACCCGGGAGACCTCGATGACCGATCGCAGAAGTTCCGCCGTCCATGCCGTGTGTGCGATGCTGGCGCTGTGCTGGGCATGCGCCGGCGGGCCGTCAGCCCGGGCGCAAGGCGCACCTGCGCCGAATCTGCCGAACAACGACGGCGCGGACAAGGTGCTGCGGGTGTGCGCCGATCCGAACAACATGCCGCTGTCGAACGACAAGGGCGAGGGCTTCGAGAACAAGATCGCGGCCGCGATGGCCAAAGATTTCGGCTACAAGCTCGAATACACGTACTTCCCGCAGCGCATGGGCTTCGTGCGCCATACGTTGCGCGACAAGGTGGACAACAGCGATCAGTTCAAATGCGACCTGATCATCGGCGTGCCGCATGGTTACGACATGACGTCGACGACGCGACCGTGGCTGCATTCCACTTACGCGATGGTGTTCATCAAGCGCCCCGAGTTCGCGAACATCAACGCACCCGCCGATCTGTTGAAGCTGCCGCCCGATCAGCTGAAAAAGCTGAAGCTCGGCATTTTCTCGCAGACACCCGCCGTCGACTGGCTGCTGAACAACAACCTGATCGACCAGGCCGTGTCGTATCGCGCGCAAAGCGGCGACCCGAATGCGTTTCCGGGCGAGATGATCCAGCACGATCTGGCGCAGGGCAATGTCGACGTGGTGTTCGTCTGGGGACCGATTGCGGGCTACTTCGCGAAGCAGGCCAGCGATCGCGTGAAGCTCGTGCCGTTCCCGCCGCAGCCGGGCATCCGTTTCGATTATGAAATCTCGATGGGCGTGCGCTACGGCGAGAAGGCGTGGCACGACAAGATCGACCAGTGGATCGCAACCCATCAGGACACGATCGACAAGATTCTCGCCAGCTATGAAGTGCCGCTCTTGCCGCTCGCGAGCGCGCCCGTTGCGTCGGATGCGCCGAAATGACGGGCGCTTCGGCAGCGGACGCACGGCTTGGCACGCGTGCGTTCGCGATGCGTCGCGTGGCCGCGGTGGCGGCGCTCGTGCTGTGGCTGAACTCGCCGCACGCGGCGCGCGCAGCCGATGCCGCCAGCGCAGCGAGCGGCCCGAGCGCACCTGGCGCACCCGCCACGCCCATCGCGCCCGCCGAGAAACTGCTGTTTCTCACGCCGCATTTGCAGGGTGTCGCGTCGCAGACCGAGCTCGACTATTCGCTTGTCGTTTCCGCGCCGCCTGAGAAGCAGACGGACAGGGTCCGCGTGCTCGTCGCGAGTGCGGGCAATGCGAACGGCGACGCCACCGTCAGCGATGCGAGCGGCAAGGTGCAGTTGCCGGACAACCTGCCCTGCAACCCGGTGATCCTGTATTTTCTCGAGCGCGATATCGCGGGGATGGAGCAGGCGACGGGCGGCCAGCGGCGCTATTTCCAGCAGCGCGTGCGGCTGGCGCTCGCGGCGTCGCCGGCCATTACGGACGCCACCATACAGGTCGACGGCAAGCCTGTGAAGGCGCGCAAGATCGTGATCCAGCCGTATCTGCACGATCCGAACGCGCAGCGCTTTCCGAAGTTCACGAGCAAGCGTTACACGTTCGTGCTCGCCGACGGCGTGCCGGGCGGCGTGTTCTTGCTGCGTACCGATGTACCCGGCGACAACGACGATTTCGCGCATCCGTTGAAGACGGAGTCGTTGAGCTACGAAGGCTCGCTGCGCAAGCTGTCGCCGCCTGCGCACGGCACGCCGACGTCGCCTGCGGCACCGCCTGCCGGACCGCGCGCGAGCCGCTGAACCGGTCGATATCGCTGCGTGGCGGCGGGCGCCTGCCGCCCCTTGTCACGCCCATGGACATTGCCACATGAACCTGATCCGCTCGCTGACGCTCAGGCAACTGCAGATTTTCGTGATCGCGAGCCGGCTGCCGAGTTTTGCGCGTGCGGCGGAAGAACTGCATCTGACGCAGCCGGCCGTATCGATGCAGATTCGGCAACTGGAGGAAGCTATCGGCATGCCGCTGTTCGAGCGGATCGCGCGGCGCCTCAGTCTGACGGAAGCGGGCGAGCGTCTGTCGCATCACGCGAGTCGGATTCTCGGCGAGATCAAGGACGCGGAAGACACGATGATTTCGCTGGCGCAGGCGGATAGCGGGTCGATCACGGTCAGCATCGTGAGTTCGGCGACTTACTTCGCGCCCAAACTGCTCGCGCGGTATTCGAAGCAGTATCCGAAGGTGGATGTGCATTTTTCTGTCGGCAATCGCGAGACGTTGTTGCGGCTCTTGCAGGACAACGCGACGGATCTCGCGATCATGGGCAGGCCGCCGCCTGAGTTGGGGACGACGGCTGAGCCGCTTGCTTATCATCCGCATGTGATCATTGCGCCGGTTACGCATCCTTTGCGCGATGCGCGGCGGTTTGATTTACAGGAACTGGCGGGGGATACGTTTTTGTTGCGTGAGCCGGGGTCGGGGACGCGGGCGGTGGCCGAGCATACGTTTCGGCAGCATCTTTTTACACCTTCGCGGTGTGTGACGCTTGGGAGCAATGAGACTATCAAGCAGGCTGTGATGGCCGGGATGGGGGTGAGCCTGATTTCATTGCATACGCTTGGGCTTGAATTGCGGACGGGGGAGATTGCGTTGCTCGATGTGAACGGGACGCCCGTTGAGCGTACGTGGCAGATCGTGCATCTGGCTTCCAAGCAGTTGTCGCCGACTTGTGTCATGTTCAGGCGGTTTTTGCTTGAGCATGCGGAGCCGTTTCTTGAGGAGGAGTATTTTGAATTGGTCGGGGGGTTGTCGTCTGCGACGGCCAGGCGGGGGCGTTCGGCGAAAGTTGTGGTTTGAAGGGGTTTTTGTCTGCGACGCTGGGAGGGGTGATTTGGGTTTGCGCTGGTATTCGCGTTTGGGCGTTTGCCTTTGCGCTGGCATCCGCGAATTGGCTTTGCGCCTGGCATCCGCGAATGGGCTTTGCGCTGGCATCCGCGTTACGTTATCTAGCTTCAGGCGTCGCCCCTGTGCGGGGCGGCACCTACTTTTCTTTGCCGCCGCAAAGAAAAGTAGGCAAAAGAAAGCGGCTCACACCGCCAGCCCGTGTTCTTATCCACGGGCCCCCAACGGCCCCACACTTCACACGCCCGTGCCCTGGGTAGTGCCCGTTGCCAACGCTTCGAATGAACGCCTCACCCACTTCAAACACCCGTACATGAGCCAGCGGCAGCGAATGGTATCCGCCGCCCAGGTGGCAAACTGTGTGTAGGTTGTCGCGTCGTATGGCTTGGCGCTCTTACAAGGTGGGATGCGTGCGCTATCGGTCCGGAGTGGTGCGCGTATGGCGCGAAAGCCTACACACAGTTTGCCACCTGGGCGGCGGTGGACTGTCTTGCGCGGCATGCTGAAATACGGGTGTGTGAAGCGGGTGAGGCGCTCATTCAGAACGTTGGCAACGAACGTGGGTCACGTGATTGCCGTGTGAAGCGTAAGAACCTGTGGGGGCCCTCAGGCAAGTATTAGCGCTGGCGGTGTGAGCCGCTTTCTTTTGCCTACTTTTCTTTGCGGCGGCAAAGAAAAGTAGGTGCCGCCCCGCACAGGGGCGACGCGTGAAGCGCGCTAACGTAACGCGGATGCCAGCGCAAAGGCCGAGCACACCGAACGAAGAGGCATGAAGCGCGCTAACGAAACGCGGATGCCAGCGCAAAACCCAAGCCCACCCCCCAGCGTCGCAGACAAAAAAAACGCCAACCACCTCAACAACACTTCCCAGCGCCCCCAGCATACCTCGCCGCCTGCCGCTCGCGAAAAAACTCCTCATACGACATAACCGGGCGATCAGGATGCGCAGCACCCATATGCGCGACGTAAGTCGCATAATCCGGCATCCCGACCATCAACCTCATGGCCTGCCCCAGATATCGCCCGGCGTTAAGCACATCATCCCGAAGTCCAGAGAACATAACGCGCTCCGTTTACTGCGTACCGCTTGCACGCTGCCCGGAGGGCAGAATCTCGAACGGCGTCTCCCGCACCGTAGGCCGATCCGCGCGTCGCGCACGAACCACCGCCAGCACGCCATAAAACACCACACTCACGACCACGAAAATAAACAACCCCGCCAGCGCAGCATCGACATAATCATTGAACATGATCCGATGCATCTGCTCGATCGACTTGGCGGGCGCCACGATCTTGCCCGCATCGGCAGATGCACCAAGCTTCGCCGCGTGCGCAAGAAATCCAACCTTCGGATTCGCGTCGAAAATCTTCTGCCAGCCAGCCGTCATCGTACAGACCAGCAACCAGACGGTCGGCACGAGCGTTACCCACGCAAAACGCTCGCGCTTCATCTTGAACAGCACCACCGTGCCGAGCACCAGCGCAATCCCCGCCAGCATCTGGTTCGAAATGCCGAACAGCGGCCACAGCGTATTGATGCCGCCAAGCGGATCGACCACGCCCTGATACAGGAAGTATCCCCAAGCGGCAACACACAGCGCCGTCGCGATCAGATTCGCCGGCAGCGATTCCGTACGCTTGAGAGCAGGGTGGAACGTGCCCAGCAGATCCTGCAGCATGAAGCGCCCCGCACGCGTACCTGCATCGACGGCCGTCAAGATGAAGAGCGCTTCGAAAAGAATCGCGAAGTGATACCAGAACGCCATCATCGCCTGGCCGCCAATCACCTGATGGAGAATCTGCGCCATCCCCACAGCAAGCGTCGGTGCGCCGCCCGCACGCGCGACAATCGTCGTTTCGCCGACGGCCTGCGCGGTTTGCGTCAGCATCTCCGGCGTCAGCATGAAGCCCCATTGCGATACCGTCTGCGCAACCGCGTCGGGTGTCGTGCCGAGCACGGCAGCAGGCGCATTCATCGCGAAATAGATGCCCGGCTCGATCACGGCAGCCGCCACCAGCGCCATCACGGCAACGAACGATTCCATCAGCATCGCGCCATAACCGATGAAGCGCGCGTTCTTCTCATTGTCGAGCAGCTTCGGCGTCGTGCCCGACGAGATCAGCGCGTGGAAGCCCGACACCGCGCCGCAAGCAATCGTGATGAACAGGAACGGGAACAGATTGCCCGACCACACGGGGCCCGTGCCGTCGACGAACTTCGTCAGCGCGGGCATCTTGAGTTCCGGCGCGACAACGAGAATGCCGATCGCGAGGCCGAGAATCGTGCCGATCTTCAGGAACGTCGACAGATAGTCGCGCGGCGCAAGCAGCAGCCACACCGGCAACACCGATGCGACAAAACCGTAGCCGATCAGAATCCACGTGAGCTGCGTGCCGCTGAACGTGAACCACGCGGCGAGCGCGGGATTGTCGTGCACGCTCTGACCGAACACGATCGATGCCATCAGCAGCACGAAGCCGATCACCGACACTTCGCCAATGCGGCCCGGCCGGATGAAGCGCGTGTAGACGCCCATGAACAGCGCAATGGGGATCGTCGCGGCGACGGTGAACGTGCCCCACGGCGAATTGGTCAGCGCCTTCACGACGATCAGAGCGAGCACGGCAAGGATGATCACCATGATGAGGAACGCGCCGAACAGCGCGATCACGCCGGGCACGGTGCCCAGCTCCATCTTCACGAGATCGCCGAGCGAACGCCCGTCGCGCCGCGTCGAGATGAACAGCACGATGAAGTCCTGCACGGCGCCCGCGAACACGACGCCCGCGAGAATCCACAGCATGCCGGGCACGTAGCCCATCTGCGCGGCGAGCACCGGGCCGACCAACGGACCTGCGCCCGCGATCGCCGCGAAGTGATGGCCGAACAGCACGTACTTGTTGGTCGGCACGTAGTCGAGACCGTCGTTGTGCCGCACGGCAGGCGTCATGCGCTGGCCGTCGAGTTGCAGCACATGATTCGCAATGAAGCGGCTGTAGAAGCGATAAGCGATCAGATAGACGCAGACGGCGGCGATCACGACCCAGAGGGCGCTGATCTTCTCGCCGTGCGCAAGCGCGATGGTGCCGAACGCGAAGGCGCCGAGAAGCGCAACCGCTGTCCAGATCAGAATACTGGATGCCCGATTCATGGGAGTCTCCATAATTTTGTTTGCATGCCCGTCAGCGCTCGCCGGCGAGGCCCAATGCAGCGCGTCGAGGTCGCGCCGCGCATGGTCGAAGATGTGCCATGCTCTTGGGCGTGTAGTATTCGTCTTCGTCGTGTGCGCCACAAGCGCACAACTACGTAAGCGCGCTACGTAGAATTACGTAGGCAGTCCGACTGGCTTTCCGCAGATGAAACTCAAGGCAAAGATCTTTCTGCTCGCCCTCGTGCCGTTTCTGGCCGCGATCGCGGGCATTGCGCTCGGGGTGCGCCATCAGGCCACCGCGCTTGCGAGCGCGCAGCACGATACGACGCAATCGGCGTACATGGCGAGCAAGGAAATCGAGCTTCGTCATTACGTCGATCTCGCCACCAGCGCGATCAGGCCGCTCTATGACGAAGCGGGCGTCAACGCCCGCGACGACGCGCTCCTGCGCCACCGTGCGCTCGCGATGCTCGAAAAAATGGACTTCGGCCAGGACGGCTACTTCTTCGTCTACGACATGCACGGCCGCTCGCTGATGCATCCGCGCGAGCCGGATCTCGTCGGACGCGATCTGTGGACCTTGCGCGATCCCGCCGGCTCGCTGACCATCCAGCAACTCATCGCGGCGGCCGCCGAGGGCGGCGGCTATGTGCGCTATGTGTGGCATCGTCCGTCCACCGGCAAGCTCGCGCCGAAGCTCGGCTATGTCGTGCCGCTGCCGCGCTGGGGCTGGATGCTCGGCACGGGCATCTATCTCGACGACGTCGATACCACGCTTGCGCGCATCGACCAACGCGCGTCGTCCGACATTGAGCACACCATGCTATGGATCGGCGCAATCGCGCTGGCGGGGCTGTGCGTGATCGCCGTGTGCGCGCTGGTGCTGAACGTCAGCGAATACCGCAGCGCCGACGCGAAGCTCAAGCGGCTCGCGCAGCAGGTGGTCGAATCGCAGGAAAACGAACGGGCGCGGCTGTCGCGCGAACTGCATGACGGCATCAGCCAGATGCTCGTTTCCGTCAAGCTGCTGCTGGAGTCTGCCCTCGCGCGTTTCGAGCTGACCGAGCCGCGCGTGCAGCCGGCGGAAGCCGCGCTGTCCACAGGCATCGGGCGGCTCGGCGACGCGCTGCGCGAAGTGCGCCGCATCTCGCATGCACTGCGTCCTTCGATGCTCGACGATCTCGGGCTGGCGGCAGCGCTCGAACAACTGACGCGCGAACTGAGCACGCAAAGCCATCTGTCGATCGGCTTTACGCAGATCGTGCACGATCACGCCGCGCAACTGCCCGACACGGTGAAGACGGCGCTGTTCCGCATCGCGCAGGAAGCGCTGACGAACATCTTCCGGCACGCGCAGGCGACGCAGGCCGCCGTCGCGCTGGAAGTCAGCGCGCGCCGCGTCACGCTGTCGATCAGCGACGATGGACGTGGCTTCGACGTCGAACGGGTGCAGGCCGACCCGAGCGCGGGCGTCGGCTTGCGCAACATGCGCGAGCGGCTGGAGGCGCTGAACGGCGAATTGCAGCTGGTGTCGCGGCCGGGCCATACCCTCGTCACGGCGACTGCGCCGCTGTTCGCGCAGCAAGCGCTTCACATCGAAATGCAGGCAGACCCTTCATGAACAGTCCAGCGGGCGCGGCGCGCCTCATCCTCGTCGACGATCATCCCCTCGTGCGCGACGGCTTGCGCGCACGGCTCGATACCGTGCCGGGTTTCGCCGTGGTCGGCGAAGCGGGTAACGCCGACGAAGCGCTGGCGCTCGCGGCCGCGCACGAGCCAGACCTCGTGTTGATGGACGTGGGCATGCGAGGGATGAACGGCATTGCGCTCGCCGCGCTGTTTCATGAGCGCTATCCGGGCATCCGCGTGCTGATGCTGTCGATGCACGACAACGTCGAATACGTGACCCAGGCCGTGCGCGCGGGCGCGAGCGGCTACGTGCTGAAGGATTCGCCGGGCGCGGAGATCATCCGCGCGATCGGCGCCGTGCTCGACGGCAAGACCTACTTCAGCGAAGGGCTCAGCGCGCGGCTGATACACGCGTCGGCGATGCGCGATCCGATCGAACGTTTGACGCCGCGCGAGCGCGATATTCTCGACCAACTCGCCGAAGGCTTGTCGAGCAAGCAGATCGCGCAACGCAATGGTCTATCGGTGCGTACCGTCGAAACGCATCGGCTGAATCTCAAGCGCAAGCTCGAGATAGAAGGGCAGGCCGAATTGATCAAGTTCGCGGTGGAGCATCGGCGCACGGAGTGAGCCGTGCCGAAGGCTGGCGGCAGTTTGCCGCTCACACCTTTCTGACGAATTCCGATTTCAGACTCATGGCGCCGAAGCCATCGATCTTGCAATCGATATCGTGGTCGCTGTCCACCAGCCGGATGTTTTTCACCTTGGTGCCCATCTTGATCACGCCTGCCGAGCCTTTCAGCTTCAGGTCCTTGATGACAGTCACGGTATCGCCGTCCTGCAAGACGTTTCCGGCTGAATCGCGATAGACCTTTGCGGCTGTTTCGGGCGGCATGGCCGACTGCGTCGACCATTCATGCGCACATTCCGGGCAGATGTACACGCCCCCGTCTTCGTACGTGAATCCGGAATTGCATTGCGGACAAGGGGGTAGCGTGCTCATGAGTATTCCTTGATGCCAGCGTCGGCGGTAAAAGCGCGCAAGTATAGCGCTGTCGACGATGGGCTTTCCTGGAATCTGTGTCAGTCGCTGATCGCGTCAACGGGCGCTTGTGCATCCGTGCTCTTCGTATTCCGCTTCGGCCTGCGCACGGCACGCAATGTTCCGCTGTTGCCGCCGCCGCAAAAGAACTGCTCGGCTCCATCCGATTCGACGCCCGACACCCGGACCCCTTCCGGCATATCGAGCATCTCCAGCACTTCACCCGTGCGCGGATCGACGTGCCGCAAATCGCTCTGATCGCCTTCCCACGTGCCGTGCCACAGTTCGCCGTCCACCCACGTCACGCCCGTCACGAAACGGTTCGATTCGATGGTGCGAAGTATCGCGCCCGTTGCTGGATCGAGCTGATGGATCTTGCGCTCCTGATACTGCCCGACCCACAACGCGCCTTCCGCCCACGCAAGCCCTGAGTTGCTGCCGGCGGGTGCCGGAAGCGTCGCGAGCACGGCGCCCGTCTGCGGGTCCACCTTGCGGATCTGGTCGCCGGCGATCTGGTACAGGTGCTGTCCGTCGAACGCCGTGCCTGCTGTCGCGGGAACCCCGATCGAACGCACCGTTTTCCCGCTCGAAGGGTCCAGCGCGTTGACCGCTTCGCCCGATGCGAACCACACATGCTGGCCGTCGTAGGTGACGCCATGCACGTTGTCGATGCCCGGAAAAGGTCCATATTCACGCACGATTTCAGCAGGTGAGCGTTTCATGCTTGCGTCCTCGTCGGTGAAGTGTCGAGCCTTAGATGCTAATCGATGGGCAGCGCGGCGGGGAGTAACAAGGCTGTCGCGAAACCCGGCATGGGCGGCATGGTCCAGCGGCGCGCGCGACCCTGACCGAACGACTGCACCTTGCCCGTCGACGCGAGCGTATCGAGCGCGCGCTGCACGGTTCGCTGACTGGCGCCGAGTGCGAGCGCGAGCGCGGAACTGGACCAGGATTCGCCGTCCGCCAGCAAGGCCAGCAACGACGCGTGTTCCTCTTCGACGGGCCGCGCCAGCACGACGACTTCGGACGCGCGGCGCGGCGTGAGCGCAAAGCCGCGCTTCGTTGCATCGATATCGGCGAGCGCGCCGAGCATCGTGCGCAGCCGTCCTATCTCGACACGCAGGCGCGCGCGATGCGATTCGTCCGCATGCTTCATGCGGAATGCGCGTTCGATCAACGTGTCGCGCGGCACGTCGCCGGGCCAGGCTTCGGCCAGCGTTCGCGCAAGCGTGAACAGCACGGGGCGCGTCGCCAGCGGCACGGCGTGGTCCGCGTCGCGCACGGCATAACGGCAGGCGTCGATGACGAGCGCTTTCGACGCCATCAGCGCTTCGACTTCTTCGAGCAGCAAAAGCCGCTCGTCGCCGCCTGCGATCAGACGCGCTGCGGGCGTATCGAGCAGACGCGCGGCACTTTCCACTTCCGCGGCGAGACCGGGAATGCCGGCATGGCGCGCGGCACGTTCCGCTCTCGCCAGCGCCGCGCGCGCGGTCTTCGTGCGCAGACGGCGCATCGCGATGCCCGCGACGATCAGCTCGTGCGCGGCGCTCGATGCAGGCGGAAACGGCGCGGAATCGAGACCGTCGAGCAGCCGCTCGGCCTCGTCGAGATGTCCGACCAGCAGCAGGCGGCGGACCTGAAGATTGCGCGCGTGCGCGGCGTTGAGCGTGTCGTCATGCGCTTCGAGCGTCTGGCGGGCGGCTTCGAGTGATTTCGCGGGCCAGCCGAGATCGCGGGACGCGAGCGCAATCTCCGCTTCGGCAACGATGCATCGCGCGCGGGCAACGGCGTCCCTCGGACCGAAGGCGCGCGCCGCGCTGCGAATCAGCGACTTCGCACGCACGAGGTCGCCCAGCTGCGCCATCGCGATGCCGCGCAGCGCGAGGGCGGGCGCGTCGTCGCGCAACGCGACGCGGTTCAGCGCACCGAGGGGATTACCCGCGGCGAGCGAGCGCGCGGCGGCTGCGAGGGTTGCGTCCATCTGAATCACGCCACACTTGTCACTCCCGTCCATTGGATGTCCCGCACTAATCTAGCACGACACGTTTCATCCACATCAGTTTCATCGGCATCACGCAGCGGACACCCAACGGAGGGACGAAAGATGAGCAAGCATACGGTCGCCACACGCGACGCATGGCTGAAAGCACGCCTCGAATTGCTGGAAGCGGAGAAGGCATTGACGCGGCGCAGCGACGAACTTGCGCGGCAGCGTGAGGCGCTGCCGTGGGTGAAGATCGACAAGCCGTACCGTTTCGAAACGGAAGAAGGCAGCGCGACGTTGCCGGAACTCTTCAGAGGACGCTCGCAACTGATCGTCTATCACTTCATGTTCGGCCCTGATTACACGGCAGGTTGTCCGTCTTGCTCGGCGATTGCGGATGGCTTCGACGGCGTCGCCGTGCATCTCGCGAATCACGATGTGACGCTGATGGCCGTGTCGCGCGCGCCGCTCGCGAAGTTGCAGTCGTACAAGCAGCGGATGGGATGGAAGTTTCCGTGGGCCTCCACGGACGGCAGCGATTTCAACTTCGATTTCAGCGTGTCGTTTACGGAAGCGCAGCAGCGCGAGGGCGACATCGAGTACAACTTCGAACGGGCGGGCCATGCAATGGATATGACGCCCGCGCCGGAACCCGTCGTGCGGTTCGCGGCCAGTTGCGGCACCGACGTGCCCACGTATTCGCGCGACCGGCCGGGCATCAGTACCTTCGTGCGCGAGGACGGCGTGGTGTATCACGCGTATTCGTCCTATGCGCGCGGTGTGGACGGATTGTGGGGCATGTACCAGTGGCTGGACCGCGCGCCGAAAGGGCGCAACGAGAAGGGCATCTGGTGGCGGCGCCACGACGAGTACGAACGGCGTTGAGGTGCGGCGTGGACTTCGCGGGCGTTTCGTGCGAATGGGCACCTTGAAGGCCGTGGCAAATCCGCGAGCGTCGCGGCGCGCCTTCTTCGGCGTTGCGGCGCTCGTCTTCGTGGCTGCGGCGGCGCTGACGGTCGCCGGATGCGTGTCGATGCAGACGATGAGCGAACTGCCGATGCCGGGCGGCTGGTCGATGTCGATGACATGGGCGCCGATGTGCGGGCAGAAATGGCCTCGCGTCGCCGCGACGTTCGTCGGCATGTGGATGGTGATGATGGTCGCGATGATGTTGCCGTCGCTCGCGCCGGTGTTGTGGCGCTATCACGAAGCCATGGGCGAAGGGGGCTCGATGCGCGCGAGCAGGATGACTGCGCTGGCGGGCGTGGGCTATTTTTCGGTGTGGGCTGTTCTCGGCGTGATCGTGTTCGTGCTGGGCGTCGCGCTGATGTCGCTCGCGTTGCGCGTGCCGTCGATGGCGCGCGCGGTTCCCATCGCGGCGGCCTGCGTCGTGCCGCTAGCCGGCATCCTGCAGTTCAGCAGATGGAAGTCGCGTTATCTGGCGTGCGGCCGCATGCTGACCGCGACGCACAGCGCAAGCAAAGCGTGGACGGGCGGCATGCGTCTCGGCGTGCATTGCATCTTGTGCTGCGCCGGACTGACGGCGGTGCTGCTCGTCAACGGCACGATGGACCTGCGCGCGATGGCATGCGTGACGCTGGCGATCACAGCCGAACGTCTCGCGCCGTTTCCCGATCGCATTGCCCGAGCGACAGGCGCTATCGTCGTGGTTAGGGGCTTATGGATGCTCTTGCAGGCATCTTGACCAAAGGCACGCACGCGAGACCACCGCGTGCCGGCCGCAGCATCAGATCGATTTCACTTCTCCGCCGTCCATGCGCAGCGACGAACCCGTCATCCAGCGCGCGCCGGGCGACACGATAAACGCCATCAACCCGGCGATTTCCTCGGGCTCGCCGTACCGCGCAATGCCCGCTTCCTTCGGGAACTTCGCCGTCGCTTCTTCGACGCTCATGTTGTGCAGCGGCGCCCAGTGCTCCAGATACGACTGGCGACGCCCCGTCATCACCGGGCCGGGCAACACGCTGTTGACCTGCACGCCGTCTTCGATGCCGCGATCCGAGAACGCCTTCGCCAACGCGACGATGGCCGCGTTGATCGTGCCGACGGCCGCATACGGCGCCTTCGGAAAAAGCGCGGAATTCCCCGACATCAGCACGACCGACCCCGACGCCGCCTTCAATGCGGGCCACGCGGCAATCGTCAGACGCCGCGCGCCATGCAGCTTCAATGCAAGGCCGTGCTCCCACTGTTCGTCGGTCATGTCGAACACGTCGATTTGCGGCACCGCGCCTGCAATGTTGAGCAACGCGTCGATCCGGCCGAACGTCGCCAGCGCCTTATCGACGACTTCCTGCGCGGCATTCGGCAGCGACAGGTCGATGTCGATGGCGAGCGCCTTCGCGCCCGCATCGGTCACGGCCTGCGCCGTTTCGTCCAGGTTCTCGCGGTTGCGCGCGACCAGCACGAGCGCGCCGAAGTCCTTCGCCAACCGGATTGCCGTCGATCGGCCGATGCCCTGGCTCGCGCCCGTGACAATCGCTACTTTGCTTGACATGTCTCTTCTCCTCGTTGGGTAGCGCAACAGCTTTTAGTGGACGACGACCATCTTGCCGCCCGCTTCATTCGCTTCCATGACACGGTGCGCTTCGTGAATCTGATCGAACGGGAACACGCGCGAGGGCTTCGCCTTGAGGCGCCCGGCAGCGACATCGGCCGCGATGGTCTGCAGCGGCACATCGGACAATGGAAAGCCCGGCGTACCGAACACGAAGCTGCCGAAGAACGTCAGGTACACGCCGCTCGACATTTGCAGCAGCGGATTGAAATCCGCGATCGGCGCAAGACCGCCAAGCCACCCGGCGAGACACGCGCGACCGCCACGGCGCAGCATCGCGAGCGAATCGAGAATCACGCTGTTGCCGACCAGGTCCAGCACGGCGTCGATCTGCTTCGCCTCAGCGATACGCTTCGACAGATCGGGGCCTTCCAGTTCGACGCGTTCGGCGCCGAGTGCTTTGAGCATGTCGAAGCGGGCCGGACTGCGCGTCGTCGCGATCACCTTCGCGCCCGCATTCACAGCGAGATTCACGGCCGCCTGTCCGAACGAAGAGGTCGCGCCGCGAATCACCACCGTTTGCCCCGCCGTCACTTCGAGGTTGCGGAACAGGCATGTCCACGCCGTCGCATAGGTTTCGGGAATCGCCGCAAGCTCAGCCCACGGCAGATCCGATTCGATTAGCGCAACATTCGAAACGGGTGCGCGCGTGTACTCCGCATAGCTGCCGTCGATCGTGCGGCCGAGGCCGCCCATCAGCGCCGCGACTTTTGCGCCGACGGGAAACTCGCCGCCCGGACACGACTTCACGATGCCCACGCATTCGATTCCGCTCACCTTCGCCGCTTCGGCCCATTCGCCGCGCCGCATATGCATTTCGGCGTGGTTGATGCCGAACGCCTTGATTTCGATGACGACGTGACCTTCCAGCGGTTCGGGCTCCGGCAGCTCCGTATATACGAGGCTGTCGATACCACCGAACTTTTCGAGCACGATTGCACGCATGAGGGTTCTCCTAAGGGGGATCGCGGTAAGCGGGCGAACCAGCCGTTCGCCCATCGGTTTCAGCGGGTGAGGAAGCCGGTGATGGCGGCGGCGATGTCGGCTGCGTGCGTTTCGAGCGCGAAGTGGCCCGTGTCGAAGAAACGTACGTCCGCGTTCGGCAAATCGCGCTTGAACGCTTCGGCGCCGGGCGGCAGGAAGAACGGATCGTGCTTGCCCCACACCGCGAGGAACGGCGGCTGATGGGTGCGGAGGTACTGCTGGAACGCCGGATACAGCGCGACGTTGCTTTGATAATCGCCGAACAGATCGAGCTGGATCTCGTGCGCGCCGGGACGGTTCATGTAGTAGTCGTCGAGCGAATAACCGTCGGGCGAAACCTGCGTCGTGTCGCTTACGCCGTGCGTGTATTGCCAGATGGTCGTGTCGCGGGTCAGCAGCGCGCGCAGCGCGTCGCGGTTCGCCTGACTCGGGTCCTTCCAGTACGCCTGAATCGGATTCCAGCCTTCGCTCAGTCCTTCCACATACGCATTGCCATTCTGCGAAATGATCCCCGTGATGCGCTCCGGGTGCTTCAGCGCGAGCCGGAAACCCGTCGGCGCACCGTAATCGAAAACATAGACGGCGTAGCGGTCGAAGCCGATCACTTCCGTGAACCGGTCGATCACGTTGGCGAGATTGTCGAACGTGTACGCGAATTGGTCCCGGTCCGGCATGTCCGACTGGCCGAAGCCCGGCAAATCCGGCGCGACGATATGAAACCGCCCGGCGAGCAGCGGAATCAGGTCGCGGAACATATGGCTGGAACTGGGAAAGCCGTGCAGCAGTAGCAGCTTGGGCGCGCCGGCGCGGCCCGCTTCCCGATAGAACACGTTGAAACCGTCAACGTCGGCGTGGCGATGGGCAATCGTGGACATGGCATTCTCTCCGTAAAGATACATTTCGCTCGATCGTGTCAACGCGGCCTGTGGTCGAGTCTTGCTTCAGGATCGCGCTTTCCGCGTAACCGTTCAATCGATGTTTTATAGGTTACGAATTGGCGATGTAACTTGTCAAGCGCTTTTTTAGTGGTTACGATGGAGTTATCGTCACCTTACATTCGTCATAGCGATGGACTACCGCCAAATACCGGCCATGTTTTTGGCCGACGCGCCGGGGCTCGATTTCCTGAATTCGATTGCCACGCCCGTCGACGTGCCCGTCGACTGGATCAGCGACGGCGAAGGTCTACTCCGCTGGCTCGACCAGGCCGGCATGGCGCCGCCCGACGCGCTCGCGGCAATCCGCGCACGCACGGCGCCCGCCGAGCTCGACGCGATCGCGGCTAAGGCGCGTGAACTGCGCGAGTGGTTTCGCGGCTATGTGAAAAAGAGGAAAGGACATCCGCTCGCAACGAGCGATTTGCGCGAACTCGAACCATTGAACACGTTACTCGCGCGCGACGAACAGCATGGCGAGATCGTCGCAAATGGCGCGGACGCGCCCGCCGCGTTTTCGTTTCGCACGGTGCGGCGCTGGGAGTCCGCGGAGTCTTTGCTGATGCCGATCGCCGAGGCGCTGGCGAAACTCGTTTGCGAAGAGGACTTCACGCAGGTGAAAGCATGCGAGGGCCCTGCATGCACGCTGCTGTTCGCCGATCACACGCGAGGCCATGCGCGCAGGTGGTGCAGCATGGCTGTGTGCGGGAATCGGGCGAAAGTGGCCGCGCATCGGGCGCGGCTCAAGGAGAAGAATCGGAAGTAGGGCGCCGTCTGCCGGACGGAATCACAAACTACGATCGGCTGGCGTTCCTCAGTGCGGCGACATACGTCGCCGCTTCACATCAGAACTTGTGACGCATCCCCACCCGCAGCACGAGCTGATGGTTGTCGTTCGACGGCGTGACGCCATTGATTGCAGCAACCGCGCTGCTGCCCGTCGAATCCGTACCGGACGCTTTCTGATAGATCCCGACGAAGTACACATCCGTGCGTTTCGAGAGGAAGTAGTCCGCGCCTGCTTGTGCCTGATGATAGGTCGCACCGTCCCTGCCGCTTACCGAACTGCCTTTCGTGTAGTCATAGGCCACGCCGACCAGGAAGGCTGGCGTTATCTGATACTTGAAGTTGGCTTCGACGTTGTTGAACATCGCGGTGCCGCGATTGCCGAATGGATTCGGACCCGATCCGCCGCCGTTCAGATCGTCGAAGCGCGTATTCGAATAAGTGCCGCCAAACGTAGCGGCGCCATAGGTGTACGCGGCGCCCGCGGCATATACCTCCTGGGTGCGCGCATTGGCAAAGCCGGAAAACACTGGCGACGCGATGTTGTTCAGTGACGCGAGCGGCGCGGAGCCCGTTGTATTCGCGAGTGCGCTGGTGCCGTAGAACGAGGTATTCGGATTGCGGATGTTCAGGTAGCCGACGCCGAGTCCGAGCGGGCCGTTGTAGTACGAGCCGCCAAGCGACCAGATCTGGTTCTGGGTGACATTTCCTGCTACACCGCCGAGGCTATACACGCCGCCGAATGTGAAACCGCCATAGTTGTTGCTCGTGTACTTGATCGCGTTGTTGACGCGGTTCGAGTTGTTGATATTGTCGAGGTCGCCCGGATGCGCGGTATAGAAGCCGCCCCATTGATCGCCGACTTCGAACAGACCGACATAGTCGACCACGGAATCGTACTGACGTCCAAGTGTCACCGTGCCATACCGTGTGCCCAGGCCGACGTACAGCTGGCGCCCGAACAGCAGCCCACCCTGGCCGAGCTTCCCGCTGCTGAGATCCATGCCGCTTTCGAGGACGAATAGCGCTTTCATGCCGCTGCCAAGATCTTCGACGCCTTTCAAACCCCACCGGCTTGCCTGAATTTCACCACTCACGAGGCTGTACTGGTGTGCACCACGCGAGTTGTTATTGAACGTCAGGCCTTCATCGACGATACCGTAAAGGGTGACACTGCTCTGCGCCTGGGCGGCTGCGCAATATGCTCCAAGTGCTCCGATGACTCCGGCGATACAAATTGATTTTTTCATCCTGTTTCCAGAATTGTTCGTTGACGTGGGTCCCTTAGTGCGAAACCAAGAGCATGTTTCACGGTCATGATTCGCCGGCCGCGAGGCTAACTGCAAAGAAGGCATCCTAAGCAAATGGAATCGATGAATTACCGGTGTGATCGCTCGACTGTCGATGGCTGAAAGTAGCGCGTGCATACGCATTCCAACCGCAGTGCTGGCGCTCTTCACAGTCGACGGGTAGCGATCGGAACCGCCGCGGCTCTCATTTGCGACGAAAATTAAGCAGCCTATTTTGTCTTGTCAATGGAACATTTGATGCGCAGAATGTCCTATTGCTGCGCAGAATGTTGAATCGTCTGCGATGCACGGACTTTTCGGTGTTTTCCCGATGGAACAAGCTCACAGGGTGCTTGTTCCATGGGTCATGCCGTGCCCGTTATGCGACCGGTTGCGTGCATGTTTTCGATCCGTCACAGCGCAGAGTTGACGACGGAAGCCAATCTTGCGAACCACTTACTGACGGCTTGCGCCTCATCGGCGCTTACGATGTAGAACAATGTTTATTTTCCAGTTTGTTCTATTGACCGGACATTACGACACTTCTAGAGTTGACCTCCATGGAAACGACGCTGCCACTGCCGAAATATCACCAAATCTATCTGGTGTTGCGCGAGCAACTTCAGGAGGGCCGCTTCGACGACGAAGGCATGCCCGGCGAACATCTTCTCGCCGAACAGTTCTCAGTCGCACGCATCACGATACGCAAGGCAATGGAGATGCTCGTCGCGGACGGGCTGGTCACGCGGAGACCGGGCGTCGGCACATGGCCGCTGCGCGCTGCCGCAGGAAAGAAGCAGGGCGATTCGAAAGGCGCGCCGGTTTCGCGCCAGAAAGCGCATCTGACCGGCCTGCTCGAGAACATCGTGAATATGGGCCTTCGGACCACGGTCGAAGTGCTCGACAGCACAGTGGTGCTCGCCTCGGAGGCAATCGCCGAGGCGCTGCACCTGGCGGTGGGCGACGCCGTCTATAAGAGCGTGCGGGTGCGCAGCACGTCGGCGGGGCCTGTCTCGTTCATCACCACGCACGTGCCGAAAGCCGTGGCGGAAATCAAAAGCCGCGACCTCAAGCGCAAGCCCTTGCTGATGCTGCTCGAGGAAGCGGGCGTGCAACTTGGCGGCGCGACACAAACTATTTCCGCGCGCCTGGCCGACGCTGTGGTGGCGCGCCATCTGGACATCGCTGTCGGCTCGGCACTGCTCGCGGTCACCCGTCTGGTGCGCGACACCGACGAGCGACCCGTACAACTGTTGCAAGGCCTTTACAGGCCCGATCGTTATCAATATCAGCTACAGCTCTCGCGAATCGGCGACATCGATGCAAAGGTCTGGGTCAGCGAAGAACTGTCTGCCACATTCAACTAACGCTATCCAACGGAGATCGCATGAGTTCGCGTCGCACATTTCTGCGCCAGTCCACCGCCGCAGCAGCACTGGTTGCCGCACCCTGGGTCGCTCGCGCGGCGAGCGGCAAGAGCATCAAGGTCGGCGTGCTGCATCCTGTCACGGGAGCGTTGGCTTATTCGGGGCAGCAATGTCGTCTCGGCGCACTGCTGGCTATTGAAGACATCAACAACGCTGGCGGAATCAGGTCGCAGGGCGGTGCGTTGATCGAGCCGGTGCTGGGCGATGCGCAGTCGCGTCCAGAAGCCGGTGCGGCCGAAGTGGAGAAGATGAACGAGGCAGGTGTCTCGGCGATTGTCGGCGCATACGCATCGGCAATCTGTCTCGCGACCACGCAAACCGCTGCCAAATACGGCTTGCCGCATGTCGTGGACGTGGGCGTGGCGGATCAGATCGTGGAACGCGGCTTGACCAACACGTTTCGCTTTGGCCCGGGCTATCGGATGTGCAGCGCACGCGCGGTGGAGAACCTCGACGCACTGAATACCGGAGCCGGCAAGCCGGCCAAAACGGTCATGATCGTGCACGAAGAGTCGCTATTCGGGGCGGGCACCGCCGCGCTGCTCAGCAGCGAACTTCCGAAGTACGGCTTCGAGATCAAGGAAGTCATCAAGCATCCGAATCCGACACGTGACTTCAACAATATCGTGTTGCGCATGCGCGCGGTCAATCCGGATATCGTGATCCCGGCAAACTATTACAACGAGTACGCGCTGCTGCTGCGAGCGATGAAACAGCAGAAGGTGCGCCCGAAAGCAATCTATTCGGTACTTGGCGGCGCGGCGTCGAGCTACAAGTTTCTGAAGGAGTTTCCCGATATTGCCGACGGGATCATCGACTGCAATCACTGGTTCAATCCCAAGGATGAGCGAGTCGGGCCATTGCGCAAACGGGTCGAGGCAAAGGGCGCATTTTTCTCGTACGAAGTGTTCATGACGTACACGGCGACGATGCTGCTTGCCGATGCGCTCGAGCGCGCCAAATCGGCCGATCGCGCGGCAATCAATGCGGCGCTTGCATCGAGCACGTTTAAAGATCACATGATGCCGTACGGGCCGACGCATTTCGTCAACGGTCAGAACACCGGCGCGCAGCCGCTGCTGACACAGGTGCTCGGCGGCGATATCAAGGTCGTGTTGCCGCCCGCCTACCGCGAGGTCGCACCGCAATTTCCGCTGAAGAGCTGAGGCAGCGCATGTTCGATCCAGTCATCCTTTTGTCGGCGCTGCTGAACGGACTGACGACGGGTGCGGTGTATGCGCTCATCGCGCTCGGCCTGACGTTGATTTACGGCGTGCTGCACATCATCAACTTCGCGCACGGCGCGGCGCTGATGATTGCACTGTATGCGGTCTTCCTGCTGAAGGAGCGACTGGGCATCGACCCGTACATGGCCCTGCCCATCGTGACGCTCGGCATGTTCGCGTTTGGCTACCTGCTGCAGCGTTTCGTGATCAATCGCGCGAGCCACGGCAAGGATGAAAACATTCTGCTGGTTACGCTCGGCTTGTCCATCGTGCTCGAAAACCTCGCACTCGTCTGGTTCCATTCCGATACGCGCAACATCGAAACGGCCTACACGCTATCGACGATCGAGATCGGACCGGCCATGATCGCGTTACCCAAGGTCATCGCCTTTTTCGGCGCACTGGTTGTCGCGGCGGTGTTGTTCCTGATCATCCGCATGACCGACCTGGGCCGCGCGATACGCGCCGTTTCTCGCGAAAAGCACGGCTCGAAGCTGATGGGTATCGACGTCGACAAGGTCTATGCGCTGTCCTTCGGCATCGGCATGGCGTGTGTCGGCGCGGCGGCCTGTTTTCTGTTGCCGACGTATTACGTCAATCCTCAGGTCGGAAGCGGCTTCGTGCTGATCGCGTTCACGATCGTCGTGCTGGGTGGCATGGGCAGCTTTGCGGGCGCATTGGTCGGCGGCTTGCTCATTGGCGTGGTTGAATCGCTAGGAGGGTTGTGGTTTGGCGATACGCTCGGCCAGATGGGCATCTTTGCGATCTTCATCGTTGTGCTGCTTGTTCGCCCCCAAGGGCTTTTCGGCGCGAGGGCCTGACCGATGCGCGACATTCGTTCCATCCTGATCTTCGGTGTGCTGTTGGCCGTGGCCGCCAGCGTGTTGCAATCTGGCGTGCTGCTCACGTTTCTGATGATGTCGCTATACGCGGTGTTGTTGTCGCAGTCATGGAACATTCTCGGCGGCTATGGCGGGCAATTGTCGTTTGGACATGCATTGTTCTTCGGCGTGGGCGCCTACACGCAGGCCATTGCGCAATTGAGCTGGGGCTGGAATCCGTGGCTTGCGTTGCCCGTCGCAATCGCCTTCGGCGCATTTGCCGGACTGGTGGTGGGTGCGCTGGCGTTTCGCGGCGGATTGAAGGGCTCCTACTTTGCGCTGGTGACGCTGGCTTTTGCCGAAGTCGCGCGCATCCTCGCCGTGTCGGTGCCGTTCACGGGCGGCGGTGTCGGTTTGATGGTGCCGCTGCACGCAAGCGCGGCGAACCTGCAATTCGGGTCCAGGCGCGGCTATGTGTATTTGCTGCTGTCGTTCGTGATTGCTGCGCTGCTGGTCACCGCATGGTTGCGTCATTCGCGGTTCGGCGCGTACCTGCAGGCGGTGCGCGACAACGAAAGCGCCGCGCGGGCGATCGGTGTCGATCCCGTGCGCGTGAAGCTGGGCGCGATCGCGTTGTCGGCTGCGTTTATGGCGGCGGCGGGCGCTTGCTATGTGCAGATGTTCCAGTACATCGATGCCGGTATCGCGTTCGGCCCTGCGATATCGATCGAAGCACTGGTGGGCGTGATAGTCGGCGGAGTCGGCACGTTGTGGGGACCGGTACTGGGCGCGGCGCTCCTTTATGTCCTCGGTGAATCGACCCGCAACCTGTTCGGCGAATTGCCGGGTATCAGCATGGTGATCTATGGCGTGGTGCTGGTCGTGATCGTCATGTTCTTGCCGCGCGGTCTGACGGGTGCGGGCATGTCGGTGCGGCGCCTGATGGGGCGGCCGGTGAAGCAGGGTCGCGCCAGCGAGCGCAAGGAGCAAGCCCATGTCTGAAGCGCTCTTGCAGGCCCGTGGCCTGTCCATCACGTTCGGCGGCCTGAAGGCGGTGCAGGACGTCAGTCTCGATGTCATGCCCAACACGCTGACGGCGCTCGTCGGTCCGAACGGTGCCGGCAAGACGACGCTGTTCGCCTTGCTGTCGGGGTTCCTTCGGCCGGGTGCCGGGCGCGTCCAGTATCTGGGGCGCGACATTACGGGGATGGCGCCGCATCAGTCGGCAAGGCTCGGCTTGACGCGCACGTTCCAGATCGTGCAGCCATTCGGCGCACAGACGGTGCGCGAGAACATCGCGGTCGGCGCACACCTGCATCAACCCGGGCGGCGGGCTGCGCTGGCGGCTGCGGAGGCGGTCGCGGAACGGGTGAATCTGCACGACAACCTCGATAAGCCAGCAGCCGATCTGACCGTGAGCGGCCGCAAGCGCCTCGAACTGGCGCGCGCGCTCGCGACGAAGCCTCGCCTGCTGTTGCTCGACGAGGTGCTCGCCGGACTGAATCCAAGCGAGATCGACGAGATGATTCCCGTGATTCGCGGCCTGGTCGACAGCGGCGTGACGGTGCTGATGATCGAGCACGTGATGCGCGCGGTGATGAGCCTCGCCGAACACGTCTGGGTGCTGGCGCAAGGCCGGTTGATCGCGGGCGGCACGCCGCGTGAAGTGACATCGGACCCGTCCGTGATCGAGGCGTATCTCGGTCACGGCACGGCCCAACGGCTGGCGCGTGAAGGAGAACGTCGGTGAGCGCATTGCTCGAAGTGAGCGGGCTTCGCACAGGCTATGGACGCACCGAAGTGCTGCGAGGCGTGGATATGCGTGTCGACGAAGGCGAGATTGTCGTGCTGCTCGGCAGTAACGGTGTCGGCAAGACCACGCTGAACAACACGGTGTGCGGCATCAATGCTGCGTGGGAGGGCGTCGTACGGTTCGACGGGCACGACCTGACCGGGCGGCACTACCGCGCCGTGGTCGAAGCGGGCCTGATCCAGGTGCCGGAAGGCCGGCGAATTTTCCCGAACCTGAGTGTGCGCGAAAACCTCGAGCTGGGTGCATTTGCGCGCGGCAAGCCGAGTCGCAGCCACAACCTCGCGCGGATGCTGGAGATCTTCCCGCGTCTTGGCGAACGGATCGATCAGGCGGCGGGCACGATGTCGGGCGGCGAGCAGCAGATGCTTGCAATCGCCCGGGGTTTGATGGCCGAGCCTCGTTTGCTGATTCTTGACGAGCCGTCGCTGGGTCTGTCGCCGTTGATGGTGGAAGAAATGTTCGCACTGATTGCACGCTTGCAGAACGAGGGACTCGCGATCCTGCTGGTCGAACAGAACGTCGGCCAGTCGCTCGAAACGGGACAGCGTGGCTACGTGCTCGAAAACGGGTTGATCCGGTACTCCGGCACGTGCGCGGAGTTGATGGCCAGCGACGACTTGCGTCGCGCCTATTTGGGGATGTAGTCGATGGCAGCAGCACAAACCCTTGCGCAAAAACTGATTGCGGCGGCCTGCGGGCGGTCCGAAGTGGAGGTCGGGGAAATCGTCACCTGTAACGTCGATCTTGCGATGTTCCACGACTCGAGCGGTCCGCGCCGGTTGCAGCCGATGCTCGAACAGCTCGGCGCATCGTTGTGGGACAAATCGAAGGTGGTGCTGGTGATCGACCACTACGTGCCGGAGGCCGACGACGAATCGCGCCGGATCGTACGCATCGCGCGTCAATGGGCAAGCGAGCAGCAGTTGCCGAACGTCTACGACAGCGTCGGTATCTGCCATGTGGTCGTGCCGGAACATGGGCACCTGCGACCGGGCATGTTCTGCGTGGGCGGCGACTCGCATTCGCCCACGGGCGGCGCGTTCGGCGCGTACATGTTCGGCATCGGCAGCACGGAGATGCTTGGCGTCGCGGTATCCGGGCAGATCTGGGTCAAGGTGCCGGAGACCTTGCAGATGCACTGGCGTCATCGGCTTTCGCATGGCGTGACGGCGAAAGACATGATGCTGCATATGATCGGCCGCTTCGGCATGAACGGCGGCCGCTATCAGGCCGTCGAATTCTGCGGTGAAGCCATCAGCGCACTGTCGATGCAGGAACGCATGACGCTGTCGAACATGAGCGCTGAACTGGGGTCGCAGGTCGGCCTGATCGCGCCGGACGCCATCACCGTCGACTATCTTCGCGCCGTAGGCGTGCAAGATGAAATCGATATCGCTCGCTGGCAAAGCGATCCGCAAGCCCGCGTCGAAACGCACGACTTCGACGCCGCGCAACTCGCGCCGCAAGTAGCCGCACCGCACAGCCCGGCGAATACGCGCGATGTCCGTGCGTTCGGCGATGTCGCTGTGCAGGTTGCCTATATCGGCGCGTGCACCGGCGCGAAACTCGAAGATTTGCGCGCGGCGGCGGATATATTGCGCGGGCGCCGGGTGGCAGACGGCGTGCAACTCGTCGTGGCACCCGCCAGTATCCGCGATCAGTCGCAAGCGGCAAGCGAAGGCGTGATGGATGTGCTGAGAGCCGCTGGCGCGCAAGTGCTCGCGACGACATGCGGCGCGTGTGCCGGGTACGGTGGCTCGATTCCCGAAGGCAGCACGGTGGTGTCGAGCACCGCGCGCAACTTCAAAGGCCGGATGGGCGCCGAGACGGCGCAGGTCTATCTGGGCTCGCCCTATACGGTCGCGGCGTCTGCGTTGCGCGGACGCATTACCGATCCTCGCGAGGTGCTCGCATGACCGTTTGCTTCACGGCGTCCAACGAAACCGGGCGGGCTCCCGATATGCATCGCGTATGGCGGGTCGGTGCGGATATCAACACCGATTCGCTCGCACCCGGCGCATACATGAAATTCGGTATCGACGAAATCGCCCGCCATTGCTTGCAAAACGAGCGCCCCGATTTTGCAGCAGGCGTGCAGAAGGGCGATGTGCTCGTGGCAGGACCGAACTTCGGCATCGGCTCATCGCGCGAACAGGCGGCCGCTGCGCTGGTGCGGCTGGGCGTGCGGGCCGTGATCGCACCCGCGTTCAATGGCCTGTACTTTCGCAACGCCTTCAACGTCGGCCTGTTGCTGCTGACGTGCGCCGACGCGGAAACGATCGAAGAGGGCGAGCGTATCGCAATCGACCCGCACGGCGGCGGCATCCTGCTGGCCAACGGCCGCGAATTGCCGTGCGATCCCGTCCCTGCGTTTTTGCTCGACATGGTCGACGCAGGCGGCCTGCTCAACCTGCTCAAGCAGCGTTACCCCACACCCAACGGAGTCACCTCATGCTAGACCCGGTCACGCTGGCGGTCCTCAAGGGCCGGCTGGAACAGATCGCCGACGAAATGGACGCAACCCTGTACCGCAGCGCTTTCAATCCGATCATCGCGGAAGCCCATGACGCCTGCCACGGGATTTACGACGCCGTTTCCGGCGCGACCCTGGTGCAAGGCAAGTCGGGCCTGCCGGTGTTCGTCGGCGCGATGGCGTTCGCGGTGAAGGCGGCCATCCGCGTGGCAGGCGAGCGGGGCGGCATGATCGACGGCGATGTGTGGCTCTTCAACGATCCGTACGAAGGCGGCACGCACGCGAACGACTTCAAGCTGGTGCGTCCCGTGTTTCGCGACGGCAAGCTGTTCTGCTTCCTTGCGTCGGCGGCTCACTGGCACGACGTCGGCGGTGCGGTGCCGGGCAATTACAACCCGGCCGCCACGGAGTGCTGGCAGGAAGCCGTGCAAATTCCGCCTGTGCGGATCGTGCGGCGCGGCGAACTCGACGGCGACGTGCTCGCCATTCTGAAAGCGAACACGCGCTTGCCCGATAGCCTGTGGGGCGATCTGAACGGCCAGCTTGCCGCGCTCGAACTCGGCGCGCGCCGCCTGAACGATCTGCTCGGCGACTACGGTGACGACGTCGTGCTCGAATCGCTCGCCCTGTTGCGCGAACGGGCAGTCAGGCTGATGCGCTCGCACGTGGCGGCGCTGCCCGATGGCGACTACAGGTTCGAAGACATGCTGGATAACGACGGCGTGCGCGACGAACCGCTGAAGATCGCCTTGTGCATGCGTGTAGCCGGCGACACGCTGACACTCGATTTCACCGGCACATCGCCGGCTTGTGCGGGACCGGTGAACATCTCGCGCGCCACGGCGATCGCCGCCTGCTATGTCGCGCTGAAGCATCTGTTCCCGGATGTGCCCGCGAATGCGGGCGTGCTCGACGCCGTGTCGTTCGTATTGCCGGATGGGCTCGTGATTTCGGCTGACCGGCCGCGCCCGGTCAGCGGCTATACGGAAACGATCCTGCGCATGATCGACGTGATTTTCTGCGCGATGGCCAAGGCCGCGCCGGAACTCGCAATGGCGCAGGCGTACGGCACGATCAACGCGCTGTCGATAGCGGGTCATCGCAGCGGCGGCGCACGCAAAGGTCAGCGCTGGGTGATGTTCAGTTTTTTCGGCGGCGGCCACGGCGGACATTCGCAAGGCGACGGCCTGAGCCACGGCAATGCGCCTATTTCGACCGCGACGATCCCGCCGCTGGAAATTCTGGAGGCCGCGTATCCGGTGCGCTTCACGCAATGGGCGTTACGTCCTGATTCGGGCGGCGACGGCACCTTTCGCGGCGGGCTGGGCGCGATCTATGAAATCGAGTTGCTCGAAGAGGAAGCGGAAGCGTTCATTTTCGGCGAGCGCGGACGCTCCGCGCCGCAGGGCATCGCGGGCGGCGCGGCGTCGGTGCGCAACGTGTTCCGCTATCAGCAGGATGGCGAATGGCGCACGCCGCCGATGGCGTCGAAGATGCTCGGCATCCGCCTGAAGCGAGGTGAGCGCGTGCGGCTGGAAACGCCCGGCGGGGGCGGCTATGGCGCGCCGTCGGAACGATCGGATGCGGCGCGCGAACACGACCGCGCGATGGGTTATGTCACGGTGGGACTGAAGGAGCAAGAAGCATGAAGGATGCGGCACACGGTTCTCTCGTCGTCGGCGTGGACGTGGGTGGTACGTTCACCGACCTGTTCGTCCTCGACGAAGCCGCCGGCACCGCGCGGGTGGTCAAGGTGCCGTCGACACGCGGCGAAGAAGCGCGCGGATTCATGAACGGCATCGAACGCATTGGCGGAGAAGCCGAGGGGCAGGGCGGAGCACGTGCGATTGCGACCGTCGTGCATGGCACCACGGTCGGCACCAATGCGCTGCTCGAACGGAAGGTGGCCCGCACCGGCATCATCACGACGGAAGGCTTTCGCGACGTGCTCGAGATGCGCCGCCGCGACAGGCCGCGCACCTGGGGCTTGCGCGGCACGTTCGAACCGGTCGTGCCACGCGATCTGCGACTCGAAGTGAGCGAGCGCGTGCTCGCCGACGGCACGCTGCACACGCCCGTGGACATCGCTCAGGTTGAGGCCGCCGCGCGTGCGCTGCTCGAACGCGGCTGCGAGGCCGTGTGCGTGTTCTTCGTCAACGCCTACGCCAATTCCATCAATGAAGCGCATGCCGTGGCGGCGGTGCGCGCGATCTGGCCCAACGCGAACGTGACGGCGGCGACGGAAGTGTTGCCCGAGATCCGCGAGTTCGAACGATGTTCGACGGCCACGCTGAACGCGTCGTTGCAGCCCGTCGTGGGCAGCTATCTGACGCGTCTCGAGAGCGATCTGAAAGCGCACGGGTTCGGCGGCGAACTGCTGGTGGTGCAGAGCAATGGCGGGATCATGTCGCGCCAGACCGCGTGCGACGTGCCCGTGCGCACGGCATTGTCCGGCCCGGCTGCGGGTGTGATCGCCTGCGCCGCGATCGGGCGGGCGGCAGGCTTTCCGAACCTCGTGACGGGCGATATGGGCGGTACATCGTTCGATGTTTCGCTGGTTGCGCGCGGTGAAGCGTCGTTGTCCGCGCAGACCTCGATCGATTTCGGCATGGTGGTGCGCGCGCCGATGATCCAGATCGAAACGATCGGCGCGGGGGGCGGGTCCATCGCATCGGTCGATGCGGGCGGCCTGCTGCAGGTCGGCCCCGAGTCGGCTGGCAGCGTGCCGGGTCCTGCGTGCTACGGACGCGGCAATATGCGCCCGACCGTCACCGATGCCAACGTGCTGCTTGGCCGGATCGCCGCCGATCGCCCGCTGGGCGGCGGGCTTCTGTCACGCATGGAGGTCGGCAAGTCGCGCGAGGCGATCGAGATGCACGTCGGCGCGCCGCTTGGACTCGATGCGTATGCGGCAGCCGAAGCGATCCTCACTGTGGCGAACGCGAAGATGGCTGGCGCGATCCGGCTGGTGTCGATCGAGCGGGGCCATGATCCGCGCGAGTTCGCCTACATGCCGTTCGGCGGCGGCGGCGCGCTGCATGTGTGCGCGATGATGCGCGAGGTCGGCACCACGACGGGCATCGTGCCGCGTTTTCCGGGCGTGACGTCGGCGATCGGCTGCGTGATTGCCGATATGCGCCACGACGCCGTGCAGACGTTGAACCGGGGGCTGGCCGAACTCGACGTCGACGATTTGCGTGCCCGCGTCTCGGGCATGGCGCACACGTGCCAGCAGCGGCTCGATTCGGCGGGCGTCGCCTTCGAAGCGGTGCGTGAAAACGTCGAACTGGACATGCTGTACGTCGGCCAGAGTCATACGGTGCGTGTCGAAGTGCAGCGCAATGCGCTCGATCGCGCGACCATCGGCGCCGCTTTCGAAGCGGCGTATCGCACGGCGTTCGGCCGTGCGCTCGACGGCATCCCCGTGCGCATCATGAACCTGCGCTATGCGCGCATCGGTGTGCGCCCGAAGTTCGATCTGGCCGTGCTCGCGCCGAAGGCCACGACGATGCCCGCATCGCCTGGCACGCAAGCGGTGTTTCATGACGGCCAGTGGTGGGACGCCGTGCGTTATGCACGCCTCGACTTGCCAGTGGGCGCAACGGTGGAGGGGCCCGCGATCCTCGAACAGGCCGATACGACGATCTGGCTCGAACCCGGTTTCAGCGGTCGAGTCGATCCATTGGGCAATCTGCTGATCACGCGCCGCACGACCTGAGAGATACGCATGATGACATCCAGCACGCAACTCGATCCACGGCAGACCGCGCTCGTCATCGTCGATCTGCAGAACGACTTTGTGAGCGACGGCGGCGCTTATCATCGCGGCGGCGCGGCGTCGGACGCGGCGCGCGCCTTGCCGCAGCGCGTGGCGCCTGTGGCGCGCGCGCTCAAGCAGCGCGGTGGATTCGTCGCGGCAAGTCAGTTCACGTTATGGCCCGACGCCCAAGGTGAGCCGATGATCTCGCCGCATCTGCGGAATTTGCGCCCGTTTCTGCGTCGAGGCGACTTTGTCGCTGGGTCACACGGTCACGCGACAGTTGCCGCCCTCGACGATCTCGTCGATGTGTCGGTGTGGAAAGTCGCGTATTCCGCCTTCTTCAACACGCAGCTTGACTGGGTGTTGCGTCGCGCGGGCATCGAGGCCGTGGCGATCTGCGGCATCGTCACCAACGGCGGCGTGGCCAGCACCGCGCGCGACGCGCATATGCGGGACTATCGCGTGCTCGTTTTAGGCGACGGTTGCGCGGCATCGACGCAGGCAGCGCACGATGCCGCGCTTGCCGATCTGTGCACGGTCGGCGAGGTGACCACGTGCGAGGCTTTCCAGGGCCGCCTTGGCGCGTAAGCAGAACAGAGGCGGGCTGGCCGACATGGTGGCGGCGTTACCCGTCCGAAAACAGGTATAGAGACAATGGCGACGAAAGCAAACGGACTTACGACCCTCCTTCAGCAAGGCTCGGTGCTTGCACCTGGCGTCTTCGACGCATTGACGGCGTTGATCGCCGAACAGGCCGGCTTCAAGGCGCTGTATCTTTCCGGCGCATCGATTGCCTACACGCGGCTGGGCCGCTCGGATGTGGGACTGACGACGTCGTCAGAAGTCGAAGATACGCTTGCGCGGATTACCGAGCGTGTCGATGTTCCAGTGATCGTCGATGCCGATACAGGCTTCGGCAACGCCCTGAACGTCAAGCGTACGGTGCGTGGTTTCGAGCGCGCTGGCGCGGCCATGATCCAGCTGGAAGATCAGACCTTCCCGAAACGCTGCGGACATCTGGATGGAAAATCGCTGATCCCGGCCGCCGAGATGTGCGGCAAGTTGCGCGCGGCTGTCGATGCGAGATCGAACCGCGACACGATGATCCTGGCGCGCACCGATGCCGTGGCCGTCGAGGGACTGGATGCGGCGCTCGATCGCGCCGAGCGATATCTGGAAGCGGGCGCCGATGCGCTGTTCATCGAGGCGCTGCGCTCGGTTGAACAGATGAAAGCGGCCTGCGATCGCTTCGCAGGACGGGTTCCCTTGCTCGCGAACATGGTCGAGGGAGGCAAGACGCCCGTGCACAGCGTGCAGGCGCTGACGCAGCTGGGATTCCGCATCGTTATATTTCCCGGAGGCACGGCGCGCGCGGTCGCGCATACGTTGCAGGGCTACTACGCCAGTCTGCGCGAGAACGGAACGACTTACCCCTGGCAAGATCGCATGCTCGATTTCGACGGCATTAACGACGTAATAGGGACGCCGGCGTTGATGGCGGAATCGAAGCTGTACGGCTAAAGGCGCTGATCGGCTGTTCGTGACGATCGAGACGGCTCAACGGAGGTCAGGGCCACGGATAGCGTCCTGAATGATTCCGTCAAGCATCGTTGCGGGTGGACGTGTATCACTTCGCATGCTCGCCGCCGCGCGCCACCTTGTTGCGCATACTTGGCTCACCACTGTCACACAAGCGTCAGGTGACCCACGTAGCCATGTTGGCCGCATACAGGAGCGTTGCGATGTCCAGTCAAATTCGCCGAACCGGGAGTACGTCGAGCGATCACCCGGTATCGGCGCCGTCCACATCGACTGCCAAACCGGCAGCCAATCCGGCCAGCCCGGCCAAAGCCAGGCTGCCCGGCGCCAGATTGAGCGCGTTGTCGTCGTTTTCGAAGACGGTGAAGGAGAAGACCAGCCGTCCCATTGTCCCGCCGACGGGCGACATGGTAACGACACAAACAAAATGGAACGGCGTGGTGATCAAAACGCGGCCCGGCGATTCAAAGGCGTTTACCGGGCAGGTTCATGCAGCGCTGGATGAGATCGCGAGCCAACCGGCGGGCAAGCAGTTGCTGCAAGAGATCGGGGACCACCAGCGTAACGACAAGTTCGGCTACAAGGTCGCAATCATGCCCCAGGCCTCGGAGAAGCGGCAAACGTTGTTCGGGCGCCCGCGGACTTATGCGGACGGGAACGTCACCAGATCGGCCAGCGATCAAAAAGCTTCGACACCGGGCGAAGGTACTGTGTCGTCCGTCAAATGGAACCCGCAGCAAACCGTTACGCCGGATGGCAAGCGGCCACCGTTCATCGGGCTCGCCCATGAAATGATCCACGCGCACAACAATCTGAAAGGCGAATCCAGTCTGATTTCGAAACCCTCCAGTTCGACGGCCGGTATGGGCGCGCAAGGACCGGGCGAGACTGCCCAGGCAAAGACGTCGCACCCTGCAGATCCAAAAATCGAAGACGAAAATAAAGTGGTGGGCTTAGGAAAATATGCCGATAGCGCTGCCTATCCGTTGACTGAAAACACGATTCGCCAGGAGCACGGCTTGCCACTGCGGCAAGCGTATTCCGGACTGGATGAATAGCGACTACGGCGGCGAACCCGACGTCATGCGCCGGGTCAGGAAAGCAACGAAGTAAGTGCGTAGCGGCGTGAGGGCTTCACCCGGGTTGAGACTGCTGACATTCCGTTTTGAACCACTGGTCGACGAGGCGCTGCGCGGCGTGCAGATTCTCTGGGAACTTCGGGTCGTCGTTCCAGGGTGACGGGTTGTAGCCCGCTTTCCTCAGGGCCGAGAGCTCGCTTTGTTGTTGCTCCCTCGTCGGAGGTGCGTTGCTTCTGATCGCGGCAAGGTCGCGGCACTCCGTTGGGCTCAGATGTGGCCCGCTTTGCGGCGCGCCGGCAGTGGCACATCCAGCCAGGAGGAGCACCAACGCAGCAAGCGTCGAGCGGTTTCTCGGGAGGTTTTCCATAGCGCGTCTCCATGCGTCCATGGGCGCAACGCAAGTGTGCGATGCCGCCGGTCGCGCGTGACTTCCGCGTCTATTTTGCCTGACTCCCGTCACCAGAAGTGGCCCACTGCACAAGCGCGTTGTGCGCCAGCGCGTTCGAATGACCATCGCACTTTAGACAGGAAAAATGCGTCCATCGGTCATTCGAAGTCGACACGCGACGAGTGGCCCGTCTGCGTCGTGGTGCGACTTGACGGCCTTCCCTTAAGCGGTCGCAGAGCCCGGCTTTTCCGCATGACCGCCGAAGTCCTTGCGCATGGCGGACAGCACGCGATTCGCGAAGTCCGCTTCGCCGCGCGAACTGAAGCGTGCGAAAAGCGCGGCGCTCAGCACCGGCACAGGTACGCCTTCGTCGATCGCGGCATCGATAGTCCATCGGCCCTCACCCGAATCCGATACCCGCCCCGCGTAGTCCTTCAATTCGCCGTCGCGCGACAGCGTGCCTGCGATCAGGTCGAGCAACCACGAACTGATGACGCTCCCGCGTCTCCACAGTTCGGCGATATCGCCCAGATTGAGGTCGTATTGATAGAACTGCGGGTCGCGCAACGGCGAGGTTTCCGCATCGATTTCGCGCGATTGCTTGCCTGCATTCGCGTGCCGCAGGATGTTCAATCCTTCCGCATACGCGGCCATCATCCCGTACTCGATACCGTTGTGGACCATCTTGACGAAGTGGCCGGCACCTTGCGGCCCGCAATGCAGGAAACCGCGCTCCGCCGTGCTGCCGTCCTGTTGCCGATCCGCTGTGCGCGGTGCGGCGGCGACGCCCGGTGCGAGCGCGGCGAAGACGGGTTCGAGGTGCTTCACGATATCCGTCTCGCCGCCGATCATCAGGCAATAGCCGCGTTCGCGCCCCGCCACGCCGCCGCTCGTGCCGACATCGACGTAATGTAGTTGTTTCCCGGCGAGTTCGTTGCCGCGGCGAATGTCGTCGTGATAGTGCGAGTTGCCGCCGTCGATCACGATATCGCCGGGCTCCAGCAGCGGCACCAGTTTGTCGAGCGTCGAATCGACCACGGCGGCAGGCACCATGAGCCACACGGCGCGCGGCTTTTGCAGCCTGGCGACGAGATCTTCGAGCGTCGACGCGCCGTCGATGCCTTCCTGCTGAAGCCGTTGCACCGCAGCGGGCTGGACGTCGAACACGACGCACTGCTGACCGCCCTGGGAAAGCCGCCGCACCATGTCGGCGCCCATGCGCCCAAGTCCAATCATTCCGAGTTGCATGTGCCGCTCCCAAAATGTGTGTTGAGCGAGATGTCACACGCGCAGCCCCTTTGCATGAGCCGCACCGTGTCCGTCGGCGGGTGTGCCGCGACGTGTGCTTCTACGAGAGCGCGCGATAGCGGGAAAAGTTCCCCTTCGCGTGCGCCTCGCCGTGAAGCGCCACGTGGTCGTCACGTGGTCGTCACGCGGTCGGCGTATGGCACCGATAAGCGCTGCACGCTGGAAGCGTTCGGGCAGCTGGCGGCTGGATCGAGGCGGTATCCACGCGATTCGCCTCGAACTGATCCAAATAGTCCGACTATAGTTAAGGGTATACGTTGATTAGTCAGAAAAAGTACGTGATATAGGATTTTTGGCAGGGTCGTCAGGCGCACACGCATGCACACGGGGTTGTGAAGTGTGGTGCGGCCCGGCCGGGGCATCACTCGCCTGCGCCGTCATGCACAGCAAGTTATCCAAAAACTCAAAGTCTGGAGGATGACATGACCGGCAAGCGGAGCCCCAAAGGCGAAGTTCAGAGCATGCGTCGCGGCATGCTGCAAGGTGCCGCGCTGAGTGCGGCAATGGCAATGCTTGGCGGAGCGATCACACCCGCCCTGGCCGCAGAGGCGGGACCATTCCCCGCCCACAAGCGCTGGAAGATCGTCTTCGTCAACCATGTGACCACCAATCCTTTTTTTGTTCCGACGCAATACGGCATTCAGGACTCCACGGCTTTGCTCGGCATGGACTACCAGTGGACGGGCTCGGCCAATGCCGACATCGCCGAAATGGTCAATGCCGTGAATGCGGCCATTGCCGGCAAGGCCGACGCGATCGCCGTGCCCATCGTCGATCCAAAGGCTTTCGACAAACCTATCCAGGCCGCGCTCGACGCGGGTATCCCCGTGTTCGCGTACAACGCCGATGCGCCACAGGGTTCCGCGAATCCACGCTTGAGTTACATCGGCCAGGATCTGTATCTGTCCGGATATCAGATGGGCGAGCGCATCGCCAGTCTCATCGATAGCGGCCTGGTTGCGCTGTTCATCGCCACGCCGGGGCAGCTCAACATTCAGCCCCGGCTGGACGGCGCCACCGCTGCCATCAAGAAGTCGGGCAAGAAAATCGACGTGCAAACCATTGCCACTGGTGCGACCGTCAACGAAGAACTCTCGAAGATCAAGTCGTTTTATCTCGGCCACCAGGATCTCAAAGGCATGTTTGCTGTCGACGCGGGCAGCACCCAGGGCGTCGCCGAGGTGATGAAAGAGTCCAATCTGCCCGCCAAAGGCGTGCATGGCGGCGGGTTCGACCTGCTGCCGCGCACGGTCCAGCTGATTCACGACGGCTTCCTCGACTTCACGATCGACCAGCAACCCTACGTGCAAGGTTTCTATACGGTAGTCCAGGCGTTCGTGTTCCTGGCGTCGGGCGGGCTCGTCGGGCCGGCCAATGTCAACACCGGCCTGAAATTCGTGACCAAGGGCTCGGTCGATCCTTACCTGAGCACCTCCACCCGTTACGAAGGCAAGAGCACGAAGCCTGAAATCGTGCCGCGCTCGGGGGCGATCAAGGGGTGAGCTCGCCTGTGGTGGACATCAAGAAAGCACAACGCCCGCGGCGCTGGCCGCGGGCGTTCGTGCGCTCGAGCGAAATCCGCATCCTCGCGGTGGCGATCATTCTGTGCGCTTACTTCGAGACGGCGAACCATGATTTTCTGCTGACGCACGCGAGCCTCCAGAACCTGTCGCAGTTCATCGCGCCCGTCGCGATCATTGCGTTCGGTGAAATCATGTTGATGATCGGCGGAGAGATCGATCTTTCCGCCGGCATGGTCTTCGCATTCGCGCCTTTCGTCATGCATTTTGCTCACGAGGCAGGCGCGCCCGCCTGGCTGGCCATGCTGGCGGGTGTCGTCGCGGCGGGGCTGGTTGGGCTTTTCAACGGCGCGGTATCGGTCTATCTGCGGATTCCTTCGTTCGTCACCACGTTGGGCACGCTGTTTTTCGTGAACGGATTCACGCTGACCATTTCACGCGGCACGCCCGCTTCGCCACCCGAGGAGGGCGTTTTCGCCGAGTTCGTCGGTGCGTGGGGCTACAGCGAAATCATCTGGACAATCGCCCTCGCCGCGCTCATGCACGTGCTGTTGCGTCACACGCGCTGGGGTTTGCACACGATCGCATCGGGCGCCAATCCGCTGGGCGCGAGCGAAGCGGGTATCCATGTCAGGCGTCTGAAGCTCCGCAACTTCATACTCGCTTCGGTGCTCGCGGGTTTGACGGGCATCCTGGAGGGCTTCCGTATTTCGTCCATCGATCCGCAAGCGGGCGGCAATCAGATCATGTTCCTCGCCGTGGCCGCGGCCGTGATTGGCGGCACGCCACTCGCGGGAGGATCGGGCACGATCATCGGCGGTCTGATCGGCGCAGCCGTGCTCGGCATTCTGAATGATGGCTTCACGCTGATCGGTATCAATGCGTTTACCTTCAACATGATTCTTGGTGCGGCGATTCTCGCTGCGATGATCTTCAACATCCACGTCGTCCGTCTGGCGCGCAAAGGAGAGTTGTGATGTCCTCGTTGCCGCAAGAGGCATTGCGCGGGGAAGATATAGTCAAGCGATTCGGTGCCGTGACCGCGCTCGACGGCGTGTCGCTGACGCTCAGACAAGGCGAGATTCTCGGCATCCTGGGCGACAACGGCGCGGGCAAGTCGACCCTGATCAAGATTCTCACTGGCTTTCATCAGCAGACGAGCGGCAAGCTGTTTCTTGGCGGCGAAGAGACCCTGCTGCGTTCCGTCGATCACGCGCGCGCGTTAGGTATCGAGTGCGTGTATCAGGATCTGGCGCTCGCGAATTCGCTGAGCATTTATCACAACATGTTCCTAAACCGGGAGATCATTCGCCCCGGTCCGTTCCGCCTGCTGAATCATCGGGCGATGCGCCAGCGGGCCGCGGAATGTCTCGAAGAGATCGGCGTGCATGTTCCATCCGTCGATTTGCCTGTCGAGCAGCTTTCCGGTGGCCAAAGGCAGGCCATCGCGGTGGCGCGCGCGGTCAATTCGAATGCACGGATTCTGTTGCTCGACGAACCGCTCGCGGCAATGGGCGCCCGCGAGGCCGGGCTGATCATCGATCTGATTCTGCGCCTGAAGGGAAAGGGCGGTCTGTCGATCATCATGATCATGCACAACTACGCGCAGACGCTCGACATAGCCGATCGCGTCATGCTGATGCAACGAGGCCGTGTGACGTATCAGCGAGAGACGGCCAGCACGTCCGTCGCCGAGTTGATGGATATCGTTCGTCGCGAATATCGAACGATGCGCGGGCAGGCATCGTCAAGCTGAATGGCATGGCGCGGCGCTGAACGGCGTGCGTGGGATTCGATCGGATTTGCGCTCGTGGCACGCCGTCGGTGGGTCAGAAGCGGTGTTTCAGGCCAACCGTCGCCTGAATCTGATTAGTCGTCGCGGAGGGGGCGCTTATGCCATTGATCCATGCCACGCCCAACGGCGAAGTGCCGCTTGGGCTGACGCGTTGCCATACCCCTTGAACATAGGCGTCGGTGCGTCGCGAGAAGCGGTAATCGGCCATGGCGCTCAGCTGATTCCAGTGCGGGACGCCACCACCGCCATTGCCGCCCGCGCGTGTATAGGTATAGGCGCCCGCGAGTTCGATCGTGGGGCTCAGCGCATAGCGAAAATTGCCCTCGAAGTTCTGAAACGTGCCGCTCAGCCCGGACTGGAAAAACTGGGCGAGCTTGCTGTGCGAGTAGACAAAGCCTGCCACGGCTGGGCCGAAGGTGTAGTTGACGCCGGCGCCAAAGGTCTTCTGGCTACTGGCTAGTACGCCCAAAGGCACGCTGGTTGGCGACTGCGCGCCTTGCAGGGACGAGCCGGTGGTATCGGTGACTGCGCCGTTCGTGTTCAACCCTGCCGGCGTGCGCGCCGAGCTGTTGAGTTGAAGGTAGCCAGCACCGAAATTCAGCGCGCCCCATATGTACGAAATGCCGAAGCTATAGGCGCGATTGTTCGTGAATGCACCTGCCTCGTTGGAGAAGCCATACAGTGCACCGACCTTGAGTCCACCCATATCCGGACTCAGGTACTTCACGGAATTATTGATCTGAAACGAATCGTTCAGGTTGTCGTTGTCCAACGGATGCGCGAAATGCGTACCGCCGAACTCCGTGCCCGTCAATGAAAGCGGCGCGACGAAATCGACCATGCCGTCGGTTTGGCGCCCAAGCGTCAGCGAGCCATAGCTGCGACTCGTCAACCCGACATACGCCTGCCGATTGAAGATCCTGTTGCTCGACGAATACTGGCCATTGTTCAGGTTGAAGCCGCTTTCCAGCGTGAAGACAGCCTTCAATCCCGCGCCCAGATCCTCGGACCCGCGAAGCCCCCAGCGGCTGTACTGAACGGCACCGCTCGTCATTTGCCAGTTGCTATGTCCGCCTCCCGTGCCGCTGATCTGGTTGTTGGTGTAAGTCAGGCCAGCATCGATCAGCCCATAAAGCGTAATACTGCTTTGCGCCTGCGCGACCCCGGACAGTGTGGCAACAGTCGCCGCGCCAGTTATAAGCAACCTGTTCATTTGTCTACTCCCGCCAGAACGAGAGAAAGAGCGTTTCGAATCGCTTTGACACAGACGTCGATATTTGCAGGCGTTCTTCACTCACTGTATGCGATCGCGATAAGAAGCACCAGATGACATGATGGCGAGCGCGCCGCAGTCAATTGATCTGAGGTACAGAAGGTCCAGGCGGCTCGCGCATCGATGGTAGTCAACAGGGGGAGACCGCCTCGCCGGGACATGCTCGACATGCCCGCCGGCCGGCTGCGCGCAACCGGCGCGCTTCAGTCACGCGCGCGTCGCACCGCCGCGACGAGTCCATCGAGCCATTCCTGATGGCGATTGATCATCGGAGTGGGCCGCGTTTGCGCCAGTTGCCTTGCAGGAGCCGCCGTGGACTACCTGCGCAAGCGCTTGGGCGGCACGCAATGCAAGGTGGCGCGCGGGCCGCGCGCTCACGCCTGAAGACGCGCTCTCGGCTCACGGCCGCCGCGCGCGGCCGATCCGAATGACGCCGCTTACTGCGGCTTGCCCGACGCGAGTTGCTGGTTGCGGTCCGTCAGAAAGCGCAGCAACCCGTCGATACCGCTTTGCTGGATTGTCTCGCCGAACTGCTGCCGGTACGTCTGCACGAGCCACGCACCCATCACGTTGAGGTCGTACACGCGCCAGCCTTGCGGCGTCTTGCGCAGACGGTAGTCGATCTCGACGGGCTGCGCGTTGGTGGAGGCAATCGTGCGCACGACGGCATCCGAGTCCGTCGGCGCGACGCGCATGGGCGGATAGTCGATCTTCTGATCCGGCTTGAGCTGCGCGAGCGCGCCCGAATACAGATGGATCAGCAGCATCTTGAACTGTTGCGTGAGCTGTTGCTGTTGCGCGGGCGTGGCCGTGCGCCAGTAGCGGGCGAGCGCAAGCTGCGTCGTATGTTCGAAGTCGATGTAAGGCAGGATGTCCCGGTTCACGATGTCCATGATGCGCGGGATATCCGATGGGTCGATCGCCTGCTTGTGGACTTCGTCGAGCACCTGCTGCGTGACTGACTTGATCAGAATCTGCGGATCGGAGCTGTCGACGGTTTGCGCGGATACGGTATTGCCGAAGGCAAGCATCGTGAGGAACAGGACGGCAACAAAAAATCGCGATCTGATGTGGGCAATATTCATGATGTCAATGCGTTGTCTAACAACACTGGCGGAGGGCTTCGCCGCGGCGACATCTATTGTAGGGGCGTGGCAAAAAATCGGCAGCGAGGGTGCCTGCCATCGCCGAAACCTATGACGGGCAGAGCAATCTGATATTTGCGCCGGTGCAGGGCAGGCTTTCAAATAGAGGCTGCAAACGAGGCTCGGGCTCGTGATCCTTCTATCAAAGTGGAGACGACCATGAAAGTGCTGGTCCCTGTCAAACGCGTGGTCGACTACAACGTGAAGGTCCGCGTGAAGTCGGACAACACGGGTGTCGACGTAGCGAACGTGAAGATGTCGATGAATCCGTTCGACGAAATCGCCGTCGAAGAGGCGGTGCGGTTGAAGGAAGCGGGGGTTGTCAGCGAGGTGGTTGCCGTTCGTGTGGCGTTGCGCAAAGTCAGGAAACGCTGCGCACGGCGCTGGCGATCGGCGCGGATCGCGCGGTGCTGGTCGAGTCGAATGAAGAACTGCAACCGCTGGCGGTGGCGAAGCTTTTGAAGGCGCTGGCCGACAAGGAACAACCTTCGCTCATGATTCTCGGCAAGCAGGCAATCGACGACGACGCCAATCAGACGGGGCAAATGCTCGCTGCACTGGCGGGCTTGCCGCAAGCGACGTTTGCATCGAAAGTTGTCGTGGCGGACGGGAAGGCGACCGTATCGCGTGAAGTCGATGGCGGCGCGCAAACGCTGTCGCTCACGCTTCCAGCTGTGATCACGACCGATCTGCGCCTCAATGAGCCGCGTTATGTGACGCTGCCGAACATCATGAAGGCAAAGAAAAAGCCGCTCGAAACCGTGACGCCCGAAGACCTGGGCGTCGATGTCACGCCGCGTCTGAAGACACTGAAAGTCAGCGAGCCGCCGAAGCGCCCGGCGGGCGTGAAGGTGGCCGACGTGTCCGCGCTGGTCGAGAAGCTCAAGACCGAAGCCAAAGTTTTCTGAAGCACAGGAAAGAACATGACGATTCTGGTAATTGCCGAACACGACAACGCGGCGCTGAAGGCAGCGACGCTGAACACGGTTGCTGCCGCGCACAAGATTGGCGGCGACATTCATCTGCTGGTGGCAGGGCACAATGCGCAGGGCGCAGCCGATGCGGCTGCGAAAGTGGCAGGCGTATCGAAGGTGTTGCTCGCCGATGCGCCGCAACTGGCCGAAGGCCTTGCGGAAAATATCGAAGCGACGGTGCTGGAGATCGCGAAGAATTACTCGCACATCCTCGCGCCCGCCACCGCCTACGGCAAGAACATCGCGCCGCGCATCGCGGCAAAGCTCGACGTGGCGCAGATCAGCGAGATCACGGCTGTGGTCGGCGCCGATACATTCGAGCGTCCGATCTACGCCGGCAACGCGATCGCCACGATCCAGTCTCAAGACCCGATCAAGGTCATCACAGTGCGTGCAACAGGCTTCGATCCCGTTGCACCGGAAGGCGGCAGCGCATCCATCGGGAAGATCGACGCAGCGGCTGACGCGGGCATCTCGCAGTTCGTGAGCCGCGAAGTCACGAAGCTCTCCCGTCCGGAACTGACGTCGGCGAACATCATTGTTTCTGGCGGGCGGGGTCTGGGCAGCGGCGAGAACTACACGCAAGTGCTGGAGCCGTTGGCAGACAGACTACAGGCCGCGTTGGGCGCATCGCGCGCCGCCGTCGACGCTGGCTACGTGCCCAACGACTATCAGGTCGGCCAGACGGGCAAGATCGTCGCGCCGCAGTTGTACATCGCGGTCGGCATCTCCGGCGCGATCCAGCATCTGGCGGGCATGAAGGACTCGAAGGTGATCGTCGCGATCAACAAGGACGAAGAAGCGCCGATTTTCAGCGTGGCGGATTATGGTCTGGTCGGCGATCTGTTCAGCGCCGTGCCCGAACTGACGGTCGCACTGTGATGAACCAGTTTGCCGGGAGTCGAGATGTCGCAGCCTGTTGATCGCCACCGTCGCTCGTTTCTGTTCGTGCCGGGCACGCGTCCGGAACGCTTCGAGAAGGCCTTGGGCAGCGGCGCGGACGCTGTCATCGTCGATCTCGAGGACGCCGTCGCACCCGGCGACAAGGACCGCGCCAGACAGACCGTCGCCGGGTGGCTCTCGTGGGAGCGCCCCGTGCTGATCCGCGTGAACGCGGTCGGCACGCCCTGGTTCGAGCAGGACGCCGCGCTGGGAAGATTGCGCGGCGTCGCGGGCATCGTCTTGCCCAAAGCCGAGCGCGCAGCCGATATCGCCACGCTCGTTTCACGCACCCGAAGCACGATGCCCGTCTTTCCGTTGATCGAAAGCGCGAAGGGCATGTGGAACGCGCTCGAAGTCGCGAAGGCGCCGTTCGTTCATCAACTGATGTTCGGCACGCTCGACTTTTGCGCCGACCTGGGCATGGCATCCGACGGCGCGGAACTGGATACGTTTCGCGCCAGGCTCGCAATGGTGTCGCGCGTCGCGGAGATCCGGCCGCCCATCGACGGCGTGACGCCCGCCATCGACGATGCCCGAACGCTCGAAGCCGAAACGACGAGAGCAAAGCGCTGGGGATTTGCGGGCAAGCTGTGCATTCATCCCAAACAGGTTTCGACGGTCAACGACTGCTTCGCGCCGGGCGCGGCGGACATAGCGTGGGCGAAGAAAGTGCTCGACGCGTTCGAGCGTGCGAACGGCGCGGCAGTGGCAGTGGACGGGAAGATGGTGGACCGGCCCGTCATGCTTCGCGCGCAAGGCATTCTCGACGCAAGCCGCGCCTGAAGCATCGGCGCGCATCCCGCGTCCATCGGGCAAGCAGCGGTATAGAATGGGCTCCCGCTCCGAGCGCCCCGGCATGTAGCGACAAACCGGACGGCGCGCATCGCACAACTGCTCACCTCTCCAGCCGCTCATGGACGTTCGCCAGCTTCGCTACTTTGTCAGCATCGTCGATTACGGCAGCCTTGGCAAAGCGGCGGAAAAGCTCTTTGTCGCGCAGCCTTCGCTAAGTCAGCAGATGGCGCGTCTCGAAGAAGAACTCGGCGTGCCGCTGCTGTTGCGCAGCAATCATGGCGTCACGCCGACGGCCGAAGGCGATGCGCTTTATCGTCATGCGCGGCTCGTGCTGCGGCAGATGGAACAGCTCAAGCAGGAAGTGACGAAAGGCGCGGGCAGCGAGTCGGGCACGGTTGCCGTCGGCCTGCCGACGACCATGGCATCGGTGCTCGCCGTGCCGCTCTTCGAGCGGATTCAGGACCGCTATCCAGGCATCCGTCTGCAGTTCTTCGAGAGCATGAGCGGCTATCTGAACGAGCTGCTCGCGAACGGCAGGCTGGACCTCGCCATCCTGTTTCGCGAGTCCGATACGCCCGGCATTTCCGCGCTGCCCGTGCTCGACGAGACGCTCTATCTGCTCGGCGAACCAGGCGGCGCGGTCTCGCCGCGTTCGACCACCTGTCCGCTCGCCAGGCTCGCGGGCGTCAAGCTGGTTGCGCCTGGTGTATCGAATGGCTTGCGGCTTCTGATCGAGCGGACCTTTTCGAGCGAGAAGGTCGAGTTGAACATCATCGCCGATATCGATTCGTTGCCGTCCATGTTGCTGATTGCCCATTCGGGCCGGGCGTGCATGATTCTGCCGTCGTCGGCGCTCGCGCAACTCGATCGAACCCGCATGCCGAAGATGCGCAAGATCGTCGATCCCGTGATTCGCCGTCCAGCCAGCATCTGCTGGCCAAACGGCGTGCCCATGCATTCGGCAACGGTGGCCGTGCGGCGAACGCTCATCGGGTTGATTGCGGAGCAGGTCGAATGCGAAACATGGCAGGGCGTGACGCTGCGCAAGCAAGCCACGCCCGGCTGATTTCGACGGGCGCTCAGGCGTGTTCCGCCGCGTGCGCGCCGTCGCGGTGGCCGGCAGCAGACGTGGCGTCGCTGGTTCCCGGCGCGACATCCTCTAGCGCGTGCCGGCTCGTCTCGACGCGGAGGATGCAGATCGCGACGCACAGCACGGCAAAGATCACGCTCACCATCGCAATCACGCCCCCCACCCCGACCCGCTGATACAGCAGCAGCGCCAGATACGGCGTGGCGATCGACGCGGCACGTCCGCATGTGCCCGCGACGCCCGTGCCGCGCAGGCGGACTTCCGTCGGAAACAGTTCAGGAATGTAGCCGAACAGCCCGAGCGTCGTGATCGTATAGATCGTCGTGACGAGACAGAAACCGACGACGATGATCTGCGCGGGCTCGCGCAACGTCACGTAGATCCACCCCAACACGATGCTGAGCAGCGCGGCGAGCACGATGCCTTTCGCGCGGCCGATCCGGTCGGCGATCAGATAGCCGACCAGGCCGCCGACGGGCGAGCCGATCGACATCAGCATCACGAAGCCGAGCGACTTGACGATCGACAGGCCCTCGCTGACGAAGAAGGTCGGCAGCCACGCGATGAAACCATACAGCCCGATGTTGACGGCAATCGCCGTGAGCGCCGCGACGCAGGTACGCCCGCGCATGCCCGGCGCGAACAGTGCGCGCAGCGGCACGGCGCCGACGTTCAGGTTGACCACGCGTTGCACGGGCGGCAAGGTGCCGACGCGCGCTTCGACTTCACGCTCGATGGCGGCGAGCGTCGCTTCCGCTTCGTCGATCCGGCCCGTCGATTCGAGCCAGCGCGGCGATTCGGGCATCCGGTGCCGCAGGAACCACACGACCAGCGCGCCGATGCCCGCGATCGCGAACATATAGCGCCAGCCGAGGTTCGGAATGATCCAGTAGCCCGCCGCGAGCGCCGCGAACAACCCGCTGTTGATGATGATGGCGAGCAGCGAGACCCACTTGCCGCGCGTCGCGGGCGGCACGAACTCGGCGAGCGTGCCCGCCGCGACCACCAGTTCGGCGCCGAGCCCCACGCCCATGATGAAGCGCAGCACGATCAGCCATTCGATGTTCGGCGCGAAGCACGCGGCAATCGAAGCCAGCCCGAAGATGCCGAGATTCAGCTGATACGAGTAACGTCGTCCGAGCCGGTCGCCGATATGGCCCGCCGCATACGCGCCGATCATCATGCCGACGAAGGTCGCCGAGACGAACATCGCGCCATGCTGGAGATCGGTGAAGCCTTCCTTCACCATGGCTGCGACCGAGCCGTTGGCGAGATAGATGTCGAACGCGTCGAGAAACGCGCCACCGGCGATCAGGCCAAGTATCTTCCAGTGAAAACTGCAAATGGGCAGACGGTCGAGCCGACCGGCGGCGTTGACGGACATGATGGTGTCTCCTGATTGGAGTGGCTCGCTGAAGACAGCACGAGGCCAAGGCGGGGTGCGATTGTTTTGAAATGATTGCCCGGATTGTGCGGTTGCCGAACGGCTACACGGCATGGGATGCGCGCAGCGCGTCCACCTCCGCTGCGCTGAAGCCCAGTTCACGCAAGATCGCGTCCGTATGCGCGCCGAGCGCGGGAACGGCGTCCATGCGCGGCGCGTCTGCGGCGGCCATGCCGGGCGGATAGAGCGCGGGTATCTCGCCCGCAGCCGTCTGTACATGCGTCCAGCGTTGCCGGGCCTGCAACTGTTCGTGATGCCAGACATCGTGCATGTCGTTCATCCGCGCGTTGGCGATGCTGGCCTGCTCCAGACGTTCGATCACCTGCGCCGCTGTCCACGCGGAAAACGCGTCGACGATCACGCGCGTGAGTTCCTCGCGATGCTGCGCGCGGCCGCTGTTCGACGCGAAGCGCTCGTCCGTGAGCAGTTCGGGACGCGCGATCACGGTCTCGCAGAAGTTCTTCCATTCGCGCTCGTTTTGCAGGCCAAGCATCACCGTCTTGCCGTCGCCGGCGACGAACGGACCATACGGGAAAATGGTCGCGTGAGACGCGCCCGCCTGACGCGGCGGCGTCTGTCCGTCGATCGAGTAGTAGAGCGGATAGCTCATCCACTCGACCATGCTTTCGAGCATCGACACGTCGATATGCTTGCCGCGTCCCGTCTGCGCGCGTTCCAGCAGCGCGGCAAGGATGTTGGTGTAGCCATACATGCCCGCCGCAATGTCCGCGATCGAGCAACCCGCTTTCGCAGGCTCGCCTTCCGCACCTGTGATGCTCAGAAAGCCTGACTCGCTCTGGATCAGCAGGTCATAGGCTTTCTTGTCGCGGAAGGGTCCGTCCAGTCCATAGCCGGAGATATCGCAGACAATCAGCTTCGGATACTTCACGCTCAGCGTCGCGTAGTCGAAGCCGAGGCGCTGCGTCGCGCCGGGCGCGAGGTTCTGCACGAACACGTCGGCATCGGCGAGCAGCTTGTGCACGATGTCGAGTGCCTGCGGCTGCTTGACATCGAGCGTGATGCTTTCTTTCGAGCGGTTGGTCCACACGAAATGCGATGCGAGGCCCGACACGCGCTCGTCGTAGCCGCGCGCGAAGTCGCCCGTGCCGGGGCGCTCGATCTTGATGACGCGCGCGCCGAGATCGGCGAGCTGACGGGTGCAGAAGGGCGCGGCGATCGCATGTTCGAACGTGACGACCTTGATGCCCTGGAGCGGACGCATGATCGGGCTCGCTCTCAGAAGGAACGCGGCAGACCGAGGATGTGCTCGGCGACGTACGAGAGGATCAGGTTCGTCGAGATGGGTGCGACCTGATAGAGACGTGTCTCGCGGAATTTGCGCTCCACATCGTATTCGGCCGCGAAGCCGAAGCCGCCGTGAAATTGCAGGCAGGCGTTGGCGGCTTCCCATGACGCGTCGGCGGCGAGCAGCTTCGCCATGTTGGCCTGCGCGCCGCATGGCTCGTGCGCGTCGAAGCGGCGCGCGGCCTCGAAACGCATCAGGTTCGCCGCTTCGACGTTGATGTACGCGCGCGCGATCGGAAACTGCACGCCCTGGTTCTGGCCGATCGGGCGGCCGAACACGACGCGGTCCTTCACGTACTGCGAGACTTTGTCGATGAACCAGTAGCCGTCGCCGATGCATTCGGCCGCGATCAGCGTGCGCTCGGCGTTCAGTCCATCGAGGATGTACCTGAAGCCCATGCCTTCTTCGCCGATCAGGTTCTCAGCGGGAATTTCCAGGTTGTCGAAGAACAGTTCATTGGTCTCGTGATTCACCATGTTCGGAATCGGACGAACCGTCATGCCGTGACCGATCGCTTCGCGCAGATCGACGATGAAAATCGACATCCCTGCGCTTTTCTTCGTCACGTCGGCAAGCGGCGTGGTGCGGGCGAGCAGGATCATCAGGTCGGAGTGCTGGACGCGCGAAATCCACACCTTTTGCCCGTTGACGACATAACGGTCGCCCTTGCGCACGGCCGTGGTCTTGATCTTCGTCGTGTCGGTGCCCGTGGTCGGCTCGGTGACGCCCATCGACTGCAAGCGCAGTTCGCCGCTCGCGATCTTCGGCAGATACAGCCGTTTCTGCTCCGCCGAGCCGTGGCGCAGCAGCGTGCCCATGTTGTACATCTGCCCGTGACACGCGCCCGAGTTGCCGCCCGAGCGGTTGATCTCTTCCATGATGACGGACGCTTCCGTCAGCCCCAGGCCCGAGCCGCCATATTCTTGCGGGATCAGCGCGGCGAGCCAGCCCGCTTGGGTCAGCGCGTCGACGAAGGCTTCGGGATAGCCGCGTTCTTCATCGACCTTGCGAAAGTACTCGGCGGGGAATTGCTGGCAGAGGTCGCGAACGGCTTCGCGGATATCCTGAAACGGATCGGTGACGGTGTGGATCATGGTCTATGCGTATGCGGTTGCGGATTTGTAGATTCAGGCGAGCGTCGCGCGCGCCGTCATGGTCAGCCAGCCTTCGTGGTCCTTCGACCAGAGTTCGACCGTCTTGCCGTCCGCCGACGGCTGGCCGCACAGATGAAGGGCGTTGCCCATGAAGCTCGGACGCATCGCCTTGTAAGAGAATTCGAGTACCTTGCCGTCAGGGCAATGCCTGCGCAGCAGATCCATCAGCAGCGTGGCGATCAGCGGTCCATGCACGACGAGATTCGGATAGCCTTCCACCTGCGTCGCGTAGGGCTTGTCGTAATGGATGCGATGGCCGTTGAAGGTCAGTGCCGAGTAACGGAACATCAGCACTTCATCGGGGACGATCTGCCGGTGCCATTGCGCGGAATCCGGCGCGGCGGTTGGCGCGGGAGCGGGCGCGCCAGGTGCGGCCGGTTCGCGGTACACGATGTCCTGTTCTTCGTCGATTGCAAGGGTGCCCTCGCAATAAATGCGGTGCTTCACGGTGACGAAGCCGAGCTTGCCCGTGCGGCCTTGCTTCTCGCTGACGTTCAGGATCGACGATTCGCGCGTGATCGCGCTGCCGACCGTCACGGGCGCGTGAAAGCGCAGGCGGCCGCCCGCCCACATGCGGCGCGGCAAGCCGAGGTCGGGAAGAAAGCCGCCTTTGCGCGGATGACCGTCTTCGCCGATCTCTGCCTGCGCGACGGTCGGGCGGAAGAAGATCCAGTGCCAGAGAAGCGCAAGGGCGTCGCCGGGAAGGAGCGGCGCGTCGTAGTCGAGGGTGGCGCCCAGCGCGACGGCCGAGGTAGGCACGACGATATCGGTGGCGATTACGGTTTGCGTAGCGGATGCAGTGGACTGCGCGGTCATGCCTGTCTCCGTGGCCGGCATTCGCCAGCGCGTTCGTTCTCGGGTTCGTTCCCGGTATGCAGAGATTAGGCGAAGCCCGAAAACGGCGGAAATACCAGTTTCATGTGCCAGTCATAAGGCGATCCTATTGCGGCCAGGGCAGGCCGGCGCGTTGCAGCACGGTCATCGGGCCGAGCCGCTCGATCGACGCCCGGTGCGCCGCGTCGCGCACGAACAACGATCCGGCGAACCCCAACGCGTTCACCGACACGCCCTCGACATGTTCCGCCGATCTCGGAACGAGCAGCATCCACTCGCGCGTGACGAGCAGGTTGTACGGCGACGATTGACATCGCGCGCCATTGGCCTCGATCGCGCCGATACCTGCTGCCCCGAGCAACGTGTGGTAGCAGGCAAGCGCCGTTCTGGCGGTATCGGCGGGCTCCGGGGCATTCGACGCCATGCGCGCGAATGCATGACGAAACGGCAGGCCCGGCACGCGCATCGCTGGCCCATCGGCGACGGCTTCGGCGAGCAGCGGCGCGACAGGCACGGACGGCGCGGCGTCGCCGAGCGGCAGCGGCACGATCTGCAGATGCTTGTGCGGCTGACTGGCGCCCGCCTCGGGGCCGCCATTGTAAAAACCGATGCCGTCGAATTCGGCCATGCAGGCCATCAGCGCATCGAAGTCCGCGAGATCGAGCAGCGCTTCCTGCCGCTGAAAATCGCGCGTGACGATCAGCAGATGATGATCGATGACGTTGAACTTGTTGAGCAAGGCCAGATGCGTGTCGGTGATATCGGCGACGAACAGGTCGGGCTCATACGGAAGAAACGGGTTCGGGGCAGGACCTTTCTGCGTTTGCCGTTCGCGCGCCTGGCGGCGCTGCTGCTCCTTGCGCGCGAGGCTCGACACCTGTCGCACGACGAAGCGGACAACGCCGCTTTCGATCACGGTCTGGATGGTATCGACAGGTTTCAGCGCGCCGCAGCGCAGCGCGTGTTCGGTCTGCCGCTCGATCGCGGGCCACAGCGTGCCGGGCGCAAGATGTCGATGTGCCATTCGGGTTGCGGGTCAAAGTTTATAGCCGATCGTGCGCAACAGATCCTTGCGCCACTGCACGTCTTCCGCGCCTTCGACACCGAGCGGCGAAAACCCGTCTATCACGCCGACGATGCCCCGGCCCTGATCGGTTTGCGCCACCAGCACCTCGACGGGGTTCGCCGTCGCGCAAAAGATGCGGCACACCTCGGGCACGGCCTTCAGCGCATTCAGCACGTTGACGGGGAAAAAGCCGTCGCCGAGAAACACGAAGAAGCTGTGGCCCGCCGCGACGTTCAGCGCGTTCTGGCTGGCCATCTCGACGAGCGCATCGTCGGTGCCCGAGCGCCGCACCAGACGCTTGCCGGACGCTTCGCAGAACGCGAGGCCGAACCGGATGCCGGGCACGGCGCCCGCGAGCGTCTCGTGGATATCCTCGACGGTCTTGATGAAATGAGATTGCCCGAGAATGAAGTTGGTCGTTTCGGGCTTGACGACGGTGACGGCGGACAATTGCATGGCGGACCTCGCTCCGTTGCGGCAGAACGCTGGTGATAGATGCGCGTCGAGCTTGTTCTAGCCTAGACGCAAGCTCGCGCAAGGGAAAGCCGGCGCGTTGCAAGACGATCCTCTGATTGATCGGGAACGGCCGCGGAAACATCGCGATACAAAATCGACACGATGCTTACCGGGCTGGCTCAGGTGCGCGCCCGTCAATGTGGGAGAATCGGGGACATGAAAACGCCCAGAATTTCAATCATCGTGGCCATGCTCGCCGTGGTCAGCCCGCTGGCGCATGCGAGCCTCGCGAGCGGCGCTCATCAGTTCAAGACCGACGCGAAGACTGCTGGCCGGGAGACCGGGCACGCCGTTCGCGACGGCGTGCATGCCGTCGGACACGGCGCGAAAGCGGCAGGTCATGCGGTGGCCGACGCGACGAAGCACGGCTATCACGCCACGAAGAAGTTCGTGACGGGCCATGGCTAGGTGCCGCATTGCAGCATGCTGAACGGCATGTGATTGCGTCCCGCTGAAAGGCCCATTCAGGCGTACGATTAGAGGCATCGCCCCGTTGCATCCGTTGCCGGATGCCGCCATTTGACGGAGAGCCGATATGAGACGCCTTTATTTCATTGCCCCGGATACGCTGACCGCGAAAGCGATCGTCGACGACCTGCTGCGCGCGCGAATCACATGGCGGCACATCCACGTGCTCGCGAATCACAGCGTCGCCCTCGAAGAATTGCCACAAGCCTCCTTGCTGCAAAGCAGCGACGTCGTGCACTCGCTGGAGCGCGGCGTGGCGCTTGGCGGCGTGACGGGCGCGCTGCTCGGACTCGTGGCGCTTGTCTATCCGCCTGCGGAGCTGGCCATCGCGGGCGGCGCCGTCGTCATGCTGACCGTGGCGGGCGCCGGTTTCGGTGCCTGGACGGCCACGATGATCGGCGTCAACGAGCCGAATACGCAGCTCGAACGTTTTCGCGATGCGATACGCGACGGCCAGTTGTTGATCATGGCGGACGTGCCCGGATCGCGCGAACATGAAATCGAGCAATTGATCGCGCAGCATGTGCCGCGCGCCGATCTCGAAGGCGCGGAACCCGCCTCGCCGATCTTTCCGTAGTGCGCTTTGACGCGTTCCCGCGCGCCGGCGGCGATTCGACAACGCAGTCCAAATGGTTGACAATCGTGTGCCTTGCGCGCGGGGAATGATCGGGTAACCGGCTTCACACATTCATCGTGAAGGCGTGCTGCCGCCTGACACGCGGCATCATTGGCCGGTCCCGCCGCGCTGTCCCGATTCACGCGAACCACGCTATGCGACGCCACAAGAGCGCTGTCGCGCAAGATCTGCTGACAACTATCCAATGAGAAAGACTCTGGACGGCCTCGCCGTTTCAAGCATGGTGATGCTGTGCCTGATATGGGGACTCCAACAGGCGGCCATGAAATCGATCGCGGCCGACGTCGCACCCATGCTTCAGGTATCGCTGCGCTCCGGGGTTGCCGCCGTGCTGGTCTGGGTGTTCGGCCGGCTGATCGTGCGCGACACGTGGCTCAAGGGCGTTGCGCTCGGGCCGGGCTCGCTGGTCGGCGTGCTGTTTGCCGCCGAGTTTCTGTTCGTCGCGGAAGGCCTGCGCCTGACCACGGCGTCCCACATGGCCGTGTTCCTCTACACCGCACCGATGTTCGCGGCAGTCGGCTTGCAGATCGTGCTGCCCTCCGAACGCCTGACGCGCATCCAATGGACAGGCATCGCGATCGCCTTCGTCGGGATCGTGGTGACCTTCGTCGGGCCGGGCGCGGGAGGGGGAGCAGGGCCGTCGGCGCCGAACTGGATGCTGGGCGACCTGCTGGGCATCTGCGCGGGCGCCGTGTGGGGTTTGACTACCGTGGCCGTGCGCGCGTCGCGCCTGAGCGAAGCGCCCGCCACGCAGACGCTGTTCTATCAACTGGTGTGGGCCTTCGTCGTGTTGCTGCCGTTCGCCGTGCTGTCCGGCCAGTCCACGTTTCATGGCACCGCGCTAGCGTGGGCGAGCCTCGGGTTTCAGGCCTTCGTCGTTTGCTTCTTCAGTTATGTTGCGTGGTTCTATCTGCTGAGAATCTATCTCGCGTCGCGGCTTGGCGTGCTGTCGTTCATGGCGCCGATGTTCGGCGTCGCGCTCGGTGCGCTGCTGCTGCACGAGCGGCTCGATCCGACTTTTCTCGTGGGCTCGGCGCTCGTGCTGGTCGGCATGCTGGTCGTCAATGGACGCGAATGGCTGAAGTTCGTGTTCGCCCGGCAGCGGCGCGACCGAAAAATCGGTTCGGCGTGAAGGTGAAACGCCGTGCCGCCTTCCGTCTCAGCCGACAGCGCGTCGCCGTAGCCACTCCGCCACGAGCACGCATGCGGTGAGCCAAGCTGTCGACGACATCGCACCCGCCAGCACATCGCTGGCGAAATGCACGCCGATGATCAACCGGCTCCACGCAATCATCCCGACAACCGCTACCGCGCCGAGCACCACGGGCAGCCGCCAGCGCACGGGCAGCGTCCGCACGAGCACATACGCGATCGCGCCGTAGGTCGCGAGCGAGCCGGAGGTGTGGCCGCTCGGGAAACTCCAGCTATGCACGGACGCGAACGCGGTGTCGTATTCGGGGCGCGCGCGCCGGATCAAGTGCTTCAGCGTCATGTTCAACAGGCCGTTGCCGCCCGAAGCCGCGGCGAGCGTGCAGGCGAGCAGAATGTGGCGCGTCGACAGCAGCGCAATGACACCCGCCGCGCAGCAGACGGCCAGCACCTCGGGGTCGCCAAGATGTGTCGCGACAGCGAAGACATGTTTGACTTCGCGTGGCACGGTAGCCCCGAGATCGAGCGCGAACGCGAGGTCGAAGCGGGTCAAGGCCGGATCGGTCAACAGCGCATGCGTGAGGGCCGCGAAGCACGCGGCCGCAATGACGATGACAACCACGCCCACGCGTATCGCGGCATCGAATGTCAGCATGCGCGCACGGGCCACCTGAACCGCGCCATACGCGATGCACGCCGCGACCAGCAACGTCGCCGCCATCAGTTCGAGCGCATGCCGGCCCGCGAAGCTCGCAAGCTCGATCATGGCGTTCCCGCCGCGCGCGCGGCAACGGGCGACAGCACTTCATCCGGGCCGGCGAGTTCCAGTTCATGCTCCAGCACGGGCACGAATGCGTTGCCGTTCTCGTCGTAGTCATAGCGGGCCACGACGGCCTTGCGTCCATTCGGATCGCCCGCGTCGTAGCGAATCAGATTGACCGAATTCGACATCTGCCCGCGAATGCGCGTCGATACAGCCGTGCCCGCCTGCACGGCCCACACGGGCCGCGCGATGTCCATGCGGCCCGCGAGGGGCAGCACGTAAGGCAAATGGATATGTCCGCCCACGATCAGATCGACACCCGCCTGCGCCCAACGCTGGATGGCGGGTTCGCGGCCGTGCAGCAGGTTGCGCGTGTCTTCCGCCGCGACGGACGCCACGGGATGATGCGTGACCACCACGCGCAGCTGCAACGGCGTCGCGCGTTCGAGCCGCCGCGCGGCGCGTTCGATCTGTTCCGCGGACACCTCGCCATCCGTGTGCCGCGCGCGACGGGTCGTGTTCAGCCCGATCACCAGCAGTTCGCGCGACTCGAACACGGGTTCGAGATCGGCGCCAAACACGCGCCGATGATTCGCATACGGATGCAGCACGCGCGCAAACAGGTTGAAGAGGGGAATGTCGTGATTGCCGGGAATCACCAGCGCGGGTATTGCGCCGAGCCGGTCGATGAACGCCCGCGCCGCGGTGAACTGGCTGCGCCGCGCGCGCTGCGTGATATCGCCGGACAGCACGACCAGCTCGGGCTGCTCGCGTGCGGCGAGTTGCAGCAAGGCTTCGACGACGCCGGGCCGTTCAGTGCCGAAATGCGGATCGGAGATCTGGAGCAACAGCGTCATGAGCGGTTCCGGGCGGCGACATCGGCCTCGGGTTTCAGCAGATAAAGGGGCGTGTCGCCGACACGGAATTCGAGCGGCATCTGCATATGCGTGACCTCGCCATCCATTGCGATTTTGACACGCCTGCGCCGCTTCGACGGACGCGTCACGGTGAAGCGGCGAAACGCGAAGGCGATCACGTTGTCCGCGTCGCTCATGCGGCTCAGCGCGCCGCGCAGCGACAGCACGATCTGCGCAATCCGGCCGGTCGCGCGCGGCGCCAATGCGACCAGCAAGCCTTGCGCCAGCAACGGCGCTTCCGCCGCGCCGACCTGTTCGAGCTGAAGCCGGTTGTTGGCGACGAACAGCGTCGAGGTGCGAATCTCCCGCATCGTGCCTTCGTGATCGACATGCAGACGCAGATGCCGATGCCGCCGCAACAGCATCGTGACGGCCGACCACAGCGCGACCAGCCGGCTGCGCCCGAATTGCCGCTTGTAGATTTCGCGGTGCTCGAGCATCTTCGGATACAGCCCGAGGCTCGCGTTGACGAGGAACATTCGGTCGTTGACGTAGCCGACCTGCACGGGATGCGCGCGCGCCGTCAGCAGCAGATCGACGGCTTGCGCGGGATCGGCGGGAATGCCGTGGTCGCGGCTGAAATAGTTGAAGGTGCCGCACGGCAGCACGCCAAACGCGCAGCCGCTGCCGATTACCGCCTGCGCGACGGCGCACAGCGTGCCGTCGCCGCCCGCGCCGACCACCGCGCCGCCGCGTGCCCGCGCAAGCTCGACTGCGCGTTGCGCCGTCGCGCCGAGTTGCGACGGATCATGGACCAGCATCAGTTCGTACTCGCGGTTCGCCTTGCCGAATGCGTTCGCGATCAACGTGGCCGTGGTCTCGCCCTGCTTGCGGCCCGAACCCGCGTTCATCACGATCACGAACGGCGCGCGCGCGTCCATCTGCCGGGCTTCGCCGTGTGCAGGGATGGTGGAGGGACGGGCGGCGGAGGTCATCGCGTCGATGCGCCGGGTATGAGATGAATGCGCGTTTGCGTCGCCTGCTCGACGGCGGCGCGCGTGTAGAGCAGCGGGAAATAGTCGCCGTTCAGCCACATCTGTGCGAGGTCGCGATAGTGCGGGCTGTCGGGATCGCCCGATTCGCCGGGCAGATTCACGGCGCGCGAGTTGTCCCAGTTGCCGACATCGACGATCACCCGGAACGACGGGCCGTTGGTCTCGCGAAAGTCGCTGGCCCGATACGTCGACTGGTTGGGCGTGTAGGCGCTGCCGCCTTTGCCCGTCGGTCCGACGTTGAGCTTCGCGCGCATGTCGGCGTCGACGAGATCGGCGAACGGATGCGCGTTGAGGTTGGTCTGCAGCTTGCCCCATTGCCATGCGCTCGCGTCCGCGCCTTGCAGGCGGACCATCTCGCGATACGCGTCGCCCAGGCTCGTCAGCAGGACGGCGTCGCGCCTGCCTTGCGCGTCGTCGCCGAAGCGTGCGTCGGGATGTTCGAGCGAATCGAGCATCACGGCCGTGTCGGGCGCGCTGAATGCATCGGCGGCGGCCTTCGGCAACACGGCATCCTTGAACGCGCGGCCAAGATGCCGCGACAGCCAGACTTCTTCCAGCGCCGCCTGCGCCGAATTCGCGCCCATCTGTGCGTCCCAGCCCTTGAGCAGCGCGAGCGCGGCACGCGTGTCGGCGTCGTCGGACGACAGCGGCGCGAGCAGGGCGACGAGCCGCCGCGCGGGAATCGACACGTCGTCGTTCTGCAGGCGCTCGCTATCTTCGATCGATACTTTCGGCGACGCCTTCAGCACTTCGTCGATGCGTTGATGGCGCGAGCCGTTGGTCCATTCGAAGCCGAGCTTGCGCTCTGCATAGGGGTAACCGTCGGGCAGATTCATTTCGTTCGACGTGGTGAAGTAGCCCTGCTTCGGATTGAACACGGAAGGCATCGCGTCGCGCGGCCAGAAGCCGGCCCATTCATAGCGCCCGTCGCCCGGCACGGGCAGCAGGCCGTCCCAGTTCGGACGCTTCGGCGCAAGACCGCTCGGCACCCAGCCGATATCGCCGTGCGTGTCAGCATAGACCTGATTGACGGTCGGCGCGCCCCATGTCGACAGGTCGTTCTTGAACTGCGCGTAGTTCTTCGCGCGCATGTAGCGCACGGAATCGAAGTAAGGCGACATGCCCGGCGCGAGCCACGCGGTGCGCACGGCAAACGCGCGATGCTTCGCTTGTTCCGTGTAGATCACGGGACCATGCCGCGTGAACGCGAGCTCAGCCGTGACGGGCGCGCTGCCGCGCACCGTGATCTGTTCGCGCACGATGCGCATCGGCTCCCAGCGCCCCTTGTAGCGGTATTCGCGCGGATTCGCGGGATTCAGTTCATAGACGTACAGGTCCTCCTGATCGATGTTGAAGATCGTGAGGCCGAACGCGATCGCGCCGTTATGTCCGATCGAAACCCCCGGTGCCGACGGCTCGCCGCCGCCGATCAGGTCGAGCGTCGGCGCGCTGATCTGCTGGATGTAGCGCAGGCTCGGCGCGGCATACGCGCGATGCGGATCGTTGGCCATGATGGCGCGGCCCGTTGTCGATTTGTCCGGCGAGATCACCCAGTTGTTGCTGCCTTCTGTGACTTCTTCGGGATTGTCGGCGGCGGCGATTACGGTTGTCGACGCGTCGGCGCTCTTCAACGAATCGCGTGTCACGTGCACGTTTTGCGTGGCGAGATTGAAGACCTTGAGGACGTTGTCGGGCAGGCAGGGATCGAGTCCTTCGGGCATGTGCGGTTGCCACTGCGGTTGCAAGCCGAAGCGGATCGAATCCGCTTCGAGTGTACTTTTGCACGCGACCTTCGCGCGCGCCACTTCGCTTGTCAGATTGCGCGTGAGACCGTGACTGCGGATGCGCACCACGTCGTCGGCGGACCACTTCGCGGGCCAGTAGCCGACCTGGCGAAACTCATACGGCAAACGGTCCGGATGGGCGGCGAGCCAGTCGATATACGCATTCACGCCCGCTGCGAAACGCGTCGCGACGGGTTTCGCGTCCGGCCCGTAGCGTTGCCATTCCACCGACATGTCGCCGCGATACAGAAAGAGCCGCGTCGCCTTGTCCTGTTCGACGTAGGCAGGGCCGAACACTTCGGCGAGTTCGCCGAGACCGCGACGCCGCCACAAGTCGATCTGGAACATCCGGTCGCGCGCGGCATTGAAGCCCTGCACGAAGAACGCGTCGTGCTCGTTCTGCGCAAAGATGTGCGGCACGCCCCATTTGTCGATGAGGATGTCGGTTGGGCGCGACAGGCCTTCCACTGTGATGGTTTCGTCGGGTGCGCCATCCGCGCGCGCCGGTTGAACGGACAGCGCGCCGAGCGCCGCGCATGCAAATATGACCGCGAGAGTGTGTCTTGCCTGCACTTGTTTCCTCCTTATGGTTGCACCGCAATGCCCCGATGTCTCCGTCGAGATGTTGACTCTACCCGACGATCTGCCGTTCGTTGAGCAGAACGTCACGTGTCTCGTGGTGCTTGCGGGCGCAACCTTCCGCGTGTGCATGCAACACGCATGAGCATCGGCGCGAAACGCACGTCACGAGCGGGTTTTGGCGTGAACGCGGGTTTGCTCGCGCCGGCTTTGCCACTATGATGAGCCTTCTGCCGACGCGGTCCCGATCGCGCCGCACGAACCCGAACTACAACAAGGAGACGCCGTTGAAGCGACTTTTCGTCACGATGTCATGTGCGGTCATGCTGGCGGGCTGCGGCGGAAATGGCGTCGCGCGTGATGCGCCGAAGGTGATCGTCGACAGCGACTACAACACGCTGAGCGACGACGGCCAGCTTGGCGTGATGGCCGCGCAATTGCAGGCGCAAGGCAAGATCGAGGTGCTCGGCATCACAGTCGTGTCGGGCAACCAGTGGCTCAGGCAAGGTGTCGCCGACGCGCTGAAGTCGATGGAGCGGCTCGGTGTTGGAGACCGCATTGGCGTGTATGCGGGCGCGAATTACGCGCTGGCGCATCCGTATGCGGAGATTCAGCAGGAACTCGCGCAATTTCCCAGCGGTGACGGCTATCTGGGCGCATGGAGCACGCCGGAGCCGACGTCCGATGCTCAACTCGTCGCGCCGCCTGACGGCTTCGCGACGCATACGCAAGTGCAGAGCAGGAGCGCGGTGGATTTCATCGTCGATAGCGTGAAGGCGAACCCGCACCAGGTGACGATACTCGCGATCGGTCCGCTGACGAACATCGCGCTCGCGACCAGACAGCATCCCGAGATCGTGCCGCTGATCAAGCAGATCGTCTACATGGGCGGCGCAATCGACGTGCCGGGCAACACCACGGCGACAGCCGAATTCAACTGGTGGTTCGATCCCGAAGCGGCGCGCGAAGTGCTGCGTTTGCCGATCAGGCAGACCGTGGTTCCCCTCGACGTGACCGACACCGTGAAGATGGACAAGACCATCTATGACCGCGTCGCGCACGATCCGAACAGACAGACCATCATCACGCAGTTGTTCAAGCAGTTGAACGGCTATGGTTTCGACGGCAAGAACGGTTTCGAAACCAATCCGAACTACACGACCGACATCTGGGACACGCTCACGATCGCGTGGCTGATGGACCCGAGCTTCGCCACGCAGACAGAAGAGCGCTGGGTCGACGTCGACACGAGCTTCGGCGCGAACGACGGCAAGGCGACGGGGTACGCAAGCTCGCCGCCGGCAGGGCTGCAGAAAATGACGATCATCAAGCGTTTCGATAACGCACGCTTTTTCGATTTCTATGTCGATCTGCTCACGCGGCCAGTGCCTGTGAAATTGCCGTGACGGAGGCGTCGCGTGTGAGCGTCCGCACGCGTCCCTTCAATTGCGCCTGCTCCATTGAGCACCTAGTATCCATGTCGGACCAGCCGGTTGCGTTGCGATGCGTTGCGAAAGCTTCGGAGGCCGCGCTGGCATGACTGTTCTTCGACTGGAGCAAATCCGATGCGAAAGATGAGAGCGGTACAGGTGAGCGGGCCGGGCGGCGCGCTGGAACTCGTGGAGCGCGACGTGCCGGCGCCCGGCGCGGGCCAGGTGTTGATCAAGGTGCAGGCGTGCGGCATCTGCCACAGCGATTCGCTGACCAAGGAAGGCCAGTGGCCGGGCCTGCAGTATCCGCGCGTGCCGGGGCACGAAGTCGCGGGCGTGATCGATACGCTGGGCGCGGGCGTCGAAGGATGGAAAGCGGGTGAGCGCGTGGGCGTGGGCTGGCACGGCGGACATTGCGGCCACTGCGCGAATTGCCGGCGCGGCTATTTCGTCGTGTGCGAAAAGGGACAGGTGCCGGGTATCAGCTACGACGGCGGCTATGCCGATTATCTCGTCGTGCCTGTCGAGGCGCTGGCGCGCATGCCCGAAGAACTCAACGACGTCGACGCCGCGCCGCTGCTTTGCGCGGGCATCACCACGTTCAACGCGTTGCGCAACAGCGGCGCGCGCGCGGGCGAGGTGGTCGCGATTCTCGGCATTGGCGGGCTGGGGCACCTCGGCGTGCAGTTCGCGCGGCGCATGGGCTTCAACACGGTCGCGATTGCACGTGGCGAGGACAAGGCGCCGCTCGCGAAGCAACTCGGCGCGCATCACTACATCGACAGCCGCGCGCAGAATCCCGCCGATGCGCTCAAGGCGCTGGGCGGCGCGTCGGTCATTCTGGCGACGGTGACCAGCGCCGACGCGATGACGGCCACGCTCGGCGGCCTCGCGCTGAACGGCAAGCTGATCATCCTCGGCGTCGCGGACAAGCCGATCGAAGTGCCGCCCGTGCAGTTCATCATGGGGCGCAATGCGGTGCAGGGCTGGCCGTCCGGTTCGTCGGCCGATTCCGAGGACACGCTCGCGTTCAGCGCGCTCGCCGACGTCAAGCCGATGATCGAAACCTATCCGATCGAACGCGCCGCCGAAGCGTATGACCGCATGATGAGCGGCGCCGCGCGCTTTCGTGTCGTGCTGACGATGAACTAGCCGTTTCGCGAGACGAGGCGTGGCTATCCGCGCTGCAAGGCCGCCGTCGCGAGCGCGCGACGGCGGTGGTGAATCCGTGTCTGCCAATGTTGGCCGGGGTTTGCGGCGGGTGCGGCATGCCGGCGGCACCCCGTCGACATCCCGTCTGGCGATCTCCGCTCCGGCAGCGCGTAAAATGCTGCCTTTTCGAGATTTCTGGTGGTATGGTTCAAGCCCTTCAGCGCACGGCGGTCAGCGGTCCGACGCTCGTCCGTCTGCTCGCACGCCTGACTGCCGCTGACGTTCCCGCCTCCAGCCAGTCCCTGTCGGACCAGTTGAGCCAATGGCTCGGCTGGACGGACGCGATTGCGCTTTCGACCGCGCTCAACAGCGCGCCGCCCGCCGTCGCGTCCGGCGCGCGGGGCGCGGGCAGCATGGAGCACGAGTGCGCGCGCGTGCGCGCGTCGCTGGCGGACGCGATTGCCGGAGACAGCGTGCTCGCACCGCGCCGGCGGCGCGGCAGCGCGCACCCGCAGAACGCGCACAACGCGCAGCCGCCCGAAGCGGAAGCCAATTACGCGGACTTTCGGCAGCGCTACCTGGCGTTGCAGCAGGCGATGGAAACCCGCATCGGCAGTCTGCGCGGGCGGCTGCGCAATATGGTGGCGGCCCAGACTTCCGAGATGACGCGGCTCGCGGTGGTCGACGCGATCATGGAGCGCTCGCTCGGCGCGCGCGAGCGCAGCCTGTTCGGCGCGGTGCCGGGTCTGCTCAGCGGTCATTTCGAGCGCCTGCGCCAGGCTGCACAGGCTGAGCACGACGCTGAGGTCACGCTGCCCACTGAGGCGGGGACGCAAGCCGCACCCCGGCCCGGCGCGTGGCTCGACGTGTTCCGCAAGGACATGCAGAGCGTGTTGCTTGCCGAACTCGACATTCGTTTTCAACCGGTCGAAGGGCTGCTGGCTGCCCTTCGCATCAGCTAACTGGGACAAGATGTCCAGATATCGCATTGATTTTGTCGTTGTTTTTCTCGTAGGTCTGGTGGTGGCCGGTTGGGTCGGCGCGGGCTACATCGTGTCGAATCCGCTGGCGCTCGCCGTCACGCTGCTGGTCGCTGGCTGCTATGTGGCAGGCGCGCTGGAACTGCAGCGGTATCAGGAGGCCACCGCGACGCTCACGCGCGCGCTCGCGGAACTGTCCGAAGCGCCGTCCCGGCTCGGGGTCTGGCTCGAACAGCTGCATCCCGGTTTGCGCAATCCGGTGCGCCTGCGCATCGAAGGCGAGCGCGTCGCGTTGCCGGGTCCGGCGCTCACGCCTTACCTGGTCGGGCTGCTGGTGCTGCTCGGCATGCTGGGCACGCTGCTCGGCATGGTGACGACGCTGCGGGGCACGGGCGCCGCGCTCGACAGCGCGACGGATCTGCAGGCGATCCGCGCGTCGCTGGCCGCGCCCGTGAAGGGCCTGGGCTTTGCGTTCGGCACCTCGATTGCGGGCGTGGCGACCTCGGCGATGCTCGGCTTGCTGTCGGCGTTGTGCCGCCGTGAGCGCGCCCACGCCGCGCAGCTGCTCGACACGAAGATCGCGACCACGTTGCGCGCCTTCTCGCAGAGCCAGAAGCGCGACGAGACCTTCAGGCTGCTGCAGCGCCAGGCGGACACGATGCCCGTGCTGGTCGACCGCCTTCAGGCGATGATGTCGACCATCGAGCAGCAGAGCCTCGCGCTGAACGAGCGGCTGATCTCGAACCAGCACGCCTTTCATGGACGCACGGAAGCGGCGTACGCGCGGCTGGTGTCGACGGTTGCGCAGTCGCTGAAGGACAGCGCGGCGGAAAGCGCGCGCGCGGCGGGCGCGGCATTGCAGCCGGCGATGGAAGCTACGATGGCCGGTCAGGCGCGCGAGATGGCGTCGCTGCGCGAGACTGTCGAGCACGCTGTGCAGCGGCAACTGGACGGCCTGACGACGGGTTTCGACGCGTCCACTGCGAACGTTGCGAAGCTATGGAACGAAGCGCTCGCGGGACACCGGAGCGCCAGCGAGTCGCTCGCACAGGATTTGCGCGTATCGCTGGAAGGCTTCAGCCAGACTTTCGAGCAACGCTCGACGGCACTGCTCGACGGCGTCTCCGCACGCCTCGACGCGACGGCGGGCCAGCTGTCGAGCGCGGCGGAAAGCGCGCGCGCGGCGGGCGCGGCATTGCAGCCGGCGATGCAGGCCACGATGGCCGCTCACGCGCTCGAAATGGCGTCGCTGCGCGAAACCGTCGAGCAGGCGGTGCAGCGGCAACTGGACGGCCTCTCGAACGGCTTCGAGTCGACCACGGCGAACGTGGCGAAACTCTGGAACGAAGCGCTCGAAGGACACCGGAGCGTGAGCGAGTCGCTGGCCAAGGATCTGCGCACGTCGCTGGAAGGCTTCACGCAGACTGTCGAGCAGCGCTCGACCGTTCTGCTCGACGGCGTGTCGACGCGCCTCGATGCCGCGGCGGGACAGGTTTCCCAAGCCTGGACGCAAGCACTCACCGAACAGGAGCGCATCGGCGAAAAGCTCGCGGAGCACAACCGCGAAGCGCTCACCACGGCGGCATCTGCCTTCGAGCAACATTCGGCAGCGCTGTTGCGCGCGGTCGATGAGTCGCATGCCGGTTTGCAGGCCGAACTGGCGTCGCGCGACCAGCAGCGTCTGGACGCATGGAGCGCATCGCTCGAAACGGTTGCGTCCACGTTGAGCCAGAAGTGGGACGAAACGGGCGAGCGCACCGCGAGCCGCCAGCAGGCAATCTGCGACACGCTCGCGCAGACCGCACGCGACATCTCGGCGCAGACGCAAGCCCACGCGAGCGGCACGATTGCGGAAATTTCGCGCCTTGTGGAGGCCGCGTCGGAAGCGCCGCGCGCGGCGGCGGAAGTCGTCGCCGAACTGCGGCAGAAGCTCTCCGACAGCATGGTCCGCGACACGGCGATGCTCGAAGAGCGCAGCCGTCTGCTCGCCACGCTCGAAACGCTGCTCGACGCCGTGAACCACGCATCGACCGAACAGCGCACGGCCGTCGATGCGCTCGTCGCGACGTCGGCGGGACTGCTGGAGCGCGTCGGCATGCAGTTCAACGACAAGGTCGAAACGGAGACCCGCAAGCTCGGCGACGTCGCCGCGCAGGTGGCGGGCAGCGCCGTCGAAGTGGCGAGCCTCGGCGAAGCATTCGGCATGGGCGTGCGGCTGTTCGGCGAATCGAACGACAAGCTGATGGCGCATCTGCAACGCATCGAGGCGGCGCTCGACAAGTCGCTGCTGCGTAGCGACGAGCAGCTTGCGTACTACGTCGCGCAGGCGCGGGAAGTGATCGACCTGAGCATGCTGTCGCAGAAGCAGATCGTCGAAGACCTGCAACAGCTGGCGGGTCAGCGCGCATCGGCTGGAGCCGACGCGGCATGAACGACGATATCGACGGCGGCGTCGAGCCAACGACGCCCATCTGGGCCGCGTTCAGCGATCTGATGTCGGTATTGCTGGGCGCGTTCGTGCTGATCCTGGTCGGCGTGATCGGCGTGCAACTGGAACTGTCCGCGCGGCTCGACGACGCCGTCAAGCAGCGGCAGATGGAAGCGCAGCGCCGCAAGACGCTGGAGCAGGCGCTCGCCGGGCCGCTCGCGGCCGGGCGCGTGACGCTGGTCAACGGGCGCATCGGCATCAGCGGCAACGTGCTGTTCGCGTTGAACTCCGACCAGTTGCAGCCGCAGGGGCGCGATCTGCTGAAGAGCCTGGCCGGGCCGTTGTCCGCCTATCTGCGCTCGCACGACGAAATCCTGATGGTCAGCGGCTTTGCCGACGATCAGCAGGTGCGCTCCGGCAACCGGCGTTTCGCGGACAACTGGGAACTGTCGGCGCAGCGTGCGCTGACGGTGACGCGGTCGTTCATCGATGCGGGCGTGCCTGCGTCGTCGGTGTTCGCGGCGGCGTTTGGCTCGGAGCAGCCGGTCAGCTCGAACGCCGATAGTGAAGGGCGGGCGAAGAACCGTCGCGTGGAAATTGCGGCGGTGCCGAGGCCCGCGTCGTCGGGCGGCGGGAACCGTGAGTAACGACCACGCAACCGGGGAAGAAACCGCACGCGGCAGCGACGCGCAGACGACGCTCGACGCCTGGCGCGAGCAGGGCGGCGACCGGCTCGATCCGCTGCGTTTTCATTTCATCGCGGCGCTCGCGCGGCGGGCAGCCGCGCACGAAGGCGAAGCGCGCCGCATGCTCGACGCGCGTCTGTCGGCCTTGCTCGAAGCCTATGCCGCCGATCTCGCGGGCCGGGCGCCGGCGGCACAGGCGCCCGAGTGCGCCGCTGTGCCGTGCAGGCCCGCGCGTGGACCGCTCGGGGAACTGGCCGACTACATCGCGAGCCACCCGCAGGCGGGCGACGAGCGCGTCCCGCTCAACGCCGCCGTCCGCTCCGAATTGAAGGCGCTCGATTACTTCCGCGAAACCTGGTCCAGGGTCAGCGCCGAGAAACAGGTGCGCGTGTCGCTCGAACAGGTGCCGGGCAATGCCGGGCCGCTCAATTCGAGCAGCCTCGTGCATCGGTCGCTGTCGCTGATGCGCGAGTTGTCGCCGGGCTATCTGCAGCAGTTCCTCGCCTACGTGGATGCGTTGTCGTGGATGGAGCAGATGACGGGCGGCGCGTTGCCCGTCAAGGATGCGCCGCGCCCCGCGAGCGCGAAGAAGGGCGCGCGCGGCAAGGCGCGCTAGCCACTGTCCCGGGTCGCCGCACGGGCGTCTCAGGCCGTATCGGATTGCTTCTTGTATTGCGATGCGAGCTTGTCCTGCTGGTTCGGCGGAACAGGGTCGTAATGGCTCAATTCGATGCTGTAATTGCCATGCCCGCCCGCAATCGCATTCAGGCGCGATTGATAGTCGGCCAGTTCCGATAGTGGCACTTTCCCCGCCACGACCACGGCCCGGCCCGCCAGATTGCGCGTGCCCTGAACCTGCGCGCGACGCGACGACAGATCGCCGATGATGTCGCCCATCGTCGTCTCGGGCGTCATCACCTCGATGTTCACGATCGGTTCGAGCAGGATCGGCTGCGCCTTGAGCACGGCGTCGATGAACGCCTTGCGGCCTGCCGTGACGAACGCGACTTCCTTTGAATCGACAGGGTGGCTCTTGCCGTCGAACACGGTGATCCGTACGTCCTGCATCGGAAAGCCCGCAAGCGGGCCGTTCTCGATCACCTGCAAGATGCCTTTTTCGACGGCGGGCATGAACTGGCCCGGAATCGCGCCGCCTTTCACGGCATCGACGAATTCGTAGCCCGCGCCGCGCGGCAACGGCTCGACGCGCAGCATCACTTCACCGAACTGGCCTGCGCCGCCCGTCTGCTTCTTGTGCCGATGATGCCCTTCGGCCTTGCCGCCAATCGTCTCGCGGTACGCGATCTTCGGCGGCCGCGTGATGACGCCGAGCTTGTATTGATCGGCGAGCCGCTCCAGCATGTGCCGCAGATGCAGTTCGCCCAGTCCGCGCACGACGGTCTCGTTGGTGCCGACGGGATGTTCGATCTTCAGGCAAGGGTCTTCCGCCGCGAGCTTTTGCAGGATCTCCCACAGCCGCTGCTCGTTGCCGCGCCGCTCCGGCTCGATGGCGAGGCCGTAGATCGGCGTGGGGAACGCGAGCGGCGCGAGGTGGATGTTGCCGTCTTCGGGGGCGTCGTGCAGCACGGCGTCGAACGAAATCTCGTCGATTTTCGCTGTCGCGCAGATATCGCCCGGTCCCGCCTGCGCGATCTCCTCGTGATCCTTGCCCTGCAACAGCATCAGATGCGCGACGCGAAAGGGCTGGCGCGCGTCCCCTATATAGAGCTGGCTGTCGCGCCGCACCGTGCCCTGATGGATGCGGAACACGGCCATCTTGCCGATATACGGGTCGATCACGATCTTGAACACATGCGCGAGCACATGTTTGCTGGGATCGGGCTCGGCCTGCACTGTCTCGCGCCGTCCGTCGACATCGCGATAGAAGAGTGGCGGATTGCCTTCGAGCGGATTGGGCAACAGCTTCACGAACACGTCGAGCAGTTCGCGGATGCCCGCGCCCGTCGCCGACGACGTGAAGCACACGGGCACCAGATGCCCTTCGCGCAATGCACGCTCGAACGGTTCGTGCAGTTGTTCCGGCTGGACTGCTTCGCCCTGTTCGAGATACAGCTCCATCAGCTTCGCGTCGAGTTCGATCACCTGATCGACGAGCGCGTTATGCGCGGATTCCACCGTCAGCAGATCGGATTCGCCGGACGGATTGAAGAAGCAGTCGACGACGGCCGTCGCGCCTTGCGCGGGCAGGTTGATGGGCAGACAGTCCTTGCCGAACGTCTCCTGGATCTCCTGGAGCAGGCCGGGCAGATCGACCTTTTCGCCGTCGATGCCGTTCACCACGATGATCCGGCACAGCTTGCGCGCCTCGGCCCACGCCATCATGCGGCGCGTGGTCATTTCGATGCCGGTGCGCGCGTTGATCACGATCGCGACGGTTTCGACGGCGGGCAGCGCACTGATGGAAAGGCCGGAGAAGTCGGGGTAGCCGGGCGTGTCGGCGAGGTAGATGCGGGTGTTCTGGTAATGCAGGTGGGCGATCGCGGAAGAAAGCGAGTGGTGGTATTTGCGCTCCAGCGGATCGAAGTCGCAGACCGTCGAGCCCCGGTCGACGCTGCCTGCCGCGTGGATCGCGCCGCCTTCCTTCAGCAGCGCCTCGATCAACGAGGTCTTGCCGCAACCGGCGTGGCCGACCAGCGCGATGGTACGGATGGCTTCGGGTGGGTAATCCATGGCCGTCCTCATTCTGCGACAGTTATTGGGCCATTATTGGTGAAAATGACGCCGCCTGCCAGAAGACACGCGCGAATTCGCGAATTCGGGTATGTTGCGGCGCAGTAGAAAACGGCCGCGCCTGTTTCTGATAAGGTGGTCCGATCCACACAACATTCATTGGGTCCGCAACACATGACGCAACAACTCAGAATCGATTTTGTCTCCGATATCGCCTGCCCGTGGTGTGCGATCGGGCTTTCGTCGCTCCAGCTTGCGCTGTCGCGTCTCGGCGAAGCGGTGGATGTCGAGATCGTCATGCATCCGTTCGAACTGAATCCGCAGATGGGGCCGGAAGGCGAGGCGATCGTCGATTATCTCGGCAAGAAATATGGCCGCACGCCGGCGCAGATCGAAGAGACGCAGGCAATGATCCGCGAGCGCGGCGCGAGCGTCGGCTTTGCGTTCGGCGCGCGCAACTATGTGTACAACACGTTCGACGCCCACCGGCTGCTGTATTGGGCAGGTATCGAAGGCAAGCAGTTGCCGTTGAAGCGCGCGCTGTTGCAGGCGTATCACGGCGACGGCAAGGACCCGAGTAATCGCGATGTGCTGGTCGAGGCCGCGCAATCTGTCGGCCTCGATGCGGCGAAAGCACGCGACGTGCTGAACGGCAACGACTATGCCGACGAAGTGCGCGCCGAAGAGCAGCAGTTTCAGGCCATGGGCATTCAGTCCGTTCCGTCGATCGTGTTCAACCAGAAGTATCTGGTGACGGGCGGACAACCCGTCGAAGCGTTCGAGCAGGTCATCCAGCAGATTCTTGCCGAAGAGGAAGCGGGCGCTTAAGCGCTTTCTGAAGTATCAGAAGTATTTCGTCGCGCCCGCATACACCGCGAAATGCGGCGCGTACTGCGGTGCGCCGACCCCGATGCCCGAGCCGTCGCGCAGTTCGTAGACGCGGTTGAAGGCGTTGACGACGACCAGACGCGCGTCGAACTTGCCGATCAGCGGCTGGTTGAAATGCTGGATCACCCCGAGGTTGACCTGAGCATAGACGGGCAGACGGTCCGTATTGGCAAAGCCGCTGCGCAGTCCGCTGCCGACCAGCCCGTCGAACGTGAAGGTGGTTCTGCCGAGATCGTAGGTCCCGCCGAACGAAGCCGTCACGCGCTGATCGTGATCGAGAAACACCCAATGGCTGTTGATGAAGGCCAGTTCGTCGGGATCGAAGTTGAACTGCGCCGAACTGATCTGCTTGCCCTGCGCCCGGCTATACGCCAGGTTCAGATAAGCGGAGACGTTGTCGCGCCTGAAGTTCGCCGTGAATTCGACGCCGTATGTTTTTCCGTATTGATAGTTGAACGGCGTGAAGATCAGGGCCGAGCCGAATTGTCCTTCGTCGAGCAGATTGGTCGACTTCTTGTAGTACGCATCGAGGCCGAGCGTCAGCGCTGAACCAAGCTTTTGCGTCACGCCGATATCGAAGTAATGGCTGCGTTCCGGCTGCACGGGATCGTTCTGGCTGGACGGACTCTGGTTCGTCGTGCCGTTGAACTTCGAGATCGTCGAGCCGGAGACCAGCTCGAATGCGGGCGGCGTGAAATAGCGTGCGTAGCCGGCGTGCACGGTGGTCGTGGGTGTGAGCGTGTAGACCGCGCCGATGCGCGGGCTCAACTGACTCGCGCTCGTGTACTCGTCCATCCGGTCGTAGCGCAGACCGTAGTTCACTGTGAGGCGGTCGGTGACCTTCCATTCGTCTTGTGCGTACAAGCTGTACAGGTAGCCCGTTTTGCTGCTGTTGTCCTGAATGTTGAACGGTTGATCCGAGAGCTGGTTACCGTTTTCATCGACGGCGAAGACGTTCACGCTGTTGTTGAATACCGCGTGCTCCTGCTGGAAGAACAGGCCCGCGCGCACCGTGTGTTTGTCGTTCAGACGCCAGGTGGTATCGACTTGCGCGCCATTGGCAGAGTTGCTGTGAAAGTCTTGCGCCGCGACGCCGTTGAACAGAAGATCGCCGACGGGGTCCGGGTTGAACTGCGTGCGCGTGTAACGCGTGAAAAACGCGACCTGATAATCGAATGCGCCGCCATTCGTGCCTTGCAACGCGATGGCTGCGAAGTTGTTCAGCTCGGATTGGGTTTCGTTGAGTTGCGATGAATCGAACGTGTTGTTGCCGTTGAGCGTGAAGCTGGTCGGCAGGCCGGGCGTATTCGGAATTTCGAACTGGTTGCTGGTCGTGCCGAACAGCAGACTCACGCGCGTCAGCGGATTGATGATGTACGACAGATAACCAAACGCGTCGCCTTGCCGCGTGTGATCGTGAATGGCGTTGGCGCTCGCGGTCGGGTTTTCGATGCCCAGATTGTTCATGCCCAGCGAGCCGCTCAGATAGTAGCTGAACGGGCCCTTGCTGCCATAGACGTCGGCGCTGGTCTTGATGGTCTGATGGCTGCCGCCGAACACGTCGATCGAGCCGCCGTTGCCCGTGTCGCCTGTTTTGGTGCGGATATCGACGATGCCCGCTGTCCGGTAGCCGTATTGCGCGGGCAGTGCGCCCGTCAGCAGATTGACCTGATCGATGATGCGCGTGTCGAGCGATTGACCGAATCCGCTGATCGGCTCCGGAATGATGATGCCGTTGATCCGGTATTGCAGGTTCGCGTGATCGCCGCGTACATGCAACTGGCCGTATGAATCCGCAGCGACGCCGGGTGCCTGCAAAAGCACCTGATTGAGCGGCGTATTCTGGCCGGCGGGCAGGGCGTCGATGTCGTCCTGTGTGAAACGATAGACGCTGCTGCCCGTTTCGGGCAACAAGCCGTTGCGAACGTCATCGAGACGTTTGGCGCTCACCTTCACGTCGGTCATCTCGGTTGGATCGGCGATATTCCCTGCTGACGCGGAAGGGTCCGTCGCCGCCGATGCCCGCGAAGCGGCACTGAACAGAAGCAGCGTGGCGGCCATCACGTGAGTGTGTTTGCGCATTTTGTTTTGATTGACTGTCGTTGAAATCTTGTTCGATTCGTTTTCACGGCGCGAGCGCACCCGATCCATAGGAATCCTATGAATGGACTATGTGGCAGGCTTGTTTTCGAATCGCTTACGCGATGATCTTGTTGTGACTCTCCGTCCTCTCGTCGTGACGAAAGGCAATGTCGGCGATGTTATAACATAACATTAAAGCGATGCAAGCACCGTGTACCGTCCAGCAGACATGCCGTCCGCGGTGCCATTGCAAGCCAATCGCAAGAAAAAAATCTGACGACGCGACGGAATAAGCATCGATCGACTGCGTTAGCCCATATGTCGCGGTGCCTGCCGCGCGCGTGTGCGCATTGCCCGTTGTGGATCGCAGGGCGCGCGAAACAACAACATCAAACCTGGAGTGGTCTTGAGTCACAACACGGTTCAACCGGGGTGGGTGCGGATTACGCACTGGATCAATGCTTTGGCCGTCGTGCTGATGGTCATGAGCGGCTGGCAGATTTACGATGCGTCGCCGATCTTTCCCGTCATCCAGTTTTCTCCTTCGATCACGCTAGGCGGCTGGCTTGGCGGCGCGCTGCAATGGCACTTCGCGGTGATGTGGCTGCTGGTGGCGAACTTCATCGTGTATCTGGCGGCGAATCTTGCGTCGGGTCGCTTTCGACGCAAGCTGTTGCCGCTCAAGCCAAAACAACTCGCCGCCGATCTGATCGCGGTCTTGCGCGGACGTCTGAAGCACGACGACCTCGCGCAATACAACGCGATACAAAAGCTCGCCTATCTCGTGGTAATCGCCGATATCGTGCTGATCGTGCTGTCGGGGCTCGCGGTGTGGAAATCCGTGCAGTTTCCGCTGCTGCGCACGCTGCTGGGCGGTTATGACAATGCACGCATCGTGCACTTCGTCTGCATGAGCGTGCTGGTCGTGTTCTTCGTCGTGCATGTCGTGATGGTCGCGCTCGTGCCGCGCTCGCTGCTGCTGATGATCCGGGGGCGCTGAATCATGACGATCCGAAAACGCACTCCGCAGCCGGGCTCTTTTCTCGCGACGCACGGCGAGTCGATCATCCGCGATGCGCAGCGCGAACTCAAATCACCCGCGCGACGACTGTTCGGGCAGCGGCTGCTGACGCTGGGCGGCATCGCGCTGTTGTCAGGATGCGACCTGACGAACGACAAGGCAGTGAATACGGCGCTGCGCCGCATTTCGTTTTTCAACGACGACGTGCAGGCGTTGCTGTTCGACCCGAACACACTCGCGCCGACCTATCCCGAGTCGATGATCACGCGGCCGTTTCCGTTCAACGCGTTCTACGACATCGACGAAGTGCCCGAAGTCGACGCCGCGAGTTATCGCTTGCAGATCAGCGGACTCGCGCATGGCAAGCGCGTGTGGACCCTCGACGAACTGCGCGCGCTGCCGCAGGAAAGCCAGATCACGCGGCATATCTGTATCGAAGGATGGAGCGCGATCGGACATTGGGGCGGCGTGCGCTTCTCCGATTTCCTGCGTCGCGCGGGCGCGGATACGAGCGCGAAGTATGTGTCGCTACGTTGCGCGGACAACTATTGGACCAGCATCGACATGCCGACCGCGTTGCACGCGCAGACGCTGCTCACGCTCACTTACGACGGCGACGTGCTGCCGCCCAAGTACGGCTTTCCGATGAAGCTGCGCATGCCCACCAAACTCGGCTACAAGAATCCGAAGCATATCGTCGCCATCGAAATCACGAACCAGTATCCGGGCGGCTACTGGGAGAACCAGGGCTACAACTGGTTCGGCGGTTCGTGACGCATTGACCTTGTTCTCTCTCGTTACACTTAAACCAAACCGTTGGGAGTTTTCATGTCTTTCCGCATCAAACTCGGCGCCACAGTTCTGACAGCCACGCTTGCGACGGCTGCGTTCGCGCAGGCGCCCGCCACCAAGCCCGCGCGCATCCGCGGCGAAATCGTGTCGCTCGACGGCGACACGCTCAAGGTCCATCGCCGCAGCGGCGACACGGTGTCGATCGAAGTGAAGCCGGCCTTGAACGTTTCTGCCGTCAAGGCAATTCAACTGTCCGATATCAAGCCGGGCACCTTCATCGGCACGGCAGCGACCACGGGCACCGACGGCAAGCTGACGGCAACGGAAGTCGTGGTATTCCCCGAGTCCGCGCGCGGCACCGGCGAAGGGCATTACGACTGGGACCTCGGACCGAACAGTTCGATGACCAACGCCAACGTCGACACCGTGGTTCAAAGCACGAGCGGGCGTGACCTGAAGCTGTCGTACAAGGGCGGCAGCAATGTCGTGACCGTGCCGCCCAACGTGCCCGTCGTGACGTTCACGCCTGCCACGCACGGCGATCTGACGCCGGGCAAGAAGGTGTTCGTGGTCGCGACGCCGGCTTCGCAGGGCAGCTACGTCGCACAACGCGTCGTGGTCGAGAAGGATGGCGTCGCGCCGCCGATGTAATTGCTGCAAGAGCCGTTTGAGCATGTCAGGCTCAAACGGCGCTAAATAATTTCGCCAATTATTTTCCATTTTTGTTATTGGCTGCGACGATAAGATCGACGCAGCCGTAATAAAAGGGGCGAAAAAAATGGCGATTACCTTGAACCTGCCGGCGTCGGCCAATTCCGGAAAGTCCTTAAAAATCGACGCCATTCGTTTCCTCGCGGCGTTCTGGGTACTGATGTACCACTTCAAGCCACCCCTTTTTCGCGAACTCTTGCCGCATCGGCTATCGTTTCTGGGCGGCGCGCTGTGGTCCGGATCGACGGCATTATTCGCCGGGCCTGCCGCTGTCATCGTGTTCTTCGTGATCTCCGGCTATTGCATTCACGCGGCATATCACAAGGACGTCGCGCTCAAGCCAGTCAACTATTACGCGTCGCGGTTCATCCGTATCGGATTGCCGCTCGTGGTGCTGCTATGCGTCGTTCAGCCATTGCCGACGGGACAGAATTATCTGGAGTCGGTGTTGTGGTCGCTTTACTGCGAGATGGTGTATTACGCGGTCTATCCACTGTTGCGGCCGCGCTTTCACTATATCGGCGAAATGATCGCCGGCTGTGCGGTGATGGCGGCTGCGATGGTTGCGTGTGTGCGGCTGTTCGGGCATCCCGTCTGTCATGGTTGCGTGTATGAAACCTATCGCGTTCCGGGCACGGCCTTGCTGTACGCAGCCGGCTGGATTTCAGGCTGCCTGATCGCGGAGACGCAGCGCAACGCCGCACAGTTTCAGATTCGTGGCGCGTATTCGCCACTGACAATGGCGATGCGGCGCGGCCTGGATGCGAGCGTGCGGCTGCTTGCCAACCATCTCGTCGTGCTGAGAATGGTGGTCGTTGCGGCAGGCGCCGCCGTGATGATTCTGCTGTCGGAGTCGAGTCTCAAACCGGCCGCGCTACCCTTGATCACACCGGATATCACGCTGCCGGTATTTCAGGTCCTCGCGGCAATCTGGATCGCAACGGAAACCGCGACGCCGTCCAGATCAGGTGTGTGGATAGTGCTGGCTGCCTGCGGCGCGTGGTCGTACAGCCTTTATCTTTGCCACAAGACCGCACTGGCGCTACTCGAAATGACGGCATTCGACGAAACCTCGCGCTATGCATGGTTCGTCGAAGTGGCGTTGGCCTTTGCGATCAGCTATGCGTTCTACCGGATCGTCGAAAAGCCTTCGCACCTCATTTCGCAGCGGCTGCGAAAGTACACGCCGGACGTGCCGGGCGCGCCCGCGGCCTGAGCCGCAGCGGCGCCGCCCCTGCGCAAAGACGTTGCGCCGCGACGTTACGGCATCCAGCGATAAACAATGATGCTCGATCCGTTGTAGTTGTCTTTCGTGACCACGTATTCGCCCGTCGATCTGAGGTAAGCCCTGAGGCCGTACATTGAGTCGACATCGTTGCCGACGTCCACGTTGCCCGGGTTCGAATTGGTCAGCGTGGTGTCGAGGCGGCCCGTGGTGAGATTGAAGGCATCGATGTTCGGCACGGTGTGCACATATCCGACGAACAGATAGTTGCCCGCCGCCGTCATCGACTTCGCATTCGCGCTGGTGAGATTGATCACCGGGTCGGGCCGCGTCATGTTGCCCGCGCTCCAGCCGTGATACACCTCGATCCGCGTATTCATCGCGGTCCAGTCCCAGCTGCCCGCGATGCCTTGCGCAAGAATCATCGTGTCGCTCTCGGCGAGATAGATGATGCGCGTCAACGGGCGGATGCTCGCGGGAATCGGCAATGCGATGCCGGGTCCCCAGGCCGGCTTGCCGTATCCATCGAAGCCCGTCAGCGGATAGTGATAGATATGATTCGTCCGATCGAGCCCGGCCCACACATCGCCCCGGCTGTCGATGCTGAAGCCGCCCGTCACGGCGCGCGTCGTATTGAACGCGGCACCCGGCAACGAAGCGTCCGGCACGGCGATATAACCCTTCGACGGTTCGAAATGGAAAAAGTAGAAGATGGCCGGGTTCTGCCCTGACGCGACGAGAATCCGGTTGCCGCCGACGCTGACGAGCTGGCCGAAGTGCTCGTCGCGCTGCGTGTCGTTGACGTTGAGGCGCGGGTCGTTGGGATACGAGAAGGGATCGACGGTATTCGCGACGAAGGTGCCGCCCGCCGTGCCCGAATAGATGTTCGTGCCGCTATAGAACAATGCGCCATCCGTCATGGGGTCCGGCGCTGCGACGGCTTCGAAGTTGAGTGACTGCAGCTTCCATAGCAGGCTGCCTGCGCTGTTATACGCGTGAATATCCGTGCCGCCGTTACGGCCGAGATCCCAGCCGCCGCCCCACGGATTGTTGAGCACGTACAGATTGCCGGCCGAGTCCTTGCCGATGCCTTCGATACGCGTAAAGCGCTTGTCGCCGACCTGGCCTTTGACGCCCGTCGTGGCGTCGAGATAGCCGCCCTGGACGCCGAAGGTGCCGGCCAGTTGCGGCGCGCCGGTCGTGCTGTAGAGCTTGATGTTCATATCGGGGCCTTCGTCGCCGACCATCAGCAGACCCGTCGATGCATCGAAGTACAAGGCGGAAGGGCGCGAGGTCGCGGGCATCTGGATCGTGTTGAGCAAGGCGCCCGTGGGACCGTATTCGACGACGACGCCCGCGCTCTTGCGCGCCACCCAGAGATTGCCCGCGCTATCCAGCGCGAGCGCCCCGGGCCCCGCGACGCTGAAGTCCTGCTGCCATGCGCCATCCGTCGTGAAGACGCGCACGCGATTGCCGAAGAAATCGCTCGCATAGAGCAACGAGCCCGCCGTTGCGAGTCCCGTGATCGCATCGGCGCGGGTCACCGCGTTCCATGTGCTGACGTTGATGACGAGATCGCGTGTGCCAGTCGCGCGGTTGTAGCGGCCGACGCCGCCGCTGCCGTATTGCGTGCCCGCCTGCATCGCCGCGAAAATCGACGTCGCATTGCCGGTAATGGCGCCGCCCTGGAACTCGCTATGGATACCCATCGATCCGATGCTTTGTCCGTTCTGGTAAAGCGCGACGCCGCCTTCGTTCTCGTCCCACATCGACGCCGTATAGACGATACCTTCGGGCGCAACCCACATCGAACGCGCGGCATTGCCGACGTGCGCCGCGAGCGTGCCATAGGTATTCGCGAGCCAGTCGGTCGTGTATTGCGCATGGGAGACGCAGGCGCTCATCGCGATGAATGTGCCGAAGAACAGGGTGTGCAGCCGTATTCGTTTGTTGTGCATGCGATAGGTTCTCTGGCGTCGATCGATCGGATAATTGAATGAAATCGTGCATGGGCCATGCACGAAATTTTAAGTGCCCATTTATTCGAACGGGTATCGATATCCGAACGTGGGTGCAGAAAAAATAATGTTCGATGCTGCCCGCATGGCCAGCACGCATGCGGCAATACGAAAAACCCTTCAATCGATGCATGCCGCACTAGAATGGGTTACTGCCGTATGCGTTTTCGCGGCGATGCGGTTTTGCATCCGCATCCAATTCTTCCGCATCGGAGAATGAGCATGCCGACCTATCAGTATCGTTGCGAGAGTTGTGGGGAAAAGTTCGAGCACGCGGAGCACGTCGCAGAACATGCAACGGCGCAGCTGAAATGTCCTAAATGCGGAAGCGACAAGGTGCAGCACGCGCCGACACCGTTCGTCGCGAAGACGTCGCGCAAGAGTTGAGCGCGTGGCATTGTTAGAGGCACGCAGATGAAACCGTGCGACGCATGCAAGGCGTTAGCAGGAAAGCCGTCGTCAGCGCCGCCGCATGGCGATTTGAGCGCGATGGGTGCTGACGTCAAAGTGTCGCCGGGGTCTTCCGTCGAACGCTGTGACGAATACCGTTGTACCGTCTGTGGTAACTGGATGCTGAGGAACACGCCTGGCGTCTGGTTGCTGCGCAATCCGTCGGGCGCATCCACCGCGTGAACGCGCGGCGCTCGCTAGCGGAAATTTTCGATCGAGGTCGTGATGGCATGGCTTGTCATTCTGCACGGCGCATATTGGCGCAACGTTTCGCACGACGTATTCAGCGAACATCCGAGAGAGGACGACTGGAGCCAGTTGGCGTGCGACACCTTCGACGCAAGCGAAGGCATGTGCGAAGCCGAAGTGGATGGCCTGAAAATCCTGATTCCGCGCAATACGGTGATTGCCGCCGTGAACCTGCAGGATCGCGAGCAGGCAAAAGGTTTTGCCTTGCCTGTCCGTGACGGGCAAGCACATCGTTGACTGCGCACGCGGCAACGTCGCGAACATCATCGACCTGGCTCGAGGTCGGCAATCGTTTTAACCCTCCTTCAGGCGTGACCGGCCGCGAATTGCCGCTCACGCTTCTTCGCGCCGGCCGGCTCGATCAGGTCTGCATCGTCGAATACCCGTCCCCACGACTGCGCGCTCCACGGAATTTTGCGTGAGTAACATATACACGCAATCAGCACGAGCGGCCAAAATTACGGCATCATGCGTCACCTGGCGCTTGCGTAGCGTTTACCTCACTCAAGCCGCGTGTTTTCAGGCCGTTAAGTCAGCGAGCAAAGCTTGCCCCGCGATGGGCCGGAACACAGCGTCCTGACCACGGTCGAGCCATGTCCGAGAAGACTTCCATGTTCGATTCGCTACTGGCGACGCCCACGCCAGAGAAGGCCGTTGTCAGCCCGTCGGTGCGGGCAGCGCTGCTGTCCGCGCTGTTCGACAACGCATGGCCGTTGTTTCTGTCCGGCATCTCCAGCATCTTCGTGGCCGCTGTCGCGTGTTTCCGGCTGCATCAGACATGGACGGCGCTCTGGCTGATCGCCGATATCGCCGTGCTGGCCGCCCGCCTCGGGATCGTGCGCCTCTACGTGACACGCAGCCGCGTCGGCGAGGTGCATCCAGGCCCGTGGGCCGCCCGCTACGCGCCCGTCAGCCTGATTGCCTGTCTGCTGCTCGGCCTCGGCACGGCCGCGTGCTTTCTGTCGCCGGACAAGGAACTGGCCACGCTCGCGATCATGGTCGCGGCAGGCATCCTTGGCGGCATCGCGTCGCGCAACGCGGCGCTGCCGCGGCTCGCGATCGCGCAGATTTTTCTCGGCACGATACCCATCGGCATTGGCGCGCTGATCGCGCCGCAAAGCGGCGCATGGATTCTGGTGCCGCCGCTCGTTGCGTACAACGCGGCAATGGTCTCGGTGGTGCGACGCCACTACAACGGCCTCGTCGCGCTGATGACGGCCGAACAGCGCCACGCCGAACTGGCCGCGCGCTTCGACGCCGCGTTGGCGTACATGCCGCACGGGCTGTGCACCGTCGACGGCGCGGGCAAGGTCGTGATCGCCAACCGCCGCACGGCGGAACTGTTCGGCGCGACCGTCGAGATGCTCAAGCTCAACGTGCCGCTGCCCGAGTTCATCGGCCACGTCGGCATCGCGCAGTTCGGCGGGACGCTGCGCAAGCGGCTCGTCGAACGGTTCAGCGCGTGGCTGGGCGACGAGCGCAGCCCGATGGGCCTCGAACTGGAGGACGGCCGTCAGCTGGAATTGACCCGCAACCCGGTGCCGGACGGCAGCGCCGTCATCATCATCGAGGACGTGACCGAGCGGCGGCAGACAGAGGCGAAGATCTTGCACCTCGCGCGGCACGATGCGCTCACGGGCCTGCCGAACCGCCGCGAGTTGCGCGACCGGCTGGAGCAGATCCTGCTGGACCGCGCACGGATGAAGGGCGGGGCGATCGCGATGATGTATCTGGACCTCGACGGCTTCAAGCAGGTCAACGACCGGCTCGGCCATTGCGCGGGCGACGAGGTGCTCGAGACGGTCGCCTCGCGGCTATCGCGCGTGCTGCGTCCCGGTGAACTGGTCGCGCGGCTGGGCGGCGACGAGTTCGCGATCATCGCCGACCACACCACGCTACCTTCCGTTGTCGCACTGGCTCAGCGCGTGATTCGCGACATCGCGCTGCCATACCATCTGTCGACGGGCGAGGCCGTCAGCATCGGCACCAGCGTCGGTATTGCGCTGGCGGCGAACGACGATTCCGTCGACGGTTTGATCCGGCGCGCGGACCAGGCGCTGTATAGCGCGAAGCAGGCGGGCCGGGGCACGTATCGCGTAGCGAACGCTTAGCCAGACGGCGCGCGCTGCGACGCGCCGCCGTTACGCCAGCGCGACGACGGCAATCTCGACCAGCAGTTCCGGCGCGGCCAGCTTCGCTTCGACCGTCGCGCGGGTCGGCGCGCAGCCGGGCGCGACCCACGCGTCCCAGACGCTGTTCATGCCCGCGAAATCGCGCTCGATATTCGCGAGCCACACCTGAGCCGACACGAGACGCGTTTTGTCGACGCCCGCTTTCTCCAGAAAACCGTCGATCTTCGCCAGCACACTGGCCGTCTGGACTTTGACATCGGGCGCGTGATCGTTCGACGTCTGGCCGCCGATGAACACAAGCCCCGCCGCCTTGACGACACGGCTCATGCGCTGATTCGTTTCGATTCTTATGATATCGGACATACGCTGGTTTGCTCCTGGTTGAAGAGTCGAAAGCGCACCGGACAGGGCGCGCGTCATGCAATGGAATCAATGAGCGACGGCGCTCGCCGCCCGTTCGGAGGCGGAGGTCCGCGCGAAACGGTCGATCGCGAATGCATCGAGCGGCAACGACGCCTTGCCTTCGAGCACCAGCTCCGAAACGAGCCGCCCGCATGCCGGCCCGAGCTGAAAGCCGCTGCCGCAATAGCCGAACGAATAAACGAGATTCGACGCGCGGCGGCTCGCCGAGATCACGGGCAGCGAGTCGTCGGTAAAGGCTTCGACGCCCGCCCACGCGCGATTGACGCCGAGATGCCGCAAATGCGGAAACAGATCGACGACGGTATTCGCGCTGCGCACGAGGCGCGCGAAGTCGACCTCGCCGTGGCGGCCGTCGAGGTCGGCGATGCCGATCAGCTTGCCGCCGATCACCACCGTGCCGTTGTCGAACTGCTTGAACGACAGCGGGCGGCCCGTGGCGCCGAGCGTCGCCCGGCAGAAGGGCGCGACGCGATGCGTGACCATCAGCATCAGTCCTTCGGGATGAACGGGCACGTGTTCGCCGACCTGCGCGGCCAGTTGGCCCGCCCATGCGCCCGCTGTGATGACGAGCTTTTCCGCGCTGAACGCGCCGCGCGGCGTGTGCGCAAGCCAGCGTGTGCCGCGCTGTTCGATGCGGGTAGCAGGCGTGCCTTCGAAGAACTGCGCGCCGTGTCGCTGCGCTGCGAGCCGGAAGGCGGTCGTGGTCCTGAACGGCAACGCGTAGCCGTCGCGCTCGACCCAGATGCCGCCCGTCACGTGCGGCGCGAGCGCGGGCTCGAGTTCGAGCAGCGTCGCGCGGTCGATCAGTTTCTCGTGCGTGAAGCCATGCGCTTCGAGCAGCGCGACGCGTTCGCGGCAATCGTCGAGTTCGGCCTCCGTCTCGGCGATCTTCAACTGGCCGGAAGGCACGAAGCCGCCGTCGTCGCCGATCGTCTCGCGCAACGCGTGCCAGATCTCGCGCGACATCAGCGCCAGCGGAATTTCCGGCACAGGCCGTCCGAGCGTACGCACACCGCCCGCGTTCACACCCGACGAATGCCGCGCCACATAGTCGGCTTCGAGCACGATCACCGTCGCGCCGCGCGCGGCCAGATGAAACGCGGTGCTCGATCCGTGCAGGCCGCCGCCGATCACGAGCACATCGGCTTCACGCGTGACGGCGCAAGGGGACATGGCGGGGTCATTCACCGGCGAGTTCTCCGAGCGTGAGCGGCTTGATGGGCGGACGGATGCGGTAGTAGCCCACTTCGCCCGGCGGCACGTTGCGCGCGTGCGCGATGATCTCGGTGACGGTGAGGCCGCACATGCGCCCCTGGCACGGACCCATGCCGCAACGTCCGAACGATTTCGCCTGGTTTGGGCCGACGCAGCCGAGTTCGACGAAGCCGCGCACGTCGCCCGCCGTCACTTCTTCGCAGCGGCAGACGATCACCTCGTCGTGCGGAATGCGGTTCGCGTCGCGCGGACGGTACAGGCTGTCGAGAAACGGACGGATGCGCATCACGCTCGCCAGCGTGCGGCGATGCGGCGCGGCTTCCGTGTCGCGCGTGGCCGCGTCGATCGCGCCGAGCTGGCACAGGGCCTGGAGCGCGCTCAACGCGCCCTGTTCGGCGGCAGCCAGCGCGCCGCCGATACCGCCGCCGTCGCCCGCGATAAAGATGCCCGGCACGTCGAGCTCGCCCCATGCATCCGTGGTCGGCGCGAAGCACAGCTGCGCCGTGTCCCAGTGGTGTTGCGCGCGCAGCGAGAGCGTGAATTGCGTGTTCGGCACGACGCCCTGATGCAGCAGGATCACGCTGGCTTCCACCTTGTGCGCGCGGCCCTGGGTCGTGAAGCTCAGCGCGGCGGCGCGCTCGACGCCGTCGGCGTCGCGTCTGGATTCGATGCGCAGATCGTCGGCGGCCTCGAAGATCGGCACGCCCGCGTCGCGCAGCGTGCGGATCAGTTGCAGGCCCTTGCCGAGAAATGGCCACGCGCGCAACGCGGACAGCAGATGCTTCTTCGCGCGCCAGCGGTCCTCGTGACGCGTCGTATCGACCAGCGCGCGGATCGGCACACCCGCTCTCACGTACTGCCAGCCGAGCAGATAGAGCAGCGGGCCGCAGCCCGCCAGAACGGGCGGCTCGGCGGGTACTTCGCCCGCGCTTTTCAGCAGGATCTGCGCGGCGCCCGCCGTCAGCACGCCGGGCAGCGTCCAGCCGGGAATCGGAAACGGCCGCTCGAGCGCGCCCGTGGCGAGAATCACCCGCTGTGCGTCGAAGCTGCCGACCTTGCCGTCCTTCAGGTAATGCACGGCCCGCTCGCGCGTGACCTGCCACACGGACGCATGCGCGACATGGCGCGCGCCGGAGCGTGCGAACGCGTCGGCAATCGCGGCGCCCGCTGCGTAGTCCGGGCCGAGAATCTCCTTGCGGCGTGCGTCGGCGCGGCCAATCGCGCGATAAATCTGTCCGCCGACGGCATCCTGCTCGTCCAGCAGCACGACGGACAGACCGGCGCGCGCCGCGCGCGTTGCCGCGCTCATGCCGGCGGGACCGGCGCCCACCACGACGACATCGACGGCTTTGGATACGAACTCTGCTGCGTGTTCAGCGGCCATGAGCGTCCTCCAGCGAAACAGCGACGGGCGGCAGATCGCGCGCGCCTTCCTGCGAACGGATGCGCATCCCGTCGCGCACGGTCACCATGCAGCTTTGCCGGCTCGGCACGCCATCGATCTCGACCAGACACTCGAAGCACGCGCCCATCATGCAATACGGCGCGCGCGGCGCGCCGGACACGGGCGTTGCGCGGAAGCGCGCAATGCCGGAAGCCAGCAGCGCCGCGGCCACCGAGCGGCCGCCCGGCACGCGCAACGGCTGATCGTTGAACCAGATATCGACGGGCGCATCGGCGCCGGGCAGGGCCTTGAATAGCGGGGTGGAAGTCATGTCGGAATCAGTGAGCGGGAATGAGAGCAGGGGATTCGGTGAAGCGCGTGCCCGAAAACGCGGGCAGCTCGTCGGGCATCGCACCGCCGGCGATCCACGGCGCAACGCGTAACGCATGCGCGGCGGCGAGCGTCACGCCGCTGTGGCAGGTGACGACGAAGGCGCCCGGATGCGACGCAGACTGGTCGTAGATCGGAAAGCCGTCCGGACTGTAGACCCGCAGCGCAGCCCACGTGCGCACCAGCCGGACGTTCTTCAGCAACGGAAAGGCGCGCACGCCGCGCCGCGCGATGTCGGACAGCACGTGCGTGGTGGTGAAATCGTTCAGGCCGACTTCTTCCATCGAATCGCCGAACTGCACGGTGCCTTCGTCCGTTTGCCGGACGTTGAGCGTCGGGTAATGCAGGAACGGCGCGACGCGCTCGCTGATCAGCACCTGCCCGCGATTCGGCGCAACGGGCGCATGCAGCCCGACATGCGGCGCGAGCGCGCGATTGCCCAGGCCCGCCGCGAGCACCACGCGTGCCGCGCGATACGTGCCGCGCTTGCCTTGCACCGCGAAGCCGCCGCTGTCGGGCGCGATGCGCAGTGCTTCCTCGTTGTTGACGAGCTTCACGCCGCGCCGCTGCATGCCTGTGTGCAGCGCACGCAGCAGCTTGAGCGGATTGACGTGCCCGTCCATCGGCGTATAGCTCGCGCCGATCACGTCGGGGCCGATCTGCGGCACGCGTTCGCGCACTTCGCGCGCATCGAGCAACTGATACGGGTAGTCGCCGAGTTCGCGTTGCAGCGTGCCGAGCCGCTGGGCGCGGTCGGCGAGGTCGTCGTCGGAGAAACAGAAGTGAAAGCCGCCGGGCTGACGCAGCGCGACGTCGATCCCCGTTTCGTCTAGCAGCGCGGCGGCGAGCGCGGGCCAGCGCGTGGCCGAACTGCGCGACCAGCGCGCGTACGGCGACAGGCCGTAGCCCTTGCCCTGAATCCAGACCAGCCCGAAATTGCCGCGCGACGCGCGAAACGCGCCGTCGTCCTGGTCGAGCACGGTGACTTGCGCGCCTTCGCGCGCAAGGCCCCAGGCGACGGCGGAACCGACCAGCCCGCCGCCCAGCACGAGCACGTCGGGGTGGGCGGATGAGTTGCGGGTCATCGTGCTTCTCCAATCAATATGCGGTCCAGTCCGACCATGCGGTCGAGCAGCACCATCAGCAGAACCGTGCCGACGATCAGCACCGCCGAGACCGACGCGACGAGGGGATCGATGGTCTGCGCGATCTGGTTGTACATGGCGACGGGCAGCGTCGTGGTGCCGGGCGTCGCGACGAAAATGGTCATCGTCAGTTCGTCGAAGCTCTGGATGAACGACAGCACCCAGCCGCCCGCGACACCCGTGCGGATCATCGGCAGCACGACGCGGCGAAACGCGGTGAAGCGGCTCGCACCACACGACAGCGCGGCGCGCTCGGCGTCGCGGTCGAGGCCGACGGCGGAAGACAGCGCGAGCCGCAGCGCATACGGCAGCACGACGATCACGTGCGTCGCGACGAGCGCCCAGAACGAGCCGCTCAGATGCAGCAGCGACAGGAAGCGCAGGAACGCGATGCCGAGCACGACGGCGGGAATCATCATCGGCGAGAGGAAGAAACTCATCAGCGCGGCGCGGCCGGTGAAGCGGTAGCGCGCAATCGCCAGCGCGGCGGGCACCGCGAGCGCGACGCCGATGGTCGCTGCCGCAAACGCGAGCCGCACGGACAGCCAGAACGCCGACACGATGTCGCCGTTTTCCAGAATCGCGCGAAACCAGCGCAGCGACGCGCCGTCGAACGGCATCGAAATGAAGCCTTTATCGGTGAACGCGACCAGCATCACGACAACCAGCGGCGCGAGGATGAAAGAGAGGAACAACGCGTTGAACAACAGGCCCCAGAATCCGTTCTGTTTCATGGTGTCACTCGAAAACGTGCTTGAAACGGCGTTCGGCGAGACGGCTGCAACCCATCACGATCGCGACGTTCGCAACCAGCAGGAGCACCGCGATGCTTGCGCCGAGCGGCCAGTTCAGCGTGCCGAGGAATTCGTCGTAGGCAGCCGTCGCGACGACTTTCAGACGGCGCCCGCCGATCAGCGCAGGCGTCGCGAATGCCGACGCCGACAGCGCGAACACGATGATCGATCCGGACAGCACGCCGGGCATGATCTGCGGCAGCACCACGCGGCGAAACACGCGCAGCGGCGAGCCGCCGAGCGACAGCCCCGCCCACTCGACCTGCGGATCGAGCTTTTGCAGCGTCGCCCACACGGACATCACCATGAACGGCACCAGCACATGCGTGAGCGCGATGATCACGCCCGTCATCGTGAAGACGAGGCGGATCGGCTCGGACGTGATGTGCAGAGCCTGCAACGCGTTGTTCAGCACGCCGTTGTTGCCGAGCAGAATCTGCCAGCCGAGCGTGCGCACCACGACGGAGATCAGCAGCGGCCCGAGCACGATCAGCAGGCACAGCGACTGCCACGGCCGCTTCATGCGCGCGAGCACGATCGTTTCGGGCACCCCGAGCAGCACGCTCAGCAGCGTCACCGCGAGCGCGAGGCCCGCCGTGCGCAGGAAAATTTCCGCGTAGTACGGGTCGCTCACCACCTCGGCGTAGTTCTTGAGCGTGTACGCGGTCTGCACGCCCGCCACGTCGCTGAAGACGCGGAACGATAGCAGCAGCGTCAGCACGAGCGGCACGAGCAGTAGTGCGCCGAACAGCAGCAGGGCAGGCGCGGACAGCAGCCAGGGCGCGGCGCCTGCGCGCGAATCGTCAAGCGTTGCCATGGGCGCTCTCCCGGGGCAGCACGCGCAGATCGTCGTCGGTGAAAGCAAGTCCGACTTCGTGGCCTTCCTCGGGCGGCGGCGCGCCGTAATTCGGCTGCGCGACACGCAGCGTGCCGAGTTCGGTGTCGACTTCGAGCAGCCATTGATTGCCGATGAACACGCGGTTCGCGATGCGTCCATGCATACGCGCATCGCCATTCGCCAGACGCACTTTCTCGGGGCGGATATACACGTGCACCGCGCCTTCCACCTCGCGGCCTTCGTGCGGCACGTGCAGCGTCGTGCCCGCGACGTCGACGACCGCGCAACGCGGATTGCGTCCCAGCACTTCGCCGGGCAGCGTATTCGTGCGGCCGAGAAAGGTCGACGCGAACGGCGTGGCGGGGCGCTCATAGGCATCGAACGGCGTGCTCAGTTGCGCGATGCGCCCTTTGTGAAGCACGGCGATGCGATCGCTCATCGTCATTGCTTCGACCTGATCGTGGGTGACGAGGATCGTCGTGATGCCGAGGCGCTTCTGGATTGCGCGCAGTTCGATGTGCATTTCCTCGCGCAGCTTGGCGTCGAGATTCGACATCGGTTCGTCGAGCAACAGCAGTTCGGGACGCATCGCCAGCGCTCGCGCGATGGCGACGCGCTGGCGCTGGCCGCCCGACAGTTCCTTCGGATAACGCGCGTCGAGTCCTTTCAGGCGCACGAGATCGAGCGCTTCGGCAACGCGCACCGCGCGTTCTTCGCGCTTCATGTTGCGCATCTCCAGGCCGAAACCGACGTTGCCCGCCACCGTCATGTGCGGAAACAGCGCGTAGCTCTGGAACACGACGCCCATGCCGCGCTTTTCGGGGCGCTCTTGAGTGATGTCGCGGCCGCCCAGCGTGATGCGGCCCGCGCTCGGCGTGACGAAGCCGGCGATCATCTGCAGCGTGGTGGTCTTGCCGCAGCCGGACGGGCCGAGCAGCGACAGAAACTCGCCGCGTTCGACGGACAGATCGAGGTGCTCGACGGCGGTGAAGTCGCCGTAGCGCTTCGAGAGGCCTTGCAGGGTGAGGAAGGTCATGAGCGGCGGTCCTGTGCGGAGGCGGGCGTTGCGGCTGCGATGCGGCGGCGGTGCTTATCGCTCGACCGAGCGGTTCCAGCGCTCCGTCCATTCGGTGCGGTGCTGGTTGATCGTGGCCCAGTCCATCGCGGTCAGTTTGCTGACCTGATCTGGTCCGTACGGCACGCGCGCGGCCACCTCGGGCGTCAGCTTGACGGTCTTGTTGACCGGGCCGAGGCCGATGCCTTGCGCCTGCATCGCCTGAACCTCGGGGCTGAGCAGGTACTGGATGAAGTCCTGCGAAAGCTTGGGCTGCGCGTTCTCCGCCACCGGGCACGCCGCGACCTGCAACGCGACGCCGCCTTCCTTCGGATAGACGAACTTGAGCGGAAAGCCGGTGTTCTGCAGCGCGACCGCGCGGCCGCTGCCGTACGGCGCGATGATGACGTCGCCCGCCTGCATCAGACCGTCCATCTCGCCGGGCGTCGGCGCCCACGACAGCACGTCGGGCGCGACCTGCTGCGTCATCGCGGTGAAGCCGGGGTCGATGTTCTTCTCGCCGCCGCCATTCAGGCGCGCCAGCATCACGAGCGTATGCAGGCCATATGTGTTGGTGATGGGCGGCACGCCGAGCTTGCCCTTCAGGCGCTTGTCGGTCAGCACCTGCCACGAGTCGGGCGCGGGCAGGCCGAGCTTCCTGAACGCCTGTTCGTTGTAGCCAATGCCCGTCGCCACCATGCCGACGCCGACGGCCGTGGGGCCGAGCCGCGCGAGCGGATAGAGATCCTTCATCACGGGCGCCTCGTCGACCTTTGCGCACAGGCCGAGCTGCATCGCCTGGTACATCGGGCCGTCGTCCATTACCGCGACATTGATCTGCTGATGCCCTTTCTGCGCCTGGAGCTTCGCGAGCGTGTCGCTCGAATTCCCCGCTACATAGACGATCTTCACGTCATGCGCCTTCTCGAACGGCGGAATGATCTTCTGACGATAGAGCTGCTCGTTGGAGCCGCCGACGTTCGCGACATACAAGGTCGTCTCGGCGTGCGCGTGAAAGGGCGCGCTCAGACAGGCGGTAGAGAGGGCGGCGGAGAGAACACGGATCGTAAGACGGCAACGGCGGCGCAGCGTTTCTTGCATGACGACGATCTCCATTCAATGTGGGAAGGGACGCTCTGGCGGCGTGTCAATGGATCACAGTCTGGTCCGCAATGGTCATATCGTCCAATACGAATAAAATAGCTATCCATACATGGTTGATATGGGTTGAGGACGATGAACCTGAAGCATATCGAGGCGTTTCGCGCGGTGATGGTGGCGGGGTCGATGACGGCGGCGGCGAAGGCGCTCTTCACCTCGCAGCCGAACGTGAGCCGGCTGATCTCGCAGCTCGAACGGGAGACGGGCTTGCTGCTGTTTCAGCGCAGCGGCGTGCGGCTGATTCCGACCAGCGAGGGCACGGCATTCTTTCGTGAAGTGGAGCGCGCGTATGTCGGCCTGCAGGGACTCACCAACGCCGCTGCGCAGATTCGCAACCTGGGCAGCGGACGTCTGCGTATCGCGGCGATGCCGTCAGCGGGGCTGACGCTCGTGCCGCATGCGATCAAGCGCTTTCAGGACTTGCATCCGGGCGTGACCGTGTCGCTGCACGTGAACACTTCAGGCACGGTCAATCACTGGACGGCATCGCAGTTCTGCGATCTGGGCGTGGCGGTGTATATCAGCGAGGCGTCGAATTGCGAAGTCGAGATGCTGTCGACCGTCGCCGCCGTTTGCGTGATGCCTGCTGCGCACCGGCTGGCTGCGAAGGCGGTCATCAAGCCCGCCGATCTGCAAGGCGAATCGTTTATTTCGCTGTGTCACGGCGACGGCACGCGCGCGCAGATGGACGAGGTGTTCGTGCGCGCGGGCGTCGAACGCAAGCTCGCGATCGAGGCGCAATACACGGCGATCTGCTGCGAGCTGGTGCGTTGCGGAATGGGCGTGACGCTTGCGCATCCGGGCGTGGCGCTGGATTTCGCCGGGCCGGATATCGCCATCCGGCCATTCGCCCCAGCGGTGATGTTTCCGATGTATCTGCTGTTCCCGCCGAATCAGCCACGCGAGCGGCTGGCGTCGGCGTTCGTCGAAGTGCTCCGCACGGAGCATGAGGAAGTGATGGAGAAGCTGGCGCGGATCGTCCCCGACTCACGGTCGAAACGCACGCGCAAGCAAAACGCCAAACGGGCGAAGCCATGACGCGAGGGGAGGTTGCCGCGCACGCATGTGCGTCGTCGCGGCAACACGCACGAGTCGTTACAGATAGCTGCAAACGTAGTCGAGCGTTTCGACCACGTCGATATCGAAGCGGCTCTTGCCGGGCACCGAGAACGTCTCGCCTGCGCTGTACGTTTTCCACTCGTCGCTGCCTTCCAGGCGGATGCGGCAGGTGCCCGCCTGCACTTCCATCAGTTCGGGTGCGTCGGTGCCGAAGTTGAGCGTGCCGGGGAGAATCACGCCGAGCGTCTTGCGGGTGCCGTCGGCAAAGAGCACGGTGTGCGATACGCACTTGCCGTCGAAGTAGACGTTGGCGCGTTTGACAACGGAAACCTGATCGAATTGGGTTGCGGCCGTCATGGCGGTGTTCCTTTGGGTCGTTGTGAATGAAGGCAGAAGCGCCGCATGAAGGCGGCGGCGCGAGGCCGCCATGATACAGCCTGGCTGCGGCGGGGTTCGGAATCCCGGCGTCGGCAGCGGGGACGCGACAAACCCGTGGGCATCCTGAACTCGGCTGGCTTCTTCGCGGCGTTTTCTTCAGTTCATCCGCCGCATGGTGGACACCGGATTCCTGCCGGCCGCGCACCGTCATTCGACGCACTGCAGCAGGCTGCCCGAAGCACCGTCCGACACGCCGCCAGAACCCGGAGAAACCCTCGGAGCGTTCGATCATCGCGCAGTCGTGCGCGATGATCGAACAAAAAGTGGCGATAATCCCTTGTGCGATAGGCCCTCGGGGCGCTACGCTGCGCTCCATCCTGTCGACATTCAGATAGTCGTCAGCCTACAAAGCTAGGAGACAACCATGACCGCAGTCCCGGCTCACGAGCCCAAGGGTAAGCATCAGTCGAAGAAGGCCGCCGCCAGCGGCTGGATCGGATCGGCGCTTGAATACTACGATTTCTTCATCTACGCGACCGCCTCGGCGCTGATCTTTCCGCAGATATTCTTTCCCAAGGGCAATGCGACGACCGCTATCGTCGCGTCGCTGGCAACGTACGGCGTGGGCTACGTGGCGCGGCCAATCGGCGCCTTCGTGCTCGGCCACCTCGGCGATACGCACGGCCGCAAGAAAGTACTGCTCGCATGCATGTTCCTGATGGGCTTCTCGACGATCGGCGTTGGCCTGTTGCCCACGTACGATCAGGTCGGGGTGCTGGCGCCTGTGTTTCTCGTGCTGCTGCGTCTGGTGCAGGGCTTCGCGGTGGCGGGTGAAATCTCCGGCGCAAGCTCGATGATTCTGGAGCACGCGCCGTTCGGCCGGCGCGGCTTCTATTCCAGCTTCACGCTGCAAGGCGTGCAGGCCGGGCAGATTCTGGCAGCCGCCGTGTTCCTGCCGCTTGCGCACTACATGCCCGCCGAGCAGTTCAATACCTGGGGCTGGCGCATTCCGTTCCTGATGAGCTTCGTGGTCATCATCGCGGGCTGGGTCATTCGCCGCAAGGTCGACGAGACGCCCGCGTTCAAGGAAGAAGGCAGCGCCGCACGTGCCCGCTCGCCGATCGTCGATGCCTTCAAGTACAACACGCCCAACATGTTGCGCGTGATCTGCATGGCGCTGATGAACGTGATTCCCGTCGTGGCGACCATCTTCGGCGCGGCGTATGCGGTGCAGCCGGCCTACGGCATCGGCTTCGCGAAGGACATGTACCTGTGGATCCCCGTCGTCGGCAATATCGTCGCCGTGCTGGTGATTCCGTACGTCGGCAATCTGTCGGACAAGATCGGCCGCCGCCCGCCCATCATCATCGGTTCGCTGCTGTCGGGCTTGCTGGCGTTCGCGTACCTTTACGCCATCAGCATCCACAGCGTGTCGCTCGCCTTCGTGATGTCGATCCTGATGTGGGGCGTGGTCTATCAGGGCTACAACGCCGTGTTCCCGAGCTTCTACCCCGAACTGTTCCCGACGGCCACCCGCGTCTCGGCGATGGCGATTGCGCAGAACATCGGCACCGCGATCACCGCCATGCTGCCCGCGCTGTTCACGGCTGTGGCGCCTCCGGGGTCCAGCAATATCTGGTTGACGGTCGGCGGCCTCGCGTTCGCGGTCACCATCATCGCCGCACTGGCCGCGTTCAGCGCCCGCGAGACATACCGTGTGCATATGGACGAACTCGGCAAGCCCGATGCGCATCCCGTCGATAAAACCGAGTACGACGCCGCGCGGGCTGCGTCATTCGCCCACTGAAGCACGCTGACACCCGCCGAGCAGAACCTGACGCCTGAGAGAGCACTTTGACCATGATTTCCGGAAAGACCACCCTCGTCGCGCACATCGGTTTTCCGACCGAGAGCTTCAAGTCGCCGATGATCTACAACCCATGGTTCGAGCAGAAAGGTATCGACGCCGTCGTCGTACCGATGGGCGTCAAGGCGGAGGATTACGAGCAGAGCTTCGCGTCGATCTTCCGCTTCACCAATCTGCGCGGGGCGTTGATCACGATGCCCCACAAGGTGACGACGGTCGGGCTGGTCGATGAGGTCACGCCCGCCGTGCGTATCGCGGGCGCCTGCAACGCGGTGCTCAAGCGTCCCGACGGCACGCTGCTCGGCGATCAGTTCGACGGCGCCGGCTTCGTGCGCGGCGTGCTGGGCAAGGGGCGGCAACTGAAGGGCGCACGGGTGCTGATCTCGGGCTCGGGCGGGGTCGGCTCGGCGATCGCAGCGTCGCTGGCGGCTGCGGGCGTCGCCGAACTCGCGTTGTACGATGCGCGCAACGAATCCGCCGAAGGGCTGGCGCAGCGGTTGCGCGAGCACTACCCGGCGTTGACGGTGCGCACCGGCTCGAAAGATCCCGACGGCTACGACGTCGTGGTGAACGCGACGCCGCTCGGCATGAATGAGGGCGATCCGCTGCCTTTCGATGTCGCGCGTATCTCGCCCACATGCTTCGTCGGCGAAGTCGTGATGAAGTCCGAATACACGCCGTTCCTGCGCGCCGCGCGTGAGAAGGGCTGCGAAGTGCAGGTCGGCACCGACATGCTGTTCGAGATGATTCCGGCCTATCTGGAGTTCTTCGGCTTCGGCACTGCGACGCCCGACGAGCTGCGCCGCGCGGCGACCATCGCCTACTAGGTCGCTGTTTCGATGTCCCGTCCGGATCGCGGCTCGCCGGGCGGGTGCCCGTGAGCGCGGAGTCGTTCTGCCGTCGCGCTCAATCGAGGACGGCCACGATGTTCACCGTCCCCTGCCTCGCCATCTTCGCATAGGGGCACAAACGCTCGGCGTTGCGCACCAGTTCTTCCGCCACCGCCCGGCCGACGCCCGGTATCCGCACCCGCACATCGATCACGAGCGCGTAGCCGCCATCCATCGGATCGCGGCCAAAGGCGACCTGCACGTCGACGGCGATGTCTTTGAGTTCCATCTTTGCGCGCTTGCCTAGCAGATTGAGCGCGCCGTGAAAGCAGCCCGCAAAGCCCGCGGCGAACAGTTGCTCGGGATTGGTGCCATCGCCGGGACCGCCGAGTTCGGTAGGCAAGCGCAGTTGCACATCGAGGTTGCCGTCGGCCGAGCGCGCCACGCCGGACGCGCGGCCATGTCCCGTCTCGCCGCCGGATACGGTGACCGTGGTCGTGTAGAGCGCCGCGAATTCCCGGCCGCGATACCGGTCGAGCAAGGAAAGCGGGGGCGCTTCCAGTTTCGTTTTCATGATTCGTTCTCAGGCCAGGCGGCGAACCTCGATGTGATCGACGGCCGTTGCCCCAAAGCCTTCTCCCTTTCAGACGAAGCGACACTGAACCGGTCCTATGTTAAGTGACGGAAAAATGCCGCGGTAGCGTCGTTCAGGGACGCACGGTGTTTCCACAATCGCGTCAATCGGCGGCGCGCTTTTTGGTCAGTCGAAACGCACAAGCCGGCCACGCCGAAAGCCGGCCTCCTTTCGCCCAGCGGCTAGCCAGATTTCTCCACGAACACGGCAAAATGTGGGAACGGGCGATGGATCACCCGGATGCATCGCTGCATGCTTTTCGTTTGGCTTGCCCAACCCGGCCGACGTCCTGTCCACCTGTTTTTCGACGAGCTACGCGGGAATCATCGCGTTCATGGCGATCGCAACTGAAGGGTCGACGGCCATATGCGCAAGTTCCTGCCGACGGCCCGATCGACTTTCAACGACGTGGACCTGGTGTTGCGCGCGGTGCTCGATCGGGGACACTACATCTGCTACCTCTGCCGACAGCATCTGCCCGCGCGCATCCGCGTGTTCGTCGTTTTCATGACCGGGCATATCCGGGCGCTGAATCTGTCCGCTTTGCCTGGTTTCCCGGCGCGTGGCTGGCATCTGCATTCCAGCATCCCGTGGCCTTTAGAATAGGTTTCGTGGCACCGTTTCGACGGGCACGCGACTCCACAAGGAAAACAAGGAATGAACGAGCGGACACCGCACAAGCGCTTGCGGCCCCGAAAAACACCGAGCCAGCCGCGCTCGGAAGAGACGGTCGCATCGATCATCGAGGCCGCCGCGCAGATTCTCGAAGCGGACGGCTTCGACGGATTCAACACGAATGCGGTGGCCGCGCGCGCCGGCGTCAGCATCGGCTCGCTCTATCAGTACTTTCCGGGCAAGGACGCACTGACGGTCGCGCTGATCCGGCGTGAGACGATGCGCTTTCACGAGGACATCGCCGTCGCGCTCACGAAGCGCAGCGGCAAGGCCGGCCTGGAGCATCTGATCGGCGCCGCTGTGCGCCAGCAATTGCAGCGTCCGCGTCTTGCGCGGCTACTCGATATCGCAGAGGGGCGGCCTGCCTTGCGCGATGAACTGGCCAAGCCGGAACTCGAACAGATCGCCACCGAGGTCATCAAACGCGCGATCCCCCGGCACACCCAGCCCGAAGTCGCGGCGGGCGACCTGTTCGCCATTGTGAGGGGCATCGTCGATGCGGCTGGCGAGCGCAGAGAGACCGATATCGAGAACCTCGAATATCGCGTACGGGCTGCCGTGTTCGGCTATCTGTCGAAGACGGGCACGCCGTGAACGCACGGCGAAACATGCACGAATGTGAGCAAGCGGCTTGCCGTGCGTGGCGGGCTATCGGCTGAAAGGCCTTCGCGCAGGCGGGTTTCGCGTGTCTCGGCGGGTGCGCGCAATGCGAGTTGTTGAAGGTGAGTCTCTGCTTTTATTCTGAGGTCCTTGGGCGGACATGGCATAGGGCCGCCGCCATCTACGAGAGACCGACGATGAACGACATTACCCAAAGCATGAAGCTCAACCATCTGAGCTTCCCTTCCGCCGATACCGCCGCGACCGCGAAGTTCTTTGAACAGTACCTGGGATTTACGATCGCGGGAACGTGGGAGAAATCGTACATCCTGAAGCGCCCCGGCTATGACGTCGTGATCGATCACGCCAGCGGCGACGTCCCGGCATGGCCGAAGAACTTTCATGTCGGCTTCGAACTGCCGGGTTTCGATGAGGTTCAAGCGTTGTATGAGCGTTTCAAGGCGGATGGCGTGCAGATCGAAACCGGCATTTTCAATAATGGCCGTGGTTCGCGCTTCTTCTGCCGCGCGCCGGGCGGTGTGATGTTCGAATTGAACACACGCCGCGACGCCGCGCCCGAATATCTCGGCACATTCGACAACTGAGAATAGCCTGATCACAACAGGATAAGAACGATCTGTGTGATCAGGAATCCATATGAATTGATCGACACCGGCGGTTTTGTATTGACTGCGCCGGCTACTGCGCCGCCGCTCGCACCTTTATTGGATCGCCTGTTCGACAAGGCCATTTTGACGTCGCTTGCAACGAGCCGTTGTGGCCGCCATTGCGCCGAAGCGCTAATTGTTAAATCGAAATGGCAATTCAATAAGTTAATTTTTCCGATATGCGCCAAGCATTTTATAATCCGGCAATTACGACCTGATACACATTGCCTTTAAAATACGATTGCGATTTACGTCTTCATTTCTGTATTATCGCGCGGTAGCGCGTGGGCGCAAATCGGATTAAAAAGAGGCGGTATGGGGGCGCAGGACATCATCGCGGCGATGACTGGCGGGCTGATGCAGACCGACCGGCTGCTCAGGCTGGATACGCCGCTGGGCGGCGATGTCCTGCTGCCGCAGCGCGCGATCGGCCATGCGCGGCTGGGCCGGGAGAGCGCCTTTACGGTCGATGTGGTTTCATTGCGCGACGGCATCGAACTCAAATCGCTGATTGCGCAGCCTGTCACGTTATGGGTCCAGCAGACCGACCGGACTTATCGGCCGCATCACGGTTATGTGCATACGGCGCGCAGGCTCGGTTCCGACAGTTCGCTCACCCGTTATCAGATTGGCTTTACGTCATGGCTGCATTTTCTGCGCTTCAGAACGGATGCCCGCATCTGGCAGGATAAAACCGCCGATGCGATTCTCACCGATATATTCAATGCCCATCCGCAGGCGCAGGGAGCATTCCGCTTTGCATTGAGCCAGCCGCTCGCGCAGCGCTCGTTCTGCGTGCAATACGAAAGCGACTGGAATTTCTGTCACCGGCTGATGGAAGCGGAAGGGCTGTTCAGTTATGTCGAACAGGCCGACGACGGCAGGTCGCATACGCTCGTCATCACGGACGATATCGGTACGCTCGAGCCTCTGAGCCCGCAGATGGTGAACTTCTATCGCGCGGGCACGGACAGCGAGACCGATGCGTTCGTGCAGTGGGCCGGCACGCGCACGCTGCAAAGCACGACGCTCACTACGCGCACGTTCGATTACAAGTCGCCTGCGGGGGCGGCCAATCCGAAAGGCACGTCCGTGCCGACGATGGCCACGCAGGGCAATCTGCCCGCGCAGGCCGAGGTCTACGAGTACACGGGTGCCTACACGTATGGCGCGCAGGATCGCGGCGATCATCTGTCGAAAGTGCGCATGGAAGAGTGGGAATCGCGCGCACGGCGTTTCGATGGTGTGGGGGCCGTGCGCGGCGTCGATGCGGGTCGCTGGTTCGAGCTGGCGAATCACCCGGAGCATGGTTCGGGCGGCGCGCAGGAGCGGCAGTTCGCGGTGATCGCTGTCGAATGGGTGATCGAGAACAATCTGCCTGTCTCCGTTGGCGCGACGGATTTTCCGCACAGCCTGAAGGACGCGATCGCGGCGGCGCGTGCGCAGCATGGCGCCGGATCGCTGACCGTAAAGGCCAGCGACGGCAGCGAAGGGTTTTATATGGCGCGCGTCGAGGCGCAGCGCAAGATCATCCCGTACCGCAGCCCGTTCGAGCATCACAAGCCGGAGATGCGGCTGCAGACGGCGACCGTCGTGGGGCCTTCGAATGAAGAGGTGTATACCGACGAGCTGAACCGTATCAAGGTGCGCTTTCACTGGGACCGGTTGAATCCGGGCGACGAGAACGCCTCGTGCTGGGTCCGCGTGGCGATGTCGGATACGGGCGGCGGCTATGGCAGCGTGCACGTGCCGCGTATCGGCGAGGAGGTGATCGTCAGCTGGCTCGATGGCGACTGCGACCGGCCCGTGGTGACGGGGCGCGTCTATAACGGCGCAACGACGCCGCAATGGCATTCGAACGGCATCCTGTCGGGCTATCGCTCGAAAGAGTATCAGGGCAGCGGCTACAACCAGATGGTGATGGACGACGCGAGCGGGCAGAACCGCGTGCAGCTCTATAGCAGCAGCGCCAACTCGTTCCTGCATCTGGGGTATCTGGTCGCGCAGAACGGCAACACGCGTGGTGCGTACCTGGGCAGCGGCTTCGATCTGAAATCGGATGCGTATGGGGCAGTGCGGGCCTCGCAGGGATTGTATGTGTCGACGCATCCGTCGACGGGCATGGCAAGCCAGCCGCTCGATGTGAGCGCGGCGCGCGCGCAGCTGGAGAACTCGCGGAGTGTGCTCGATGCGATGTCGTCGGCGAGCGAGACGCATCAGGCGGAATCGCTCAAAGACGGCACGCAGGCGCTCGAGGCGTTCAGCGATGCGACGCAGAACAGCGTCGCGGGCACCGGTGCAGGAACAGGCGCAGGAACAGGCGCAGGAACAGGCGCGGGCGGCAACACGGCGGGCGGCGGCACGGGCAACGCGAACGCGTTCAAGGAACCCATCATGCTGTTCGCGACGCCATCAGGTCTGGCGATGTCGACGCAGCAGTCCGCGCATTTCGCATCGACGCAACACACGAATCTGGTCAGCGGCCAGAGCACGCACATTGCCACGGGCAAGTCGCTGATTGCGAGTGTCGGCGAGAAGATCAGCCTGTTCGTGCAGAACGCGGGAATGAAGCTGTTCGCGGCGAAGGGCAAGGTCGAAGTGCAGGCGCAGTCGGATAACGTCGAGATCACCGCGCAAAAGACGCTGAAGCTGTTGTCCGCGACCGATCAGATTGAAGCTTCCGCGAAACAGGAAGTGCTGTTGACCTCGGGCGGTGCGTACATTCGCATCCGCGAGGGCAACATCGAAATTCACGCGCCCGGCAATATCGATATCAAGGGTGCGCAGCATACCTTCAATGGCCCGACGAGCCTGAACCGTACGTATAACATGGAGGGCAAGAAGGCGGACATGCGCCTGCGTTATGTCGACGCGGACGGCAACGTGCCGCAAGGCGAACCGATCAAGCTGATGTCCGAAGACGGCACGTTGCATCACGTCGTGCTCGATGGCGAAGGCAAGGGCGAGCTGAACGGCATCGATTTCGGAAAGTTCGTCGCGGACCAGCTCAAACGCAGCGGAGAATGACAATGGGCAACCGTCCCATGATTCAACATACGGCCTGCATCGACTTGCCGGGCGAACCTGTCGAATGCTGGGCCGAAACGGATATGACCGTACTGTTGCGCAAGCATCGCGATGTGATCTTCGACATTCACGTCAACAAAGGCGCGACGTATACGGTCGAAGCGACTGAAGACTGGCTCTACGACGTGGCCAAAAAGAAGCGCGTGCAGCAGGGGCAGTTCACGGACGGTGAGCGCTATCACATCTGGATCAGCCGCGCGTTCAAGGGGGAACTGCTGCTCAAGCAGAACGGCAAGGTACTGCAGCGCTATTCGATGCTGCAGTTCGGTTTGACGGGCAGCAATCCTGATCCGAAGGCGAAGCCCGATCCGATCATCATTGCGCTGGGTATCAATCAGGCGAGCAAACCGCCATTCGCATCTGCGCCCACCAGCAAGCCGCAAGTGCCGTCGCTTCTGTCGTATCCACAGCCGGCGCTTCCCGATTATCTGCGCGCGCCGAAACCGTTCGATCCGTTGGTGGCGCAGCCGGAATGGATGTGTCCCGTGCCGATCAAACTGGCTGCAGGCACGGTGCAACAGCCGACGCAGGAAGCCCATGTCGCGGAGGTCGACAAGCGTTCGTTCCCGCAGGAAGTGCTCGATGCGGTCGCCGCGGGCGGCGGCGACGAGACCGCGCTCGACACGAACAAGATCGCAACACGCAACTGGCTCATCGGTCAGCTTGCAGGCGCGACGGCGTTTCTCAGCGACAACAAGGAATGGATCAAGGAACTGTTCTTCGAAAAGTTCAGGTTGATGAAGATCGTTCACAAGAACGTGGGGGAGCGATGGTACGTCGTGTTCACCGGCAATCCGCGCATGCGGAAGCTGGTGACGGCGGCGCGTTACGGCGTAAAGCACGAGAAGGTGTTGACCATCGCGGGCGGTGCCGGCACGGTGGAATCGGGTGCAGCCGCCGCGTGGGAAAGCTCGAAGGGTGCATTCAGGAAGGCCGGGTTGATCGCGCTGATCTTTACCGTTTCGCTCGATGTCGCGGAATGGCTGCATGATTACGAGCAGATTGGGCCAGACGGAAAACGCAAGAAAGATTTCGCTGATCTGCTCGGCAAGATTGGCATGGATCTCGCGAAGGCGGGTCTGAGTGCGGCGCTTGCATCGGCTGCTGTTGGCGCGGTCGTGGCGTTCGCAGCCGCAGGGGCGCTGTCCGTCGGGATTATCGTTGTCGGAACGATTGCTGCCGCCGTACTGTTCGGATATGTGCTCGATGCGGTCGACAAGCATGTCCATGCGACCGAGCATGTCTCGTCGTGGTTTCGCTCCTTCGGTGAAACAGTCAAGGAAGCTGCAGAATACCTCGCGAAGTCCATGCCGAAGGACTACGATTCCTATCCGCTGATGTATATGCCCTGATGAATTTCCATTACTCGTTTTTGTACTGATGTCGCGCATGCAATCCATCACCAAGCCACGGCAGGCGCAGCCCGACCACGTGCTGGCCACGGCGAAAAAAGTAGCCCGATTGTCACCTATACCCATGCTTGCCGCAACGGTATGTGCCTACGTTATCTACGTAGATGAACTGGCCGCATCCAGCTGGACATGGAAGATCGGCTTGCTAGTGATGTTGCTATGCATCTGCGGACCGCTCGCCATATCGTTCACGAATCGCGGCACCAACTCGTTGAAGGCGTTCGGCGTCGTCACGATGTTTGGCCTCTTCGTCGCCTACTTCTTCTTCGGCATTTTCGGCTATTTCTACTATTTCGTATTCGCGCCAATGCCTGCGTATATACGATGGCCAGGCCTGCTAGGCGGAATCGCATTGACGGCCTGCTGGATGTTGCTTGCACGCAAGAGCGTGCTGCACACCATCGCCAGGACACGGTTCGTCGCGCAGGCGTTCGTCGATAATGGCGACGAAATCGTCTACGACGTTCAGCGTGGGATGAAGGCGTATGAGCGCTTCAACAAGGAGCGCTCGCCGTTCCCCAGGATCTTCATGTACCTGTCCATGGGGATTGCCCCGTTCTACCTGATACTGAGCAGGCTGTTGTCGGAGAACTTCGGCGCAAACGGCGTGCTGCTTTTCGTCGCGATTCTGGGGATGCCAGTATCTCTGTGGTTTGCGGGTGTGCTCGTGCGGACCTGGCTCGTCATGATCGCCTTGCCGGCGAAGATGACGAAAGAGCAGGGCAAGGCGGTCGTGGTGTCGGACTAGAGGGGTTACGGTTCTACGACATTGAAATCGCCATCGAACTGATCGAGCGTCTCGAGCAGCGCGCGGAACAGCGCCACGTCGCCTTCCAGCAGAATCTCACGCGTCGCGACAGCATCCTTGAAGCCCGTCTCGCCACAGAGAATGCGGTTCAGCGTCTGCCTCGACATCGAAACGTGCAGATGGGCGCCTTCGCCGCGCACAGACGACGACCACGTCAACGCGCCGTGTTGCAGGTTCAGCGTGAACTGCCGGTAAATGTCGGTGAACCGCCAGTCGATCTGCATCTTCAGATGCTGCGCCTTCAACCCATCGACCCGTACCGCCAGATAGTCGAAGAACATTTCTTCCGTGATCGCGCACACCATGTCACGGCTGCGGTTGCTGAATTGCGTCGAAGCATCGCGGCCCTCGCGCAACTCGCGCGCGCCGAGCAGGAACGCGTTACGCCAGGTCGCCGATTCCGCCTGATAGCCCATCTGCTCCAGCGCGGCCGCGCCGAGTTCGCGCGCCTCGCGCAGGCGCGGTTGAGCGAACACGAGATGATTCATTACTTGTGCGACCCACCGGTACTCGCCCTTTTCGAAGTCCACGCGGGCGCGCTCGAGGATCGCACCGGCGCCGCCCATGTACTCGACGTAGCGGGGCGCCGAGGCTTCTGGCGGTAGCGCGTGCAGGTTACTCGGATTGCCGTCGTACCAGCTCAGATAGTGCTGGTACACCGCCTTCACGTTGTGCGATACGGTGCCGTAGTAGCCGCGCGTATGCCACATGTCGAGCAACGCATCGGGCAGCCGGATCTGCTCCGCGATCTCGGCGGCATTCAGCCCGTGATTCATGAGCCGTACGGTCTGGTCGTGCAGGAACTTGTAGAGATCCCGTTGCGCCGCCAGGTAGCCGACGATCCGCTCCTTGCCCCACGTCGGCCAGTTGTGCTGCGCGAACACGACTTCGGCGTCGTGTCCGTAGCGATCGAGCGATTCGCCGAGGTAGCGCGACCACAGTTGTGCATTACGAACCTGCGCGCCGCGCAGCGGACACAGATTGTGCAGCGAGCGCGTCCCGTTCTCCGCGAGATTGAGCGCGCGCTCCTGCGGAAAGTAGAAATGCATCTCGGCGGGCGCTTCGCTTTCGGGCGTCAGCTGGAACACGATCTCGACGCCGTCGATCACATGCGTCTCCGACGCCGCCTTGATCAGTTGCGTGGGCGCGATCAGCGTGATCGTCCCGCGCGGAATGGTTTTGCCCATGCCTGCGTCGATCTGGCAACAGGCGTTGCGCGCGAGCGTGTGGCCGAACTGGAACTGCGCGCGGCGCGCCATGGCCGTGCCCGCCATCACGTTTTCCGACACCGCCTCTTCCATGAATCCCACTGGCGCGATGATCGCTGTCTTGCCTGCGATCACATCCTGCTCGCTGACGACGCCACGCACGCCGCCGAAATGATCGGCGTGACTGTGGCTGTAGATCACGGCGACAACGGGGCGCTTCGGGCGATGCGCAAAATACAGATCGAGCGCGGCGGCTGCCGTTTCCTTGCAGGTCAGCGGATCGATCACGATCAGCCCGCTGTCGCCTTCGATAAACGTGATGTTCGAGACGTCGAAGCCTCGCACCTGGTAGATGCGCTCGGTCACCCTGAACAGCCCATGCAGCATGTTCAGGCGCGCGTGACGCCATAGCGCGGGGTGAGCCGTCGCGGGCGCGCGTTGTTCTTCGAGAAAGCGGTAGTCTGCGAGGCTCCAGACCAGTTGATCGTACGCGCCGCGAATCTCCGCGTTGGGAATCGTGCCGATGAAGCCGCGCCGCGCGTCGGCTTCTTCGAGGGGATCGTCCGGCGGCAGTTCGCGCAGCGCACGCTCTTGCGCGGATACGGTGGCCGCGGACGCGGGCAATGATGGATAAGGCGTCGGGTGTGGCATTGAATGCTCCTGTTGGACAGGTCGCGCCCGCGGCATCAGCAGTCGCGGACGCTGAATCCAGGTGGTGGGTCTTTCGAATCAGCGCGCGGCGGCGCGAATCATGTCCGCTGCCTTTTCACCGATCATCATCGCGGGCGCATTCGTATTGCCGCCGATCAGCGTTGGCATGATCGAGCAATCGACGACGCGCAGCCGCTCGACACCTCTCACACGCAGTTCGCTATCGACGACCGCGAGCGGGTCATTGGCGGCCCCCATCCGGCAGGTGCCGACCGGGTGGTACAGACAATCGGCGTGACTGCGCACGAAGGCGCGCAGGCTTTCCTCGCTCGCGAAGCTTTCGCTTTTCATCTCGCGTCCGCCGAGGTCTTTCATGGCCGGCTGGTTCATCACGTCGCGCATGATCCGAATCCCGGCGATCAACGTTTCCATGTCGCGCGGCGCGCTCATCAGACGCGTATCGATCAGCGGCGCTTCGCGCATGTCGGGCGACCGGAGACGCACGACACCGCGGCTCTCGGGGCGCAGCACGCAGATATGCCCAGAATAGCCATGCCCCAGCTTGCGTCGGCTGCCCATGTTGCGATTGCCGATCAGCGCGACCGTGAAGACGAGATTCAGGTCGGGGCGATCGAGCTCAGGCCGGCTCTTCACGAACGCGCCTGCTTCGACGAAGTTCGATGTCAGCATGCCGGCACGCTGGCGCCGGTAGCGGCGGATTTCCTTCAACAGCCGCAAGCCGCCGCGCAGCGTGGCGCCGAACAGATCGGTACTGTCGAGTTGCGTGTTGATGACGATGTCGAGATGATCCTGCAAGTTCTCGCCGACGCCGGGGAGATCGTGACGTACGTCGATGCCCATTTCCCGCAGATGTTTCGCCGGTCCGATCCCCGAAGCGAGCAGCAGTTGCGGCGAATTGAACACGCCGCCGCTCACGATCACCTCGCGCCGGGCGCGCAAGGTCTGTTCGACGCCGTCGCGCGAGACCACCACGCCGACCGCGCGCCGTCCTTCGAACACGAGGCGCAGCGCCTGCGTTCCCGTCAGCACATGCAGGTTATGGCGGCCGCCGTTATAGCGCCCATCGACGGTCTTGCCGCGATGCAGGTACGCACGCGCGGCGTTCCAGCGTTCGCCGTTGTGCTGGGTCACCTGGTAGTAGCCGAAGCCTTCCTGTTCGGCGCCGTTGAAGTCGTCGTTCAGCGCGTGGCCCGCCTGCTGCGCGGCTTGCAGGAAGTACCGGCAAAACGGATTGGGCGAACGGAGATCGTTCACGTACAGGGGGCCGTCAGTCCCATGCCACGGGTTGGCCGTGCCGGCAAAACGCGTATTGTTTTCGCTGCGCCTGAAGTAGGGCAGGACGTCGTCATAGCTCCATCCCGTGCAGCCCTGCTCGGCCCAGTCGTCGTAATCCTTGCGATGGCCCCGGATATAAACCATGCCGTTGAGCGACGACGAGCCGCCTAGCACGCGTCCACGCGGCTGATAGCTGCGGCGGCCGTCGAGTGCCGGCTGCGGCTCGGTGTAGTAGCCGTAGTTGTAAGGCCCCGGCTTGACGACGGTTTTCGCGAGGCCCACGGGTGTCCAGATCAGGTAGTGGTCGTCGGGGCCGCCGTTTTCGAGCACGGCGACGCTGACGGTGGGATCGTCGGACAGACGTCCTGCCACGGCGCAACCGGCGGAGCCGGCGCCGATCACGAGATAGTCGTATTCGCCTGAAAGAGGCGGGGAGGCGGACCGGGTCATCGATGGGTTCCTTTTTGTTGTGCGGCAGGCGTGGACGCCGTTGCTGTCTCCAGGCGGTATGGGGTACGACAATAGAGGGCGCATCGGAAAGGCGGGACTACCCGAATCGGGTAGGGGTGAGACGGGAGACGCGTTGTCGCCGGATCGGCTTGCTCGCGGTCAAGCCAACGCCTGCAAAATCGTCCAATACTTTCGACAGGACTTTCCCTAGCATCTCTCCAAGGTCGGTCCAACAGGAGAAGGGAATTGTCTTTGCAAGCAGAAGCACAGCCGTCGGTCGATACGGAAGCCGCACGCAAGCCCGAGCGCTGCGTCATCGTCGTGGACGCAGCGCTGGCGCCGGGCAAGGCATCGAACGCGGCAGCCGTCGTCGCGTTCACGCTGGGGCAGCGCCACAGCCATCTCGTCGGCGCGCCATTGCGGGAGAGCGACGGCACCGCGCATCCCGGTCTGATCCCCATCGGCATTCCCGTGCTCAAGGCCACTGCGCAGCAATTGAGCGAGCTTCGGCAGAAATCCCTGCCGCACTGCGACGTGGTGGATTTTCCCGTGCAAGGGCAAGCCACCACCGACTACGACGCCTTCCTCGACGCCGTCAACGCGCTTTCCGGCCCTTCGTTGCAATACCTCGCAATCGGCCTCGTCGGACCGAGGAACAGGATCGGCAAACTGGTCGGCGGCTTCGCGCTGTTCGCATGATGATCGCCAACCTCACATCGGAGCTGGACGGACAGGTGTGGTCCATCGGTATCGACCGCCCGGACAAGCGCAACGCGCTCAACGGCACGATGTTCGATGCGCTCGCGAACGCGCTGCGGCTTGCGCAGGGCGACGTGCGTGTCCATTGCGTGCTGCTGCACGGCACCGGCGATTGCTTCTGCGCGGGTCACGACACAGCGGCGTTCGGCGCACTGTGGCCGCAGTCCGCCGACGGCGCGGTCGCGCGCTGCATCAAGGCGTTTGCGGAGCAACCCAAGCCGCTCGTCGCCGCTGTAAACGGTGCGGCAGTGGGCTTTGGCGCGACGATGCTGTTGCATGCCGACTGGGTCGTGGCCGGCGAAAGCGCGATGTTCCGCTTTCCGTTCGCCGACCTCGGCATCGTCCCCGAGGCGGGCGCCACGGCCTTGCTGGCTCGCCGGGTCGGCGATCTGGTGGCGCGCGACTGGTTGATGAGCGGCCGGCCGGTCGGCGCGGCAGAAGCCTTGCAACGCGGCTTCGTTTCGCGCGTGGTGCGTGACGCCGAGGTCCGCGAAGCGGCTGTCGAGTACGCATTGCGCCTCGCTTCGAAGCCGCCGAGCGCGCTTCAGGCCACGCGGCGCCTGTTGCGCGAAGGCGCCACGCTGTCGGCCGCGCAGGCGATCGACGGCGAGCTTGCATATCTCAACGCGTATATCCCGGCTGTTTCATGGAGGTCGATTCCTCATGCGTAGCGTTCATATCGTCCATGCTCACCCGGAACCGCGCTCCTTCTGCACGGCAATGGCACATGACGCGCGACGCGTGCTGACGGCGCGCGGCGACAACGTGAGCTTTTCCGATCTGTACGCGCTGGACTTCGATCCCGTCGTCCGCGCGAGCGATTTCACCCGACGCGCCGATCCGGACTACCTCGTCTACGCGTTAGAGCAGCGCCATGCGCTCGAACACGACACCGTTGCGCCCGACATCAGGCGCGAAGTCGATGCGCTGATGGCCAGCGACATCCTGATGCTGGTGTTCCCGCTCTACTGGTTCTCGGTCCCGGCGCTCGTCAAGGGCTGGATCGACCGCTGCTTCCTGTCGGGTGCGCTGTATGGCGGCAAGCGCATCTACGGGCGAGGCGGCATGGTGGGCAAACGGGCCGTGATCGGCGTCACGCTGGGCGGACGGGAGCACATGTTCGGCGCGCAAGGCATACACGGCGAACTCTCGCGCGGCATGCTGCGTCACCTGCTGCAGGGCACGCTCGGCTATGTGGGCTACGAGGTGCTCGAACCGTTCTTCGCCTGGCATGTCCCTTACTGTTCGTCGGCCGAGCGGGCGCAGACGCTCGCGCGCTGGAGCGATTTCGTCGAACGGCTCGACGCGCAGCCGTGCATGACCATGCCGCGGCTGGAGGACTATGATGATATTTTTTGTCCGCTTCCCCAGCCCGCATCACGATGAAAGCCACATTGCCGACCCCTTCCGTCAAGCTCTGGCGCGCGCCCGACGTCATGGATGCCGTCATGCTCAAGGGTCAGTTCGTCGGCCACCGGTATCCGCCGCACACGCATGACACCCATTGCCTTGCCGTGATCACGGGCGGAACGCTCGCGGTCGAGGTCCGGCAGGAGCGGCGCCTGTGCCATCGCGGCGACGTGATCGTCATCGATGCGGACGTGGTGCATGCGGGCGTAGCCGCAGGCGACGGCCACTGGAAGATGCGAGTCGAACACGTGCAGCCTGCAGCGCTTGCCGCTTATTGCGAGCGGCTCGGCATCGCGCGAAGCGAACGGTTCGAGGTGACGAGTCCGTTCATCGTCGACCCCGAGGTGTCGCGTTACCTCTACGGCGTGAACTGGTGTTCCGAAGTGGACGACGATCCGTTCAAGCGCAGCGAGGCGCTTGCGTGTGCTGTCGTCGGACTGCGTGCGCGGCACGCGGCACGCGCGGCCGGTCTGCCCGTGGTGCGCAGGGAGCCCGAACTGGTTCGCGCCGTCAAGAGCCGTCTGTGCGACGACCTTCACGCACGCGTGACGCTGTCGACGCTTGCCTGCGAGTTCGGCGTGACGCCGTTCGTGCTGCTGCGTGCATTCGAACGCGAAGCCGGGCTGAGCCCGCATGCGTTCCAGCAGCAGGAACGCGTGCGCCACGCCTTGCCGATGCTGCGGTCCGGCAGACCCATCGCGGAAGTCGGCGCGCGAACCGGCTTTGCCGATCAGTCGCACTTCACGCGTGTGTTCAAGCAGCAAACGGGCGTGACACCGAAGGTCTATCAGGCCGCGTTTTCATGATCGGGGGAGCCCGGATGTGAGCGGGCCGGGCGGACGCATGCGCCGTCGCGATCAGCGCGTCATAGCCGATCGACACGCTCAACGCTCTCGCCGGCTGCATGCCGATGCTGGGGGCGGCCGGTCGAGAGCGACTGGCCACTTTCTTGATGGTCAGTCGCGCACGGCGACGATGGCCTCGATTTCGACCGTGATGTTGTTCGGCAGCGAGCCCACGCCGACAGCCGAACGCGAGTGACGGCCGGCATCGCCGAATACCTCGACGAACAGGTCCGAGCAACCGTTAATCACGCGGGGATGCTCGGCAAATTCGGAGGTCGCGTTGACCATGCCCAGCAGCTTGACGACGCGCCGCACACGCTGCAGATCGCCGAGTTCCGCATGCAATACGGCGAGCAGGTTCAGACCGACGAGTTGCGCGTGCCGATAGGCTTCATCGGCCGTGACCGTCGCGCCGACTTTGCCTGTCAGCAGTTGGCCGGTTTCGTCGAGCGGCCCCTGGCCGGACAGAAACAGCAGGCCGCCCTCGCGTGTGCAGTGCATGAAGTTGCCGATGGGCGTCGGCACAGTGGGAAGCGTCAGGCCGCGCGCGCGCAGCCGCTCATAACAATTCATCGGCAAGTCGAAAAGCGAAAGAGTTCTCAGGGAAATTCAATGCGCCGCAAGGCGCTCTGCTGTCAGCGACAGCGGCAGGATCAGCGCCAGCCAAGGCGGGTTTCGATGCGAGCCGCGACGCTCTGCACGGCCTGCGCGTAACGCTCGGTGCCTTGCTCCGCTTTCGCCTCGGGCATCACGATCGAAATGGTGAAGACGCATGCGCCCGAACGGTTCATCACGGGCGCGGCCAGACACGCCACGGATGCATCCGACTCGCCGATCTGGATCGACAGCCGCTCATCGAGCGCTTGCCGTGCGTTGCGCGCGAGCACGTCGGGGCGCGTCTCGGCGCGGCCGGTAGGCGACGGCTGCGCGTATTGCCTGAAAAACGCGGTGCACTCGGCGGCGGGCAAATGTCCCGCCAGCAGTCGCCCGGACGCGGTCCAGTTCACCGGCACGCGGCTGCCCACGCGCGAGGTCACGCGGAAATGGCCGGGGCCTTCGGCCATCTGCAGCACGACCATCATGCCTTCTTCCAGCCCGCACACCTGCACGGTCTCTTCGACTTCCGCCGACAGCCGCTGCATTTCCTCGTTGGCCACTGCGAGGTAGTCGAGCGAGCCTGCATACGTGAGCCCATAACCATAGAGCCGCGAGCCGAGCCAGATCGCACCGTCGGCCGAGCGCGACAACAGGTTCTTGTCGACCATGTCGTTGATGATCGAGTAGACCGTCGACAGCGGCGCGTTCAGGACATGCGCGATCTCATACGCGGTGGCCGGTTTGCCGGCCTCCTGAAGCGCATCGAGAATCTGCACCGCGCGATCGAGTGCGCTGGTGCGCGTGCGAGGCGCGGCGGCTTCGGCAGCGGGGCTCGCATCGACGCGGGCGGGCGTCTGAGCAGCCGCGGTGGAACGGGGCGGTCGTGCCATGTAGTCCTCGGATAGGGATGTTTTTGTCCAGTTGACGCCAGGACATTGTATGTTAGACTCATCCACAATTACAACATATATTCCTTAATTAAGGAATGACGCTTTCGGAGGCGCTGGAATGGACATCCGCTCTCGATCAGGCTTACGCCCCGTCATCAACGTCTCGGGCACGATGACGGGCCTGGGCGCGTCCAGCGTCGGCGCAGCCGTGATCGACATCGTCGCGGAGTTCTTGCCGCAGTTCGTCGAGATCGACGACCTGCAGCGCAAGGCCTCGGCCGCGATCGCGCGGGCGTGCGGCAGCGAAAGCGGGTACGTGACGGCGTCGTGCTCGGCGGCCATCACGTTGAGCATCGCCGCCGCCATGACGGGCGACGACCTCGGCCTGATCGAACGTTTGCCGGACACCACGGGCCTGCGCAACGAAGTCGTCGTGCAGACAGGCCACCTCGTCAATTATGGCGCACCCGTCGACCAGGCGATCCGGCTCGCGGGCGCCCGCGTCGTGCCCGTCGGCGCGGCGACGGAAGCGCATGGCTATCAACTGGCATCGGCAATCGGCGAGCGCACTGCGGCCGCATTGTATGTCGTCTCGCATCACACCGTGCAATACGGCATGATCCCGCTCGAAGCATTCATCGAAGTCGCGCACGCGAAGGGCGTGCCCGTGATCGTCGATGCCGCGTCCGAATACGACCTCACGCGCTTCATCGCGGCGGGCGCCGACCTTGCGCTGTATTCGGCGCACAAGTTTCTGGGCGGGCTGACGGCGGGCATCGTCGCGGGCTCGAAGGCGCTGGTGCGCGCCGCGTATTTCCAGAACGGCGGCATTGGGCGCGGGATGAAGGTCGGCAAGGAAGGCATCGTCGGCGCCATCGCGGCGCTGGAGCAATGGCGCACGCGCGATCACGCTGCCCTGCGCGCAACGGAGCGCAGCTACCTGACGCTGTGGCGGGAAACGCTGAACCGTCAGACGGGCGTATGGGCGGAAATCGAGGCTGACCCGACAGGCAATCCGCTCGACCGTCTGAAGCTTCATATCGATCCGAATCAGGCCCGCATCACCGCGTGGGATCTCGCCGACGCGCTGGCGCATCCGCAAGGCGACGACGCTCCCGTGATCGTGCGCGACCACGAAGCCGAACTGCATTTCTTTTACCTCGATCCATGCAACCTGCACGCGGGCGAAGAGCAGGTGGTGCTTGCGCGGATCGTGGCCGAGCTCGAGCGGGCGCTGGCGTCGCCCGAACCGCTTGTCACGCCGTTTCACAAACGCGACGCGCGCCGGATTGCGGCGCGTCGCGCATGGCCGGATTGAACGAGACAGATAAACCGGCTGCACTGAACTGATTCACTGCCAGCTTCAACGGTCAGATTGGCCGATGCACCTTGTTCAAGGTGCTGCTTCGTCACGTCTGTTTAGGATGCCTTAAGTCATTGGATCAGCCATCAATCCATTGACTTTTATTTCAACCAGAGGAAACCACGATGTATAACAAGATTGCCCGCTCAGCCATTGCCGTCGCTGTTGCCGGACTCGGCATGCAAGCCGCCCACGCGCAAAGCAGCGTCACGCTGTATGGCATCGTCGATGCCGGCTTTACGTACACGAACAACCAGAAGGGCGAGCACAACATCCAGGCGACGCAGGGCAACGTACAGGGCTCGCGCTGGGGCCTGCTCGGCAGCGAGGACCTGGGCGGCGGCAACAAGGTGCTGTTCCGCCTCGAAAACGGCTTCAGCCTGGAGACGGGCGCGTTGGGCCAGGGCGGCCGCCTGTTCGGCCGCAGCGCATGGGTCGCGCTGCAAAACAGCAAGGCAGGCACGATTACGCTCGGCCGCCAGTACAACAGCGTGCAGGACTATCTGTCGAACCTGCAGGCCAACGGCGTCGGCGCGTTGAGCCAGTATGGCAACGCGGTCTACGACAACGACGACCTGAACAACACGTACCGCACCAGCAACGCAGTGAAGTACACGACGCCGACGATCGCCGGCTTCACCGCGAATGCCATGTACGCGTTCTCGAACACGGCGGGCGACTTCGCCAACAACCGCGCATGGAGCGTCGGCGCCGACTACGTGAACGGCCCGTTGCGCCTCGACGCCGCGTACTCGCTCACCAACCAGCCGGCGACCAGTACAACGGGCGCCGCACCGTCCGACAACTACTACAGCACGAGCACCTCGATCATCAGCAACGTGAAGCGCAACCAGGTATGGGGTGCGGGCGGTGCATACACGATCGGTCCGGCGACGCTCGCGCTGCTGTACACGAATTCGCACTTCGACATCATCGCGGGCGGCAGCCTGCACTTCCAGAACTACGAAGCGATGCTCAAGTACCAGGCGACGCCCGCAACGCTCGTCACGCTCGGCTACATCTACACGCTGCAGAACAGCACGGCGGCGTCGGCGAAGAACGCGCACTACAACCAGCTTGCACTGGGCGGCGAGTACTTCCTGTCGAAGACGACTGACCTGTACCTGAACGGTATCTATCAGCGCGCGTCGGGCGCGAATGCGTGGATTGAAGGCATTTCGAATCCGTCGAGCAATCAAGGCCAGTTCGTCACCGTGGCAGGCATCCGCCACAAGTTCTAACGCCCGGCATGGCAACAGGCATGAAAGCGCGTCATCGCAGCGCGCCGTGTGCTGTTGCCGATCACCTTTATCAGGAGCAAACATGGCGACCGTCACCGGCAGTCTGCTACTCGTCTACGCATTGATCGCGATCGTCGCACTCGTCGTGCTGATCGCACGCTTCAAACTGAATCCGTTCATCACGCTGATGGTGGTGTCGGTCGCGCTCGCGCTGTCCGTCGGCATGCCGATGACGTCGATTCTCAAGTCGTTCGAAACGGGCGTCGGCGGCACGCTCGGGCATATCGCAATCGTGGTCGGCCTCGGCACGATGCTCGGCAAGATGATGGCCGAGTCGGGCGGCGCCGAGCGTATCGCGCGCACGCTGATCGACCTGTTCGGACCGAAGAACGTGCACTGGGCGATGATGTGCATCGCGTTCCTGGTCGGCCTGCCCGTGTTCTTCGAAGTGGGCTTCGTGCTGCTGATCCCGATTGCGTTCAACGTTGCGCAGCGCACAGGCACCTCGATGATCCGCGTCGGCATTCCGATGGTCGCGGGTCTGTCCGTCGTGCACGGGCTGATTCCGCCGCACCCGGCCGCACTGCTGGCCGTCACCGCGTATGGCGCGGATATCGGTCACACGATCTTCTACGCGCTGATCGTCGGCATTCCGACTGCGGCCATTGCCGGTCCGCTGTTTTCAAAGCTGATTGCGCGCGTCGTGGTACTGGACGGCGTGAATCCGATGGCGCAACAGTTCATCGAGCAGGATGCGAGGCGTGCCAACCAGGCCTTGCCGGGGTTCGGCATCACGCTGTTGACGGTGCTGTTGCCGGTCTTGCTGATGCTGGTCGGTAGCTGGGCCGACCTGATCGTGCCCGCGAAGACCACGGCCAACGACGTGCTGCATCTGATTGGCCATCCCGACATGGCGCTGCTGCTGGCCGTGCTGCTGAGCTTCTACACGTTCGGCACGACACGCGGCTTCGGGCGCGAGCAAATCCTGAAGTTCACCAACGAGTGTCTCGCGCCGACCGCGAGCATCACGCTGGTGGTGGGCGCGGGTGCGGGCTTCGGGCGCATTCTGATCGACAGCGGCGCGTCGAAGGCGATCGTCGATGTCGCGACGGGCGCGCATGTGCCGCTGCTGATCCTCGCATGGCTGGTGGCGGCGCTGATTCGCGTTGCAACGGGTTCGGCGACGGTCGCGATGGCGACGGCAGCGGGCATCATCGCGCCGATCGCGGCAGCGGCCGCATCGACGGCGACGGGCGTGCGCCCCGAACTGCTGGTGCTGGCAACGGGCGCGGGCTCGCTGATCCTGTCGCACGTCAACGACGGAGGCTTCTGGCTCGTGAAGGAGTACTTCGGCATGAGCGTGCCGCAGACCTTCAAGACGTGGACGGTTTGCGAAACGATCATCTCCGTCACGGCATTGTTACTGACGCTGGGTGTCGCGGCTGTGGTGTGAGATTTGCCGGATGACGGCCGTCACCCCGACTCGATGATCTGCCGAGGCTGGCGAGCGCCGCTTGCCAGCCCGGAATCGACGTTCGACGCTTCAAGCGAACTTTCAGAGACGCTCCGTGCGCTTCGCGCCGCGGGCCGCAGCAGCGACGCCTCGTCGCTGGCGATGGCAAAAAAACGCGGATACATTTCGACACCCCTGAGAAATATGGGAGACAAGTTCCGTTCATCTAATGGCATCGGGCGCCGCGATTTTGTCGAACATGTCGAACCCCGCTGATTCACGCGCGGGCGCAAGGAATAGTCGACGCGGCCAGGTGTTATCGGTAGATAGCGTTCCTTGATGGTTTGGCACATCAGGCGCGCATTCACCGACGGTGTCAAAAGTGAGAGGGCTAAATGAAAGTTGCAGTGATGGGCGCAGGCGCAGTGGGCTGTTTCTACGGCGGCATGCTTGCCAGAGCCGGGCATGAAGTGACGTTGATCGGCAGGCAGAATCATGTTTCAGCCATCGTGCGAACGGGACTGCGCCTCGAGTCGCGCGCTTTCGACGAATTCATCGACGTACGGGCATGCACGGATGCTTCGGGTGTGGCGGGCGCAGACACGATCCTGCTTTGCGTCAAGTCGCCCGATACGCAAGCCGCGGTGGAGGCGATGAAGCCCTACCTTTCGGCGTCTGCCGTTATCGTCACGCTACAAAACGGCGTCGATAACGCTGAACGGGTCCGCACCCTGGTCGAGTGCGAAGTACTGGCTGCCGTCGTCTACGTCGGAAGCGAGATGGGCGGACCGGGCCACGTGCGACATCACGGACGCGGCGAACTGATCATCGAGCCGGGCAGTTCCGGCGAGCGTCTCGCTCGCGCCCTGAATGACGCGGAGATATCGACTTCGGTATCCGCGAACGTACGCGGCGCGCTCTGGGAAAAGCTCGTTTTGAACTGCGCGTACAACGCGATTTCGGCACTCGTTCAATTGCCTTTCGGCGAGCTTTGTCAGCGAGGCGGGATAGCGGTGAACCAGGCAATGCGCGATATCGTCGCGGAATGCCTTGCGGTTGCCGGCGCGGACGGCGTGAACATCTCCAGGGACGTGGACGCGACGGTAGCAAGAATCATGGCGACAATTCCGGCGGGCCAGTATTCATCGACGGCACATGACGTCGCGACACACCGGCCCAGCGAAATCGACCATCTGAATGGGCATATCGTGGGCCGCGGCGCGGCGCTCGGCATCGCCACGCCCGTCAATCATCTTTTGATGATGATGGTTCGGGTTCTCGACAAGCAGCGTGCCGACCAACATTCGGTGAAAGCGGCGCTGGCGGATAGGTTGCTGATCTGAAGCCCGCATTTTCCGGCCGCCACCCGATGCCGCGCAGCGACACGCGGCCGTCACCGCCTCACACCGCGTTTTCACGCTCCAGTCGCTGATCGTCAGCGCCCCGATGCGTGGTCTGCTGTTCTTTCAGATACCGCGCGAGCTCGCCGTTCGTCACGAAGCTCGCGGCTGAGGAGGCCGCGAGAATGTCACTGGCTTCTTGCGGTTTCGCGATCCCGAAGCCCTGCACGTAGTCGACGCCCAGTTCCTCCAGCGCGCGCAGGGTCTGGAAGTCTTCGACCCACTCCGCGATGCTGCGCATGCCCAGATTGCGCGCGAGCGTAATGATCGCCTCGACGATCGCGATATCGGCGGGATGGTTGCACATCGTGCGTACGAACTCGCCGTCGATCTTCAATGCATCGGCCGACAGTTTCTTCAGGTAACGCAACGAGGTCTGCCCCGCGCCGAAATCGTCGATGGCGATCTTTGCACCCATGTCGTGCACGCGCGCGATGAAGCGTTCCGTATGTTCGAGATCGTGCAGCGCGACGCTTTCGGTAATTTCGATGCACAGGTAATGGACGATGTCCGCATGACGCGAGAACAGCGCGAACAACTCGTCGAGGAAATGTTCGTCGTTGAGCGAACCGCCGCTCAGGTTCACGCACACGAAGCGCGTGGTGGAGAGCGACGCGCGGTTCTCGCTGAGCCATGCGAGCGTCGTCGTGAGCACCCAGCGGTCGATCTCCACGATCGTGCCCGAGTCTTCGGCGGCGGCGATCAGTTTCGCAGCCGTCGCCACTGCGCCGTCCGGCGTGCGCATGCGCAGCAGTATCTCGAAGTCGAGCGCTTCGGTCGGCGTGTGCATCGACATGATCGGTTGCATCACGAGGAACAGCCCGTCGGGCAGGCGGCTTTGTCCCAGCGCCTCGATCAGGTTGATTTCGGCGGCGCGCTCCTCGAAGGCGGGCGCGCCCTTGCGCAGCGCCACGAGCCGCGCATTACCGCCGCGTTTCGCGGCGCGGCACGCACGGTCCGCATAGGCGAGGGCGTCCAGCGCGCGTTCGCCTTGCGAGCACTCGACGACACCGATCGATCCCCGCACCTGGAACGCTCGCGTGTCGACATGAAACGGCGCGGCGTTCAACGCCGTGACGAGTTCGCGGCAACGCACGATGGCGTCGTCGATCGGCATGTTCGCGAGCACGCACACGAACTCGTCGCCGCCAATGCGCCCGATAGGGATATGGGCGCCGAGACGCTCGACGAGGCGCGCAGCGACATGCCGCAGGATTTCGTCGCCCGTTCCGTGTCCGAACAGGTCGTTGAACACCTTGAAGCGGTCGAGATCGAGATACGCGAGTGCCCATGGGGCGCTTTCGCCGCATTGCCGGTCGATGGCATGCTCGACGCCGCGACGGTTCAGGAGACCCGTCAGCGGGTCGTGTTCGGCGAGGAAGTGCAGCCGCTCGACCGCTTTCGAGCGGTCCGTCACGTCCTCGAGCGAGCCTTCGATAAAGCCGTTCGCGCGGATCGCCCGCAAGGAGTAGCGCCGCGAGTCCGTCTTCGTGCCCGCTGCGCCGTCGATTTCGATCGACGCCGAGTCGTCGCGTCCCAGCAATTCGCCAAGGGCGTGCTCGGCGCCCGGCGCGAAATAGTCGCCCCAGCGGCGCGTGCCGTCCTGTTCGTCATTCAGACCGAGCATGGCGTGCAGCGCCGGATTGGCGCGGACGAAGCAGCTTGCTCCGTTCAGCGTGAAGAGGCCGATCGGCGTGACGTCATAGGTGTTGCGCAGTTCGACCTGCATCTGGCGGCGGCGCTCGCGTTCTTCGCGCATCCGTTCCGCAATCGCGAACGCACACAGCATGCTCGACGACAGCGCCGTCACGACGGGGCTGTGCGTGCCCGCCAGCGCTTTCACGCCGAACGCGGCGGCGAGCACTTCCGACAGCGTCGCGACCAGCACGATGGCCATCGACGCGACATACCAGAGCACCGTGCGCGAGCGCGCCTTGAAGAACAACTGCACGAGGAAGTAGGTCAGCACCAGGATGCAGAAACTGGCCGTCGCCCACAGCACGGGAATGAAGTGCCTGTAACTCAGCAGGAACGCAGCGGCCATCAGCACGCAGCCGCCGTACCGCACGGCCTGCAGGCTCCAGCGCAGACCGATCGCTTTCAGTTCGCGCCGAAACAGTTCCACGAACAGTGTCGTGGTCAGCACGTAGTAGGCCGCGAACGTGAACTCCCGCAAAAACTCGATATGGTCAGGCGGGACGATCCGGCCCAGCCATTCGGTGTCAAAGCCCATCGCGTTGGCGCTCAACCGCAGATTGCCGACGAGCCAGGCGGCAAAAATGACGTACGTCCATTCGCGGTTGATGATGGCCGTCACGAACACGAAGATGGCGAGCGTCAGCAGGCCGCCCGTGATCAGCGCTGCGCTCTGGTAAAAGTCGAGCGTCGTTTCCTCGAGCTTGTCGAGGCTCGACGCCGAGGCGCTGATATAGGCGGGCCCCGAAAACGTGCCCCGGCACAGTATCTGTGCATCGGGCGTGTGCCCGTCGAGCTTCAGCGCAAAACCGGCCTTGTTGTCGCGCATCGCGCCGCTCGTGCCGTGGCGGTCGCCCGCACCGAGCAGCGTGGCGACGGGGCCCGCGCGCCAGCAGGAAATCGTTTGCGCGTGCCGCGACGGAAGATCGACGAAAGTGGCGTCGTCGCCCCCCATGGCGGGCGCGGTGAACATGAACCAGAACGGCGTTTCCGCCAGATGGGTACTGAAACGGGTGGTGTGCGGGCCGCTGCGCAGGCGTTCGACAGCGGCAGCGGGCGACAGCGTCGCCGACGGATCAGCGATCACGGAGAAGCTCAGCGGAACCGTCCCCGTCGTATCGAATTGGCGCGGCGCCCAGAGCAGGACGGCAACAGTGCCAAGCGCAATGACAAATGGCGCTACGTATACAGAGAAGCGCAGGAAAGCCCAGCCGGTCAGTCGGTCCCGAAACGCCCACTTAACGCTTGTCATCTGCTGCGGTTCCCCAGTGACTTCATTCCCGATTTCATTGCAATGCTCCGGCGGTCGGCAGCGAAAACACGATTGCGCCGACGTCCCCCCTCTTGTGGTCCGCCCGAATGACTTCGGGCGGACACCTTGCTCTACCTGCCTTACGCTTCGCTCAACGACCTCAGGTATTCCGGGGCGCTGTCCGGCACGCTGCCGCGCTCGATGCCGGGGCCGGCTTCGCCGCGCAGCGCTGCGACACTGACGTCGATGTCGACGTGATCCGTTTCGAAAAAGAACCCGAAGAACGGATGGTTGACCTTCGCCCAGCGCTGGCGGACCAGTGCAACCGGCTTTGCCATGACCCGATGCGGCAACCCGCCGACGTGCGACATCGGCAGGAATTCATTCTGGCCGTACACATCTTCGAAGAGCATCGCCTCGTATTCCCGATCGAGCGGCGAACGAGCGGTAATTAACATCCAGTCGACCGCGTTCTGCGCGCAAAACATGTAATACGCCTTGCACAGCGCCACCTTCACCATCCGCCCGATCGCGCCGCGCGCGACGCCGAGCCGGGTTGCCTCGGCGAGGCGCGCCTGGCTCAGCCAGTCCGGCAGATGGACCGATTGTTCGACGGCGAGCGGAGCGAAGGCGTTCGTCTGGACCCGCATGGTGCCGAGCGGGCCGCCGTCCAGCCGCGATTGCGCGAGTAGCACGACCGTGCCGGGCGCGCCATCCAGCGCTTCGACGCTCATGGTCTCGGCGAATTCCGGCAAATGCCGCCGATACGCCGCGCGGCGCATCTCGACGGCCATGTCGAGTTCCATGCGGTTACTTACCACCCTTATCGTAAACGGCAGCCTTTCCGTTTTCTTTACCGTGCCCGAACTAAAGCCCTCTTCGAGCAACGTATAACCCGTATTTTGCTTCAAAACGACTGAATCGATGCGGTCCATATCAACCCCGTAGGTGAGTGAGAAAAAAGGTCGCCGCGTTCAAAACGGAGAACCGCGCCGAACGCGACAAACTAGAGTCTCATGAACGCAGATGCGGGTCATATGCAGCGTCAAATCAATTCAGATGGCGCGGTTAGCGCCATTGCCGGCAAAACCTTCGAATATAGGCAGTCGCGCGCCGCATCGAAAATGAGCGTTTCATCGAAGCTACGCACGGTATCGATGAACAAGGTGTGCGAATTGGTTGGTTGTATTGCGCCACGCCACGATGATTTGATGACGGTCACTTTCCACTCTCGACAACGGAGATCGTCATGAGCACAGTGCTGGAGCAGCCGCAATCGCACGTCGATGACCACCAGGAATTGCGGGTGCGCCGCTACAAGCCGTTGATCGGCGCAGTCATCGAGAACGTCGATCTGTCGAAACCGCTCTCCGACGATAACCGTCAGGCATTGCGTCAGGCGCTTGTCGATCACGGTGTGATCTTTTTTCGTGAACAGACGCTCACGCCCGAGCAGCACGTGGCGCTCGCGCGCATCTTCGGCAATCCGATCCGCAAGAACATTTATTTGCCTGCCGTGGCAGGGTTTCCAGAAATCGAAGTCATTGCTCATAGCGACAAGACGCGCTCGGGCGGCACGGACAACTGGCATGTCGACGTGTCGTGGCAGCCTCAACCGCCCAAGGCCACCGTGCTCCGTGCACAGGAAATTCCCGAAGGGGGCGGCGGCGACACGATCTGGTCCTCGTCGGCGGCAGTCTACGATTTGCTGGACCCCGATCTGGCCCGCTACTTCGAAAAGCTGACGGCGGTGAACACGTTCATCGCATCGCCGAAAAAGAGCGCGTTGTCGGAACTGCTGAGTGGCTATGACGTTCCGGAGGGCACGCAGGAAGACAGCGTCGAAGCAGGGCTGGCGCGCGTGCGCGACGCCGCGCAGAAATACCCGCCCATCGAAGTGCCCGTCATCAAGACGCACCCGGAAAACGGCCGCAAGCTCGTGTTCGTCAACGAAGGCCATACGAGCCATGTGCTGGGCGTCTCGAAGACGGCAAGCCAGAGCCTGCTCAATTACCTCTACGACCTGATCAAGACGCCCGAAGTGCAGGCGCGTTTCGAATGGCGCGCGGGCGATGTCGCGATCTGGGACAACCGGCAGGTGCAGCACTACGCCGCCCGCGACTATGGATCGGCGCGGCGGCGCATTCACCGCATCACGCTGGAACACGATGGCGTGTTCTGAGCACGCCTGAACGCGATACGTCACGCAACGCTCTTCTCGCACTTTTCACTACGGAACCTGTTCAATGAAGCGTCGTGTCTTTCACATGGGACGCCGCGTCGCGGCGCTCCTTGGCGCGAGCCTGATCGCAGCTGTTTCTGAAAGTCGTGCTGCCCGCTTCTGTGCCCGCCGTGTTCACGGGTATCCGCGTGGCGGGCGCGTATTCGATTCTGGTGCTGATTGCGGCAGAAATGGTTGGGGCGAAGGCCGGACTCGGCTACCTCGTGAACTACTCGCAATTCACCTTCGAAATTCCGAAGATGTATGCGGGCCTCGTCACGCTCGCGGTGCTGGGACTCGCGTTCAATCAGGCCGTGGTGGTTGCGGAGCGGCGGCTCACGGCCTGGCGCGGCGAAGACTGACACATAGCGGTATTACTGGCGACACGCAGCGAACGCTTCAGTCTCTCGCGCATGCGCCGAGCGAACGGGGCCGTGTGGCGACGCGGAGCGCGATTGCTGCCAATGGATAAAGACGATTACGTACCGGACGTTTCGCGGCGCCATTCCCAAAGCACATCTCCTCATAAGCATTTCCGGATTCGATAGTAGGCCTGGCTCGACGGTACTGATCCAATATGCGATTACCCTGGGGATGCGCCTGCATCGCGCGGGGTGTGACCATACGCACGCGTGGCGCCGCGTACATGCCGAAGGAGCATTCATGAGTCTGGATATCTTCTGGTTTCTGCCGACCTCGGGCGATACCCGCTATCTCGGCAAATCCGATTTCGGCCGGCCGCCGACCAACGAATACATGCGTCAGATCGCCGTCACGGCGGAAGATCTGGGCTATGACGGCCTGTTGATTCCCACGGGCAGCAGTTGCCAGGACCCCTGGGTCACGGCGGCAAGCCTGATTCCCGTCACGCAGCGCATCAAGCTGCTGGTCGCGCTGCGTACGTCGATCAGCGGCCCGACGGCGGCCGCACGTCAGGCGGCGACGCTCGATCAGGCCTTGCACGGGCGTCTGCTGCTCAACGTCGTGCCGGGCGGCGATGCGACCGAACTCGCCGCCGACGGCGTGTTCTACACCCACGACGAACGCTACGCGGCCGCCGACGAGTTTCTCGGTGTCTGGCGCGATCTGCTCGCGGGCGAGACGGTGGACTTCAAGGGCAAATACGTTCACGTCGAGCAGGCGCGCAACTTTCATCCGCCCGCGCAGCAGCCGCATCCGCCGCTGTACTTCGGCGGTTCTTCGCCAGCCGCGCACGAGCTCGCCGCCAAACACGTCGATGCGTATCTGACCTGGGGCGAGCCGCCCGCCGCGGTTGCCGAAAAGTTCGCCGATGTCCAGCGGCGCGCGGCGGCGTATGGCCGCAAGCTTCGGCTCGGTGTCCGGCTGCATGTGATCGTGCGCGAAACCAATGACGAAGCATGGGCCGAAGCGGACCGCCTGATCAGCAAGCTCGATGACGAGGACATCCGCCGCGCCCAGGAAAACTACGCGCGGATGGACTCGGTGGGGCAGCGCCGCATGGCCGAGTTGCACGGCGGACGCCGCGACAAGCTGGAGATCAGTCCCAACCTGTGGGCGGGCGTCGGCCTCGTGCGCGGCGGCGCAGGCACGGCCCTCGTGGGCGACGCGCAGACCGTCGCGGCGCGGCTTCAGGAATACGTCGATGCGGGCGCCGATAGCTTCGTGCTGTCGGGCTATCCGCATCTCGAAGAGTCGATCCGTTTTGCGGAGCTGGTGTTCCCGCTGTTGCCCGGCAAGAAGCCGGTGACGTTGCGTGATCAGGTGCTCACGGGCGGCGCCTTCGACGTGCGGGCCGGCAAGGTTTAACGGGAAGGTTGCCCAGCCATCGGCAGCATGCCGGCGACGCCGATCCACGCACCGTCTCGCGTTGAATCCGTCGAACGCCATAGCGACTCGCTGCTTCGAAGCTTGTTCTCGTACGACACATGGCCGGCGTGCTACGGCATGCCGTTTTTCTCTGATTCATGTCGACGCAGCGTGCGTCTGAAACGCCTGCGCCTGGAGCGTCAGGGAATCAGTCCGTGCGTTCGATACGCCCGCAGCGTTTCATCGAAAACCCGAATGTCGGAGCGGCCGCGCGCAATCAGCTGCGCCCCTTCGATTGCCGCGAAGATGGCCATCGCGCGGGCCTTGTTTGCTTTCTTGTCCTTTCGCCCGGCGTCGAGCGAAAGCAGGCGAGTCAGCCATTCGACGTTGATATCCATGAATCGCTGCACCTCGACCTTGACCTCCTCGGGAAGATCGTGATGCTCGGCAGCCATGATGCCGCTCAGGCACATACGGTTGTCGTTTTCGAGGGCGGCTCGAAACACCTTGATGTAGTGGTCGAAAGTCGCGCGCTCGCTCCTGTGCTCCTCTAACAATCCGTCCAGAAAGGCGACCGCGTCGTCGCTGTACTGCCGCGCGAGCGCCGCGCCGAGGTCGCCCTTGGTCGGGTAGTGATGGTGAACGGCGGGGCCCTTGATGCCGACTTCGTTCGCCACCTCGCGAATGCTGAGCGCGTTGTATCCGTGCGCCTGCACCATGCGGCGCGCAACCGCAAGGATGCGACTTTTCGTGTCGGGAGTATCCATGCGCGCAATCATAGCAGATTGCTTACCAACTGATCGGTAAGCTTACTTATCGATAAGTAAGTCTTGACACGATACCTCGATCCTCTCTACGATTCGTTCGCACTTACTTAGCGGTTGGTAAGTTAACTTCGATCAAGGATCAGGTATGAAAATCTATGACATCCCCGGGTTTCCGAACCCATTGCGCATTCGCATCGTGCTGGCGGAGAAGCAGCTCGCTTCTCAGGTCGAGTTCATCAAGGTCGATCTGCCTGCGGCGGAACACAAACAGGCCGCGTTTTTGAAGATCAATCCGACAGGTACGGTGCCGGTGCTCGAACTCGACGATGGCACGCGAATCGCCGAATGTACGGCGATTACCGAGTATCTCGACAATCTGGACGGCAACCCGATCCTCACGGGCAAGACAGCACGCGACAAGGGTGTGATTCACATGATGCAAAAGCGCGCGGAGTCGGAGCTTATCGACCCCGTCGGCATTTACTTTCATCATGCGACAGATGGGTTGGGCGATGCGCTGCGCGAATTCAAACATCCGCAGTGGACGTCTCGCGCCGAGTGGGGGACGCTTCAGGGCGAAAGGGCCGTTGCGGGCATGCGCTATTTCGATAGCGTGCTTGAAGCCCAGCCTTACGTCGCGGGCGATGCGTTTTCGATGGCGGACATCACCGTCTGGGCCGGGCTGCTGTTTGCGCACTTCGCGAAGATCGAGGTGCCGGCCGATTGCAACGCGCTTCGTGCCTGGAAAGTCAAGGTCGATGGGCGGGCGTCGGTTGTGAATCCGGCGTAGAAGCCGATCAGGTTTTTCCGCAATCCTCGCTGAGGGTCGTCAGGACGTCGGCGTACCATGCACAGTTCAAGCCAAGGCTTTCGTCGACGTGCAGGTCACGCGTTCCCATGTCGAATGCGGTCGAATGAACGCCGAGAAGCCCCCAGGAGAGGTCATCGCGCTGTGCGCCCGTTCGATTCGATGAGCGGCGGATCACCACGGGTGCACCACTGGTCCCTCGATGGGTCCGTGCGTCGGTTATGAAACATCCCTTACCCTGGAAACGCAGGCCGAAGGTGGAAGCGACCACGCCGTGCCTGACGACCGGTAAGTGATGCAACGAGTCGTGAAAACTCAGGGGAAAACCGACGATCAGTACCGATGCGCCGATCGGGACGGAATCTCCAGACGTCACAATGTGTTCGGGACCGAAAGCACGGAAGACGGCGCCGCGGGGTAGTTGTGCGCGCGGAATTTCCAGAAGAGCGACGTCGATCTCGCCGCCCGTATCGGCTGCCTGACGCCACAGACTCATCCCCTCGACGTAAAGAGGCAAGGAAATCCACGCTGACGCGCCCAGATTGGTGGGGTCAACATGCATTTCCATCTCAAGGCGATCGGGAAAATGCTGACTGGGCGTGTCAGCCATCACGTGGCGGCTCGTTACCAGGAAGAGGCGATCTCCCCGCGCGAAAAGGAATCCACTTGCGCCGGTAAGTCGGCGCGTTCGCACAAAGGTTCGGACCTGGACGACGCTAAGCAACAAAGAGTCTGCCTGGACGTCCGACTGCACCTGTCGCTCTGGAACTGGCGCGCTGGATGCCAGCGTTCCTGCAGAGAGCAACTCATGTAGCGCGTCTTGCTGCGGTCCTCGATACCCGTTGCCGGTCGTGTTGAGAAACGCGTCGACGGAAACATCAGATACAGCTCCGCCCGACGGGGCGTTGGCCACATGTCGGACGAACGGCGCCTGCTGTTCTCCAGAGCACAGCAGCCAGCGATCACCGTTAGGGCTACGGTAGATGAGAGTGGTATTCATTGTGCTCGATATAGGGCTACCGCCCAGTTAGTAGCGTGGTCCATCTGGCGACGGGTATAAAGATGACGAGCCAATCATCACTCGCGCGTGCTGGAAGGATGTCGGTACGACCGAAAAATGCGCGTGGTGGATGGTGAGGGGCGTGGCTTCAACGGGAATTGCTGATCCCAGTGTACGTTCGTCTGCGCGCTAAAAGGATGTCACGCCTGCAATAGGTGATCTTCGCTTATTTCAGCGCATCTTCCAGGTGATGTCACTCGCACCAGTTTCTCTGGCTTGACGCACGCACGTTACGGAAGCGTAATCGAGTGCTTGTCACCGGGCATGCAACGGAGCAGTCAGTTGACGTGCAGCGGTAAGCGTTCGAGAAAGCGGATTTGATGCCGTGATCGGGTCGCAGAGCTACACGCGCGCTAACGCATCTCCAATAGGCACGTCTCCACCTACAAAACCAATTACCTTGTTCACCAGGCGCGCCTTGAGCGCATCGAGAAGGACTTCGGCCACATCTTCACGCGCCACCGGGTCGCCCGCAGAGTCGACATCCGACACGACCTGGATGGTTCCGACCCCCGGCTCCATTGTGAGCGTGCCGGGGCGTAGCACAAGGTAATCCAGCCCGCTAGCAATCACGTAGTCGTCCGATTCGCGTTTCATTTGCGCGTAGTGTTGCAGTGCTTGCGGCGAGCGTTCCGGCGCGTACGCAAGCAATGCACTGATAACGACAAAAAGGCCTGCGCCGCTTTGCTTTGCGTAATCGACCGACTTGATGATCGAGTCGCGGTCGATCAGGCGTTCGTGCTCCGCGCCCTCGGTTTCAGCCGAGCCGGCGGCATAAATGACAGTATGGATACCGTTGAATACATGCGAGAAATCGCCAGACAGGTCGGCAATGAGCGGTCGCACGCCGAACCGCTCGAAAGCATCGCTTTTTGCCGCGTTGCGTATCAACGGACGGAACGGGATGGCGGAGGCATGCAATTTTTCGGCTACTAGCCGACCCGTTCTCCCGCTTGCGCCAATCAATAGAGTGCTCATGACATTTCTCCTGGAAGGATGCGTGCGTTGTAGCGTGTTTTCACAGTCTAGTATCAGAACGCGAAAGTTTTCTGTATCCATCAGCCGGGGGCAAGTCGCAACGGCGGGCGCAACCGCTATTCTTCGTCACCGGGTTTCTCTGGTGCCGTCGGCGCAGTCTTCTGTGTAGTGCCAAACGTCGACAGTACAGTTTGCTAACGGTCATCTCTTCCCGGCTCGTGCGCAGTTATTTCGAAATTCTGCTCACTCGCGACCGCACGCGAGGCCTGGACTGGACGGCATCGTGGGCACGTGGCGCGGTGTTACCGCGAAGACCTTCCTTCCAACCGATTCAGTAATTCAGGTGGCTCGCGATGAAGCAAGATTTCGACACGTTTTGACAGAAACTGGAAAAGTGCCGCCCCTTCGCCCTCGACTTAATCCCATCGCTCGGAGGGGACGGTGCAAATAGCGATCAACGAATCGGTTAGCGCTCTGACTTCCCGATTTGGGCACTGGAGATGGACAAGCTGATGAGTCTGGACGGTCTGTTCGCCGGACGTCATTTTGACCGTGACGCGATGACTTTTCGTATGCGCTGGTATCTGGGCTACAAGCTCGGCCTGCGCGAGCTCGTCAAGTTGATGGCTGAACGAGGGATGCCGCTGCGCCCGCCGTATGAAATACCGTCCTGTCTGATTGATAAGGTATCCTGCTTATACGGAACCTCTCAGCCGGTTTACCTATTTGCACCAGAAGCCTGCGAGCCATCTGCATATGTAGCACTGCCGCTGTTGGCTTAGAGCGGAAGGAAGTCGGCGAACTGAAGGAGTCGCGCGCGGTGTTTCAGACTGCAGACGGGCGGCGCGCTTGCAGTGCCATGTATTCCATAATCATATAGATGAGCCATTATTCTTCATTGTAAAGGCATGGCGATCGCCGCTAGCATGGAGACTCCTGACTGCCCCTCACGCATAAACCCGACAGGCTGATGGCGTCCGTGCGCGGCGTCGCCGCGCTGGACCACCGCGGAAGGGCCGAACCAACCAATCCATGATACGCAGCGTCGTCGAAGGCGCAGCGAGCGTGCGGAGGAGACTCGAACGTGAAAATGACCTTTCGCTGGTATGGCGACACCGACCCCGTGCCGCTCGCTTACATCCGTCAGATTCCGGGGATGGTCGGAGTCGTCTCAGCGATCTATGACGTGCCTGTGGGCGAGGTCTGGCCGATCGACAGGATCCTGTCGCTGAAAGAGAAGATAGAGGCTCACGGCCTGACGCTGGAAGTGATCGAAAGCGTGCCGGTGCACGAGGACATCAAGCTCGGCAAACCGACGCGCGACACGCTCATCGCGAACTACGGCCAGACACTACGTAACCTCGGCGCCTGCGGTGTGAAGGTGGTTTGCTACAACTTCATGCCGGTTTTCGACTGGACCCGCACCTCGCTGGAAATGCCCCTGCCTGATGGATCGACGACGCTCGCGTTCGACACGCAAGCGATCCGCGAACTCGACGTGAGCGACGGTATCCAGCTACCCGGCTGGGACGCGAGCTATCGGCCCGAGCAATTGAAAGCCCTGTTGCACGACTACGAAGCGCTTGACGAAGCCGGTCTTTGGGCCAATCTCGACTACTTCCTGCGCGCGATCATTCCAGTCGCCAAAGAAGCAGGCATCAAAATGGCGATTCACCCCGACGATCCACCGCGGCCTATTTTCGGGCTGCCGCGCATCGTGAAGAATCGCGCCGACCTGCAGCGCGTGCTCGCTATCGTCGACGATCCGGCCAACGGCCTGACGCTGTGTTCGGGTTCGCTGGGCGCGGACCTGCAGAACGATATTCCGGCACTGGTACGCGAGTTCGGCGCGCGTGGCCGGATTCATTTTGCCCACCTGCGTAACGTGAAAGCCGATGCGTCGGGCGATTTTCATGAGACCTCGCATCGCTCGGCCGACGGCTCGCTCGACATGGCGGAGATCGTTAAAGCCTATTTCGAAACCGGCTTTGAAGGCTATGCACGGCCGGACCATGGGCGAATGATCTGGGGCGAAACGGGCCGCGCGGGCTATGGGCTGTTCGACAGAGCGCTCGGTGCGGTCTATCTGAACGGCATCTGGGAAGGTCTCGCTAAACATCCGGCCGATCATGCGGCTGAGTAATGCAGCCCTGGCATCACTCGCGACGCGCGCTGCTGGCGAAGTCGTCGTTCCCGCCTACGATCGCGCGAGCCTTGCACCAGGCATCGTCCATCTGGGCCTCGGGGCGTTTCATCGCGCGCACCAGGCCGTGTACACGGAGCACGCGTTGCGCGCTGGCGATCACCGCTGGGGCATCGTCGGCGTGTCGTTGCGAAGGGCGGACACGTCGGAGGCGCTTACTCCGCAGGATCTCCTGTATGCCTTGGATGTGCGCGACGGCGCCGCTGATTCGTTCCAGGTGATCGGTGCGCTGATCGGCTCGCTGGTCGCGCCGCAGTCGCCCGCCGCCGTGCTCGATGCGATGACCGATCCGCGCTGCCATATCGTCAGCTTGACGATCACCGAGAAGGGCTATTGCCGCAATCCGGCCAACGGCGCGTTGCAGTTCGATCATCCCGACATTGCCCATGATCTGCGCGAGGCCGCCGCGCCGCGTAGCGCGATCGGCTTCGTCGTACGCGCGCTGGCGCTGCGCCGCGCGGCAGGTCTGGGCCCGTTCACCGTGCTGTCGTGCGACAACCTGCCGTCCAACGGCGACACCATGCGCGCGTTGACGCTGGCGTTCGCGCGCCAAACGGATGCCGTGCTGGCCGACTGGATCGAGCAAGAGGGCGCATTTCCCAACACGATGGTGGACCGGATTGTGCCACTCACCACCGACGCCGATCGCGCGCGCGTCGCGAAGCAACTCGGCGCCGACGACGCCTGGCCGGTGATGACCGAGCCGTTCTCGCAATGGGTGATCGAGGACCGCTTCGCAGGACCGCGGCCGGCGTGGGAGGGCGCAGGCGCGATGCTCGTGCGTGACGCGCGTCCCTACGAGCAGGCCAAATTGCGGATGTTGAATGGTGCGCATTCGGCGCTCGCGTACCTCGGGTCGCTGATTGGCTATGGCACGGTCGATCAGGCGATCGGCGCGCCTGCCGTGCTGAATTTTGTCGAAAGCATGTTGCGCGACGAGGTGGAGCCGACGCTGTCGCGACCCGCTTTGGCCAGCTATCGCGCTGAACTGTTCACGCGTTTTCGCAACACCGCGCTCGATCACCGCTTGCAGCAGATCGCGACCGACGGCTCGCAGAAGTTGCCGCAGCGCTGGCTGGAAAGCGTGCGCGCCAACCTGAAAAGGGGCGCGCCGACCGAACGTCTTGCCTTTGCGCTGGCCGGGTGGATCGCGTACCTCAGCGGTCAGGACGAGACAGGGCGCAATTACGCGATCGCGGATCCCCTCGCCGACACACTGACGGAAGCGGTCCGCGCGACCTTGCACGCGGATGCCGTTGATGCGGTACGAACACTGTTCGAAATCGAGTCGATTTTCGGATGCGATCTGCGTGCACATACGCGATTTGTCCCGCAAGTCGCACGCCATCTGGAAGCGATTCGCAAACAAGGCGTCGTCAAAGCAATGGGCGCTTTGGTCGCTTGAGGCCATTCACGTGTCAGCCGCGACCGCCCAGTTCTGCCGCTTGGCAAACCTGAATAATTGGAGGAAGACATGAGCGACCTGCTCGTCAAACCGTCGACGCATGCCGAAGACGGCCAGATCATCCACGTCACGCCAGCGAGCGCCGGCTGGAAATACGTCGGCTTCGACGTTTTCGACCTTAAGGTCGGCGCCACGGTCACGCGGGAGACGCGTGATCGCGAAGTCGTAGTCGTACTCGTTAAGGGCCACGCGATGGTCGGTTGCGAAGGGCTCGCGAGTCGCGCGATCGGCGCACGGATGACGCCGTTCGATGGCGCGCCGTGGTCCATGTATGTGCCGCCGCACACGCGCTACACGATCGTGGCGACGGACGACGTCGAACTCGGCATCTGCTCAGCGCCCGCGAAGGGCGGTCTGCCGCCGCGCTTCATTGCACCTGAGGAGGTCAAGCAGGAAACCCGCGGCGCGGGCGCCAACCTGCGTCACGTGCGCCACATCCTGCCGGAAACCGAGCCGGCGGAGAGCTTGCTGGTGGTGGAATCGGTGACGCCCGCAGGCAACTGGTCGAGCTACCCGCCGCATCGGCACGATACCGATCATGGCGAGCAGCAGACCTATCTCGAGGAAACCTATTACCACCGCGTCTCGCCGCCGCAGGGCTTCGCGATCCAGCGCGTCTACACCGACGACCGCAGTCTCGACGAAACGCTCGCGGCGTACGACAAGCACGTCGTGCTGGTGCCGCGCGGCTATCACCCGGTTGCCGCGGCGCACGGCTACGACCTCTACTATTTGAATGTGATGGCGGGTCCGCGCCGCGCCTGGCACGTACACAACGAACCGGCGCATGAGTGGTTGCTACAGCCCGGCGCAAGCGTTGCGGTGGACGGCGCGCGCTGAGTCCGGGCGCGGCATGTCAGTCGCTGTCGGCGTCGGGGCCTTGGGTGTCGAATCCGGCGGCCTCGCGCAGCGCTTGCAGCATCGCCCGCGCACCCGGTGAGAGCCTGTCGCCGCGCCTTGTGACGATGCCGGCCGGTCCGAGCTTCAAATGGAGCTCGAACGGTAGCGGTTCGAGCGCGCCGGCAATGCAATACGGCCGCACCGGCTCGCGCGCAAGCGGCGCGATCATATCGCTCATCTGCAGCAGACTCGTGATGACAGGCAGGGACGAGCTCTCGACCACATCCGTCGGCAACGCGAGCTGCCGTTCGAGAAAAAGTTGCGTGAACTGATTGCGCATCACGTTGCCTTTGGGTGGCAGGATCCACGTTTGCGGCGCCAGTTCGTTCCAGCTCAGACTCTTGCGCTTGCCGAGCGGATGGCCAGCGCGTGCGAATAGGCCGTGCTGTGCTTCCGCCAGCGGGGCGTAGTGCAGTTCCGCGAGATCGTCTGGATTGCGGATTCGCGCGACGATCATATCCAGCTTGCCTTCCTGCAAACGCTGCACCAGCACCTCGCTGAACTCCATCTCGATGCTGATGCGAATCTGCGGAAAGCGCTTCTTGAGTAACGCGACGGCCTTCGGCACGAGGTTGGTGGCGGCCGTGACCTCGGTGCCGATCATCGCCTGCCCGGTCAAGCCGGCTTTGAGCGCGGATACTTCGTCGTACGCGTGCCGCAACTCCGCCAGCACGCTGCGCGCATGGCGGATCAGCACCTCGCCGTACCAGTTGGGCTCGACACCGCGCGGATGCCGTTCGAACAACGGCACACCCATCGTCTCTTCCAGTTCCCGCAGCAACTTGGTCGCCGCGGGCTGGGTCATGTGCGCGGCGTCTGCCGCGCGCAATACCGAGCGATGAGTGTCGAGATGAACGATCAGGGCCAATTGGCGTGTCTTCAGACGCGTGGGGTCGAAGCGGCCCGTCGCGATGGCAGCCGTGCCGTCGTCAGGATGCATTGCCGAGGTCAAGATGTCGTCTCCATGTATTCCGTATTGATATAGATTTCGCGTTATTTTTCATTATAAAAGCATATCTATCGATTCTACTATGCAGAGGACGTCCTGCATTCCAAGGCGACCGGTTTCCCATCATGGGCATCGAGAACGGGCTGCATCCAGCATCCGAGCATGCAGCCGCACAGGAGACGAAAAGGCAATGAACATCCGTACCGCAAACATCCCGCCGGAAGGCATCACTACCGACGAGTTCCTCGGTCGCGTCGCCAAGGTCCGCAGCGCACTCGACAAGGCGGGCCTGGTCGGCCTGCTTGCTTTCGGCGATTGCTGGCGTGGCGCGAACATCAGCTACTTCACCGAGTTCCGTCCGCTCGACGGCGTATCAGACATTGCCAACGCGATCCTGCTGCTGTCCGTGGATGGCGACCCCGTGCTGTTCGTGTCGGATCAATGCTTCGACTATGCGACGAGCGTGACCGCCTTCGAGGTGCGTAGCCTGCGTGAAGTCACGCAACAGGTGCAGGCGTTTTCCGCGCGGCACGGCAGCGGTACGGTCGGCCTCGCCGGCGCCGCCTATATTCCCGCGGATTTGCTGCAGCGCCTGAATGCCGGTCTCGGCAAACTGAAGCTCGAGCCCACGATGGTGCTGGCCGAAATCAAGGCGATCAAGAGCGACGCCGAAGTGGCGCTGATGCGCAAAGCGGCCGCCTTGACCGATTCGGCGATGGCCGCGATTCGCGACGCGCTCGCCGACGGCCGTCCCTACACGGAGCGTGAACTCGCTCTCATCGCGGACCGCGCGATGCTCGCGGGAGGAGCGGAGCGGACAGCGTTCGATTCGATGGTGCAATCCGGTCCGCGCTCGGCGTATAACCTGGCGCGTCCCACCGACCGTATCCTGCAGCCGGGCGACCTGATCATGACCGACATCGGCGCCCGTTATCGTGGCTACGTTGCCGATGGCGGCCGCGGTTTCACTTACGGTCCGGCGAGTGCCGAGAAGACGGCGATCGTCGCGGCAGCGGCGCGCGCAGTCGAAGCGGGGCTTGCCGCCGCGCGTCCCGGCATGGCGGCCATGGAACTGAACGCGGTGATCCAGCAGGCGCTGGTGAAGTCGAACTACGAGCAATACTCGAGCGAAGCGCGCGGCCATGGCACCGGTCACGGCACCGGCATGGACCCCGAAGAAGAAGCACCCTGGATCGGGCCGGGCAACAGGACCGTGCTGCAGGAAAACATGGTCTTCACCCTGAAGGCGACGATCACGGTGCCGAACGTCGGCGGTTTGCGCACGGAACGGATCGTGCGGTTGACCTCGGGCGGCGTCGAAACGCTCGACCAGTTCCCGATGGAACTGCACTGGTGAGCGCAGCGAATTAACCGTAACGTGCCGCCGAATCTGCGCCGCCGGCACCCAGCAGTTCAAGACATAGATTCCCAGAGAAGGGAGGAGACATGAATACATCGCCTGTATCGTCCGGCAACGCGTCTGTTATCAGCCGGTCGGCCGTCAACCGTGTGCTGGTCGCTTCGGTGGTCGGGACCGCCATCGAGTGGTACGACTTTTTTCTCTATGCCACCGCTTCCGCGCTGGTTTTCGCGAAGCTGTTTTTCCCCTCGTTCGATCCCGTGGTCGGCACCATCGCGGCGTTCGGCAGTTTTGCGGTCGGCTATCTCGCGCGGCCTTTCGGCGCCGTGTTTTTCGGGCACTTTGGCGATCGTATCGGACGTAAGGCGACGCTCGTCGCGACGCTGACGATCATGGGCGTCAGCACCTTCGTGATCGGCCTGCTGCCCACCTACGCCTCGATTGGCGTGTGGGCGCCGATTCTGCTGGTGGCGATGCGCTTCATGCAAGGGCTCGGCGTCGGCGGCGAATGGGGCGGCGCGGTGCTGATGGTGGTGGAAACGGCGCCCGCCAGGAAGCGGGGCTTTTTCGGCGCGTTTCCGCAATTGGGCGTGCCGCTCGGGCTGATGCTCTCGACCGCGGTGTTCAAAGCCGTGTCGAGTATGCCGTCGGACGCGTTCTTTTCATGGGGCTGGCGCCTGCCGTTCCTGCTGAGCGTCGCGCTGATCGCGATCGGCCTGTTCATCCGCCTGCGCGTCATGGAGTCACCGGTATTCGAACAGATCAAGGCGAGCAGGCAGGTCGTGAAGGCGCCGCTGATCGAATTGCTGCGCCGGCATCCGAAAGACCTCGTGCTGACGATCGGCACGCGCTTCGCGGTCGACATCACCTTCAACGTCATCAACGTGTTCGTGCTGGTGTACGGAACGACGCGGCTCGGCTTGTCGCGTGGGCTACTGCTGAACGCCATCATTGTGGGCTGCGCGTTTGCGCTGATCACGCTGCCGCTGTTCGGCAAACTGTCGGACGTGATCGGACGCCGGACCGTGTTCATGCTCGGCGCGGTGTTCGTCGCCATTTATGGATTCGCCTTCTTTCCGTTGCTCGAGACACGCAATCCGACCTTGATTTTCGTGGCGTACGTCTGCGGTATCGCGTTGAGCCAGGCATCGGTGTACGGCGTGCAATCGACGTGGTTCGCGGAACTGTTCGGTACGCGGGTGCGCTATACGGGGGCGTCGCTGCCGTATCAGATCGCCGGCATCATCACGTCAGGACCGACACCATTGATCGCCACCTATCTTTTCGCTACGTATGGCCAGACGCTGCCTATTTCGATCTATATCGCGGCAACGGGGGTGCTGAGTCTTGTGTGTGCGTTTTTCCTCGCGGAGACTTTCAGGCGGGATCTGTCCGCAGAGCCGGAAGATGAAGCGGCCGCAGCGCTGGGCGCGCGTGCTTCCGCGCACTCGCCGCATCCTTTGACGCGCTGAGCGCAAATCGATCCGGTTGCCATGCCGCGCGTGACCAGGCCGATCGGCTAGCCAAGGTCAAGCGCGGATCGGATACGGGGGCGGCCGGTAGGGACGGCGGCGCGGCCGGTCGGGCGAGCGTGCAAGGTGTGCGCTAGCCGCGCAGCGCCGAAGAGGACGTTTTGCATGGTCGGTGAGCGGAGGTATGAGTGGGGCATCGGTTGACACTGCAACAGAAATTCGTTATTGTCTGACAACCTGATGAAATGAGATCCTGTTGATGCTTGAGCTTGAACGTCCCGATTCGCTTGTGCAACGTGTGGTAAGCGCGCTTCGCGCGGAAATTGACGCGGGTCATTTTCCTGCCGAGTCGCGCCTGCCAACTGAGCAGCAACTGTCGGAACGACTCAACGTGAGCCGCTCAGTCGTGCGCGAGGCCATCGCGCAGTTGAAATCGGACGGCGTCCTGGTCGCGCGGCGCGGCGCAGGGTCGTTCATTTCGCAGACACCGTCGGGTACGGTTTTTCGGTTGCCGGGCGGCGGCAACCAGAAGCTGGATCTTGCGCAACTGTTTGAGATGCGTCTGTGGATCGAAACCCAGGCGGCTATGACGGCGGCGCGCCGACGTACTCCGGAAGATCTGAAGCGCATGAGCGACGCGATCCGCGAGATGGATAAGAAACGCCTTGATTTCGACGCGGCTTCCGCGGCCGATGTCGCGTTTCACCGCGCCATCGCTGCAGCCACCAAGAACGAGTATTTCGTCGCGTTCCATGACTTCCTGCACGGCCAACTGGTGGCGGTGCGTCGCGCGCAGTGGGCCAACACGGCGAGCAACGCGGGCGATTACGCGCGCCAGGAGCACGGCGAGCTGTACGAGGCTATCGAGCGCGGCGACCATCGCGCTGCCGCCGAGTCCGCCGAGCGGCATCTGCGCGCCGCAGCCAAACGCCAGAAAATCGAGTTACCCCCTAGCGATTGACGGTAGTGGGCAGGCGGCGCGGACCTTCACGGTTCCGCGCTCGTCCCGCACGGCGATCTCTTTTTTTGACCACTTAGTCTGACAACCTGATAAGCGGACGAGAAAGCATTTAGCAAGCTGGCTCGCAAAGAAGAAGCGAAAAAAATGATTTATGACTTTTGCATCATCGGTGGCGGCATTGTCGGTCTGGCGACGGCGATGGAGTTGCTGAAACGGGAGCCCACGGCTTCGCTGCTGCTGCTTGAGAAAGAGACCGCGCTCGCGAGGCATCAGACCGGGCACAACAGCGGTGTCATCCACGCGGGCATCTACTACCAGCCGGGCAGTCTGAAGGCGGAGTTGTGCAAGCGCGGCGCCGAGTCAACCAAGCAGTTTTGCACGGAGCACGCAATTCCGTTCGACGTATGCGGCAAGCTGCTGGTCGCGTCGAGTCCGCTCGAGCTGTCGCGCATGGAAGCGCTGTACGCGCGCTCGCAACAGAACGGTTTGCGCGTTGAGCGGCTCGATGCCGCCGAGTTGCAGCGTCGTGAGCCGAATATCGTCGGTATGGGCGGCTTGTTCCTCGATGCGACGGGGATCGTCGACTACCGTCAGGTATGCGAAGCGATGGGGCGCGTCATCAGGAAGGCAGGCGGTGAAATTCGCCTGGGCACGCAGGTCACGTCGATTGCCGAGTTGGGCGATTACGTCGCCGTCGGCGCTTCGGACGAACAGCAATGGCGGGCCAGGAAGCTGGTGGTCTGCGGCGGCCTGCAATCGGACCGGCTCGCCAGACTCGCGGGAGTGAAAATCGATCACCAGATCGTGCCGTTTCGCGGCGAGTACTACCGCCTCCCGGCCTCGAAGAATAATGTGGTGCGCCATCTGATCTATCCGATTCCCGACCCGGATCTGCCGTTTCTCGGCGTGCATCTGACGCGGATGATCGACGGCAGCGTGACAGTCGGACCGAATGCGGTGCTCGGATTCGGCCGCGAAAACTATCCGAAGCTTTCCGTCAATCTGCGCGACGTCGCCGAATACGCCGCATTTCCCGGTTTCTGGAAAACCATCTGGCGCAACCTGGGCTCCGGCATGGGCGAGATGAAGAACTCGCTGTTCAAGCGCGGTTATCTCGAGCAGTGCCGCAAGTATTGCCCGTCGCTAACGGTCGACGACCTGCTGCCTTATGAAGCCGGCATTCGCGCACAGGCAGTCATGCGCGACGGCACGCTGGTGCACGACTTCCTGTTCGCTGACACGCCGCGCATGGTGCACGTGTGCAACGCGCCTTCGCCGGCCGCGACCTCCGCCATGCCGATCGGCTCGATGATCGCCGATCGCATTCTGAAGGCCCCGTAACTGCTTCGCGCCCATCGGCACGCTCATTGATCAACACCGTTTCTGCCGACGAGGCCAGGTATTGCCTCGTTGGATTTTCCGTTGTGTCCGCCGTGTATCGGCAAAGCGCAACTCCTCCTTGTATTGATAAAAAGTGACTGGAGACCTCGCAGTGCATAAGTCCCTCGCAACCTCTTCGAAACCTCTCGCCGCACACGTGGCATTTGCAATCGCCGCGCTTGCCGCCGCGGGAGCGCCGGCAGCGGTTCAGGCGCAAAGCAGCGTGACGCTATACGGCATTATTGACGAGGGCGTCAACTACACGAGCAATGTACAAACCAGCCCGGGCCAGGGACACAGCCAGTACAGCCTGTCAAGCGGCATTCTGAGTGGCAGCCGTTGGGGCCTGCGCGGCAACGAAGATCTGGGCGGCGGTATGAAGGCGATCTTCGTGCTCGAAAGCGGTTTCGACGTGAACAGCGGCAAGTTGGGCCAAGGTTCGCTGCTGTTCGGCCGCCAGGCGTATGTGGGGGTTTCGAGCCCGTACGGCACGGTCACGTTCGGTCGTCAGTACGATCCGGTGGTCGACTACATCCATCCGTTGATGCCGAGCGCGATGTTCTCGGGCAGCATCGGCGCGCATCCGGGTGACCTCGACAACCTCAACAACACCAATCGCGTGAACAACGCGGTCAAGTACCGCACGGCCAGCTATGGAGGCTTGACCGCGGAAGGCATGTATAGCTTCGGTGGCGTGCCGGGCAGCATGGCCGGCAACCAGATCTACTCGCTCGGTGCCGGTTACGCTCGCGGGCCGCTCACGGTCGGCGTCGGCTACCTGAATGCGCGCAATCCGAATGCCTCTTTCTTCGGTACGGCAGTCGGCGCGACAGCGGCCACCAACAACTTCGGCAGTTCGCCGGTGATCAATGGTTATGCCTCGGCACAGAGCGAAGAAATCATCAGCGCCGGCGCCACCTACGTGATCGGCGCGGTGACTCTCGGCGGGATTTATTCGAACACGAAATTCAAGCATCTGAGCGGCACGGTGTCGCCGCTCAATCCGGCCGGCGTGGACGGCACCGCGAGCTTCAACAGCGCTGAAGTCAACCTGCAGTATCAGTTGACGCCGGCGCTCTCGTTCGGCGCTGCGTATAACTACACCGACGGCAGCGGCGCGAATCACGCGAAATATCAACAGGGCTCGCTGAGTGCCGACTACATCGTCTCCAAGCGCACTGATTTCTATCTGATCGGCGTTTTGCAGCACGCGTCGGGCATCGATTCGACCGGGCGCGCAGCGCGCGCCTCGCTCAATGGCCTGACGCCTGCGTCGGGTAACCAGCAGGCGACGGTCCGTTTCGCGATTCGCCACAAGTTCTGACGCCCGGCCGGCCACCACTTCACCGAAACCAGGAGTAAATCTGTGACATCAGCGACCGCAGTGACCGCAGTGACCGCAGTGACCGCAGTGACTATCCCGAGCTCGCTCACCGACGAGAACCGCGCCCGCCTGCGCAATGTCAGCACGGCGACCCTGACCACGGCGCTTTTCAAGCGCGGCCTTCACAACGTTTGCGTGCAAGGCGTGCTGCCCGTCAACCCGTCGGCCGCGCGCATGGTTGGCGAAGCCTATACGCTGCGCTACATCCCGGCCCGCGAGGACCTCGATCACATCGGCGTGTTCTCGGACCGCAGCCATCCGCAACGCCGCGGCGTCGAGGAAATTCCACCTGGTCACGTGATGGTGGTCGATTCGCGCAAGGACGCGCGCGCGGCCTCGGCTGGCGGCATTCTGATCACGCGGATGATGATGCGCGGCGTGGCCGGCGTCGTAACCGACGGCGGCTTTCGCGATACGCCGGATCTGCGCAAGCTCGACTTTCCATGCTATCAGGCGCGTCCGTCGGCACCGACCAACCTGATTCATCACCATGCTATCGATCTGAACGTGCCGATCTCGTGCGGCGACGTGGCGGTGTATCCGGGCGACATCATCGTCGGCGATGCGGAAGCGGTTGTGGTGATTCCGGCGCATCTGGCCAACGAGATTGCTGAAGAAGCCGCCGCGATGACGGTATTCGAAGACTGGGTCGACGCCCAGGTGCGTGCTGGCCGCTCGACCTTCGGCCTATACCCGCCGGACGAGGCGACGCGCGCCGACTTCGAAGCATGGAAAAAGCGCCCGTCTGCAAACGGGGCTGGACTATAAGCAGGGAAACGGTTGCCTGGTCCGCGCAATGATGCAACCGCGCGGGCGCAGGCGGCTGGTCTAACACATGATTGCGTGCGGCAAGGCCGTACGAAACCACCCGCATCAGCATTTACGACGGGCCGCGCAAAAGGCGGTCCGGTATGGAGACGACAGTGACCGATCGAAGCAGTGAAGACCAACTTTTTACGCGCATAGCATGGCGGCTCGTGCCGCTGCTGATTGCGATTTTCCTGGTCGCGTATATTGACCGCGCCAATATCGGCTTCGCCAAGCTGCAGATGCTGAGCAGCCTGAAGATGAGCGAGGCGTCGTACGGCTTTGCGTCGTCGCTGTTCTTCATCGGCTATCTGGTGTGCGAGGTGCCGAGCAATCTGTTGATGCATCGCTTCGGCGCGCGCCGCTGGATCTCGCGGATCATGTTCACGTGGGGCGTCGCGACGCTGCTGCTCGCGTGGACGCCTTCTGCATTGGCCTTCCAGATCCTGCGCTTCCTGCTCGGCGCCGCCGAAGCCGGTCTTTATCCTGGGATCATCCTCTATCTCGGCATGTGGTTTCCTGAACGGCAGCGCACCGGCATCATCGGCTTGCTGACGCTCGGCAGCAGCATGGGCAACATGCTCGGCTCGCTGATCGGCGGCTTCTCGCTGGAACTGCATGGCATAGCCGGCCTCGCCGGCTGGCAGTGGGTGTTCCTGACCACCGGCGCGCCGGCCGTGCTGCTGACGTTCGTCACGCTGTACTGCCTGCCGGATGGTCCGCAGTCTGCCAACTTTCTGACGGCCCGCGAGAAAGATGTCGTCGAAAGCCGGCTGTGCGCGGATCCGCCCGCCGCCCGCCTCGCCGGCGGCAGTGGCTGGTCATTGGCCGCGCTCGTCACGGTGGGACTCTTTAGCGTCGGGTACGGGACCATCTCTATCGCGATCTACGGCATCGCGTACTGGCTGCCGACCCTGGTCAAGGGTTTCGGCGTGACGAGCAGCGTCAATGGCATGCTCAACATGATTCCGTGGCTCATCACATCGCTGATGCTGCTGTGGTTGCCGCGTCGTCTGAAAACGCCGCGCCGCGTGCTGATCGCCGCGTTCTCTGCAGCGTTGCTCGGCATTCTGTGCTTTGTCGCGAGCGTGGGGCCGTTTAGCAACGCGGTGCGTTTCGCAGCGCTCTCGTTCGGCGCGCCGTGTCTGTATCTGATGATTCCATGTTTCTGGGCATTGCCCCCGCGCTTGCTGCCGGCCTCGTTTATGAAGGGCGCGGGCGGCGCTGCGGCGCTCGCGGTCATCGCAGCCGGATCGAGCGTCGGCGGTTTCCTTGCGCAAAACATCATGCCGTGGGTGGGCAAGGTGACGGGCAGCACGTCGGCGCCGATGCTCGTGCCCGCCGTTAGCCTGCTGTTGCTCGGCACCGGCGCGCTGGTGGTCTGGTTGCGGCTCGGTCTCGCGGGCCGCCGCGGGCCGGAGTCCATGTCGACAGCGCAATAAGTTTTAACGCGCAACTTTAACGCCACGCGTCGGCCATTCTTTTCGATTCAATTCTTTCATTTAGCAGGTCAGTCATGGCAGACACCATGCCCCGCGTCGGGGCCGCAATTGCACGGCAGCAAATCGAGGTCATTCTTGAAGCTTGGGGCATGTCGCCCGGGCAGGTCGTGGCTTCCGCCGACATCCTGATCGATTCCGATCTGAAGGGCATCGACTCGCACGGCATCTCGATGCTGATGTTCTACGACCAGTTGTATCGCGCCGGTCAGATCGACATGAAGGCAAGCGCGCGCATCGTGCGCGAGACCGCGACTACCGCGCTGATCGACGGCAATGCGGCGATGGGACACCCCACGTCGCGCATGGCGATGGAACTGGCCATCGAGAAAGCGCTGGCGTGCGATATGGGCGCGGTCTCCGTGTTCAACTCACAGCATTTCGGCGCGGCGGGCTACTACGCTGAAATGGCGGCTGAACGCGGACTGATCGCGATGGTGTCGTGCTCGACCCGGCTTGCAACGGTGGTGCCGACTTTCGGGGCCGAGCCGATGCTCGGCACCAATCCGTTCGCCTTTGCCACGCCGGCCGGCCGTCATCCGCCCGTCATTCTCGACATGTCGACCAGCGTGGTCGCGTCGAACAAGGTCAAGGTGTACGCGTTACAGGGCAAGCCGTTGCCACCGGGCTGGGCGCTCGACGCGAACGGCAACCCGCTGACCGATTCGGCTGAAGCTTACCGGCTGCTTTTCGAGCGCCTGGGTGGCGGCCTCGCGCCGTTGGGCGGCGACGGCAAGACGCTCGGCGGTCACAAGGGCTACGGCCTCGGTTTGTTCGCGCAGATTTTCGGGAGCACGCTGGGCGGCGGTTCGTTTTCGCCTGTGCGCAACCGCACGCAAAAAAGCGCCGAGCCGGACAACATCGGCCATTTCTTCCTTGCCATGAATCCGGCGGCGTTCCGTCCCATCGAGGAATACTACGCTGACCTCGATGCGGTAATCGACGCGCTGCGCGAAAGCCAGCCCGCCGACCCGTCTCAACCAGTATTGATCCCAGGGGACCCTGAGCGTCTCACACGCATCGAGCGCAGCGCGGAGGGCATTCCGATACCCGATTCATTGCGCGAGAAGATCCGCGAGGTCGCACAGTCCGCGGGCGCGCCTTTCCTGCTGACTGTTTGAGTTTGAGTCGCGGGCTGAATCTCGCGACCCTGACAATGGCGGCGCGCGCAGCGCGTAGACCTGCGAGCGCTGCTTACCATGCCAATTACAACGAGCACAACACCAAGTGACAGCACCCATTCTCGGCCACAACTACATCGGCGGCCAGCGCAGCGCGCGTGGCGATATCCCGCTGCACAGTCTCTCGGCATCGACCAGCGAAGCTTATCCCGTGGCTTTCTCTCAGGCGACCGACGCTGAAGTCGACGCGGCCGTGGAGGCCGCGGCGGCAGCATTTCCGCGTTACCGTGCACTGCCCGCGACCGCTCGTGCGGATTTCCTGGACGCGATTGCGGCGGAGATCGACGCATTCGGTGACGATTTCATCGCCGACGTGATGCGCGAAACCGCTTTGCCGACCGCGCGTATCGTCGGTGAACGGGCGCGTACCAGTAACCAGATGCGGCTCTTCGCCAAGGTTTTGCGCCGGGGTGATTTCTACGGTGCGCGCATCGACCAGGCGTTGCCCGAACGGCAACCACTGCCGCGGCCCGATCTGCGGCAATACCGGATCGGCGTCGGCCCGGTCGCGGTGTTCGGCGCGAGCAATTTTCCGTTGGCGTTCTCCGTTGCCGGCGGCGATACTGCCGCCGCGCTGGCTGCCGGCTGCCCGGTCGTGGTCAAGGCGCACTCTGGCCATCTGGTGACGTCGGAGCGCATGGCGGATGCAATCGAGCGCGCGATTCGACGTACCGGCATGCAGGCAGGCACCTTCAACATGATCTATGGCGAGCGCGTCGGTGCGCGCCTCGTGCAGGCGCCTGGCATTCAGGCGGTTGGCTTCACCGGTTCGCTGAGCGGCGGCCGGGCGCTATGCGAGCTTGCGGCCGCGCGCGAACAACCCATTCCGGTGTTCGCGGAGATGTCGAGCGTCAATCCGGTGTTTGTGCTGGAGGGCGCCTTGCGGGAGCGCGGCGAGGCGCTTGCCGATGAACTGGCGGCCTCGGTCGCGACCGGCTGCGGCCAGCTGTGCACAAGCCCCGGTCTGGTGCTCGGCGTACGTTCGCCGCGATTCGGGGCATTCATAAACAGCCTCGGCAAGGCAATCGAGCGGCAGGTGCCGCAGACCATGCTGAATCCGGGCATCTTCGCCAACTTCCGCGCGGGCATCGAACGCGCGTCGAATCACGCAGGTATCACCTTGCATACAGCTGCGCAAGGTGAAAGTCAGCAAGCCACCGCGCAGCTGTTCATCGCCGATGCCGCGTTGCTGTTCGATCCGGGCCGGCCACTCGAAGAAGAAATCTTCGGACCGGCCACGATCGTGGTCGAACTCGACAGCGCGGAACACCTGCTGCGCTTCGCGTCGGCGATGCGCGGCCAGTTGACGGCCACGCTGCTCGCGTCGCCCGGCGATTTGCAGTCGCACCGCACGCTGATCGAACGGCTCGAAGAAAAGGCTGGCCGTCTGCTCGTGAACGGCTATCCGACCGGCGTCGAAGTGTCGGACGCGATCGTCCATGGTGGACCGTGGCCCGCCACATCCGATGCGCGCGGCACCTCGGTCGGCACGCTCGCCATCGACCGCTTCCTGCGGCCGGTGTGCTATCAGAATTACCCGGACGAACTGCTGCCGGACGCGCTGAAGAATGCCAACCCACTCGCGCTGATGCGGCTCGTCGATGGAGAAATGACGCAGCGTCCGCTCGACGGTCCGAGCGCTCGCTGAGGGTGTACACGATGCCAAAATTGTCCATACGCGCGCGACTTGGCGTGGCGATATTCCTGCTCTCGGTGCTGCTGATCGTTATCGGCGCGCTCGGCGTGACGGGTATGGCGCGCAGCAACGACGCCAACCGCGAGACGTACGAAAACCGGCTCGCCAGCACACGGCTGATCGGCGACGCCGAACTGTCCATCAGCCGCGAGCGGACGACCATCGACCGGATCGCATTCGATCCCACAGCACCGACCGTCGACAAAGACGTGGCCACCTACCGCATGCTCAAGGGGCAAGGCATGGAGGCCTGGACGCGATATCTGGCTCTGCCCGCCACGTCGACTGAAAGCAGCCTTGCTGCTGTGGTCAACGCAAAGCGCAGCCAGGTGCAAAATGACCTTGATGCTTTCGCGGATTCGGTCAAGGGTATGGACGGCACGGCAGTCAAACTCGCGTTGAAGAAAATCGCTTTGGCCAATACCGACTATGTCACGGCCAGCGCGAATCTGAAGCAGTTTCAGCGCGACGAAGCGAAGGCGCGGTACGCGGGTGCAGAAGCCGGCTTCCGGCTTTTTCGCGCAATAACGGCCGGCACCGTCGTGCTCGGCCTGCTCGCCGGCGCGTTAACGTTCAAGTCGCTGCGCCGCGCAATCAGCGGTCCGCTCGACGAGGCGCTGAAGCACTTCGGCCGGATCGCGGCGGGTGACCTGTCGCAACGAATCGAGATTCGCTCAAGCGATGAAATGGGCGCACTGCTACAGGGTCTTTCGCAAATGCGCGACGGTCTCGCAAACACAGTGAACGCTGTGCGCCGCGTGAGCGACACCATCGCAACGGCCGCGCAACAGATCGCCTCGGGCAACCTCGATTTGTCTTCGCGCACGGAACAGCAGGCGGCGTCATTGCAGGAAACGGCGGCAAGCATGGAAGAGCTGACGGGTACGGTAAGGCAGAATGCCGAGAACGCCTCCCAGGCGCTGATGCTCGCGACCAGCGCCACGGAAACGGCCCACCATGGCAGCACTGCCGTCGAGGGGGTGGTAGCGACAATGGCCGAGATCGATCAAAGTTCTGCGCGCATCGGCGACATAATCGCGATCATCGAAGGCATTGCGTTTCAGACCAATATCCTTGCCCTCAATGCGGCTGTCGAAGCCGCGCGTGCAGGTGAGCAGGGGCGCGGATTCGCGGTGGTGGCCTCCGAAGTGCGAACGCTGGCGCAGCGCTCGTCGTCGGCGGCCAAGGAAATCAAGGAACTGATCGAGACGTCGAGCGAAAAAGTGCAGGCCGGAGGCACGCTGGTGAACCAGGCAGGCGGCCGCATGCAGGCAATCCTCACCAGTGTGAAGCGCGTGGCCGATATCATGGGCGAGATATCGGCCGCTTCTTCCGAGCAAAGCTCAGGTATTGAACAGGTCGCTCTCGCGGTAGCGCAGATGGATACGGCGACTCAACAGAATGCCACACTGGTCGAGCAGGCGGCGGCAGCGGCGCAGTTGCTCGAGCAACAGGCGGGGCAGTTGAAGGAAACGGTCGCGGTGTTTCGCTTCTAGCAGGCGGTTGAAATACCTCTCGCGCACGTCATCCGCACGGGAGGGGTAAGCGTTGACACGAAGCATCGGACAACACTGAGGCTGAAGCGATGCGCGGAGTGGACGGCCATACCGGGTCGATGTTCACGATGTCCAGACGGGATGACTTCGTTTCGGCCAATCACCCGTTGCGACCGGTTCGGCTGAGATTGAGCGATTATCCGTCAGCACGTAATTGACCAGCATCGTTGAAGAGAATGCCCAAACACTCGAGCGCAACCAGGTTCGAGCGAGTCTCGTCACGCCAGGCTCTGCGAACTGCTCCCGCAGAGGCCGTCCATCTCAGCGACGGGCTCAAGGCCCGTCGCTTGAGGCAGATACAGGTGCGCCTGTGCTAGTGGTGTGCGTATAGCGGCAGGAATGGGTCTTTTGCTCGCGGTGAGCCTTCGCTCGATGGTCTCGGTTCACCGCCCGCCGCGACGGGTTGAGGACATTGTGGGATGTCAGTGCGGGGTGTCGCAAGACTCAGCATCTTTGCGAAGTCGTCCGCAGCGCTCACACGCGCGGTCAAATTGAGCTCCCCGTTGAGACCGAGCAGCTTGTCCGTCGTCTTCAGAATCGACGTGTGGTCATACTGCGAATGGTCAATGGTCCCGGCCGGAACGAAGGGGGAGACCACAATAGCAGGTACACGTACACCCAGCCTGTCAAAGCCGAAGTTGTGTGTCTTCAGGTGACCGTTCTCGGCCGAGCCGGGCGGTTTGGCAATGGGAGGTGTCACATGGTCAAAGAAGCCGCCGTGCTCATCAAAGACGATTAGCAGCACGCTGTTGGGCCAGAGGCTCGATTTGCTGATAGCGTCGTACACTTGCTTCACCAGCGCTTCTCCGCTGCGGACATCTCCGGCGGGATGCATCGAGTTGCCGTTGCGGAAGTCGTTCTTCGCATCGTACGTCGGTTCGATGTAGATGAATTTCTCGGTCAATGCGTTGTTGGCGAGCCGAGACATGAGCGTATCCATCCCGACGAACCGGTTAAGGAGGTTTTGCATCCCGTGGATGCCGCGCGCCTGCGCGACGTCGCCCTGCACGATAAGCCAGTCCGACGCCTGTAGCTTTGAGAAAACCGTGCCATTCGGAAACGTGAAGAGTGGCGCGTTGAAGAAGATGGCTTCCACCACCTGCGCGTCGCTTGGCGAGTGGTCGAGTCCAGACGAGGTTCCGGCCACCGCAAAAAACCGATTTGGCCACGTCGGGCCCGGCATCGAGGCAAACCAGTTGTCGCACACCCCGAACTGGCTGGCCAGGAAATTCAGGACCGGAAGCTGGTCAGGTGTGAACGCGTTGAAGGCATCCCGCACTATGTCCGAATGGTCCTCATAAGTCGCGGCAAAACCTGTCGTTGAAGTGTCCGTTGCAAAGGGCGGATAGCCAGTGACGCCGCACACGAAAGAGTCATTGCGCACCGTATCTCCGCTGGCGACCTGCAGCCCACACAGCTGAACGCAGGCGTCTGTGAATTCGTGACCGGGGTCGAAGCCGAGGGCGTACGGAGCTCCCTTACCCAAAGTGTACGAAGTCCCGGTTCTTCCGAAGTTGACGATGGGAGTGGAGGGCAGTCCGTTGGCGGTTGTTGCCTCGCCCGTCGGTGTTTTGCCTGTCAGGTTGGACCACCCGAACACACTGTCATAAGAACGGTTCTCAAGCATGAGAACGAAAACGTGCTGTATTGCCGCCATGTCTGACCTCGGAATGTTATTGCCCTGCGCCTTCCAGGTCGGCGCGCAGCCGATGAGGAATGGAACCCAGGCCGTTTTTGTTCAATTCGACTTCGCCCCAATTATTCTTGAGCTTGGCCGACTGAAACCTGTTTATTTATATGTGGATTACGCGAAAACGCAATGAGGAATAGGCTCGATGCGACGTGGTCCCGGTCAAAGTGGAAATGGCGCGCGGAGGCGTTCCAGCTCTGTGATGCGCAACGATCAAGAGCGTCGCCGTGAGTCGCGCGACGTGTTGTTTTACATGTGCGTAAAACCCGATTGCGCTTTGGCCGTCCGAATTGCTTCATCGAAAGACGAGGCGGTTGCCACATGGCGATGGTTCACCGTGACAAGCCATTGTTTGTCCCGCAGGCACCAGCGGATTTTTCCACTCTCCATCAATGCGGAGAACCATCGCCATACAGAGGCGTCCTCGGCGTTGGCGCATGCGGCGGCCAGTGTGCGAGCCTCGCGAAGGCGATGCGTATCGATTGTTTGTGAAGCGAGTTTCATTGCGGGTGCCTAACGGGTCGCATGCGACAGGATCTGGTCGATGACAAGCTGGTTTCCAAGCGAATTTTCCAGAGTGAATGCGATCGAATCACTGCGTCCAAGCAGGACAGAGCCGAAATTCTCGACCATCAACTGATACTGATCCACACCGCCGAAATCGAACGTTTCGACAACGCCGCTGGCATCGGTACGCAGTCTGATTTTCGCGTCGGCATACACGCCCGCATTGAATGGCGCGTCCAGGGAAAGCCAGCCTTTGGAACCATGGAACACCATGTGTTGGCGCCGCGCAAGCTGCGTTCCGCAGTAGAAGTTCAGTCGAAAGCCCGGAAAGTCCAACGCGCAGATTGCAAGCTTGTCGGTGCCATAGCGCGGGTCGATGGTAATGTCGGCACGCACCGAGAGCGGTTCAAGGCCGGTTGCGATACGTGTTGTCACGACTGGGTAGACACCAATGTCTCGCACGCCACCGCCGCCAAGCGCGAGGTCGTTCTTGAGGGCTGCGGGGTCGTCGTTGAAATACGTGAACGAGCCTTCCACGAGTTCGAGATTGCCGAGCGAACCGTCCGCGATCCGATCACGCACGAATGCCCATTGCGGATGATGCGCCACCATGAACGCTTCGGCGCATACGAGTCCGGTCGCATCGCGAAGCGTGATGAGTTCCTGAACCTGAGCGGCGTTCATCGCGATTGGCTTCTCGCACAGCACGTGCTTGCCCGCGAGAAGTGCCTTTTTGCACCACTCGAAGTGACTGGCCGTCGGCAACGGGATATACACGGCATCGACTTCTTTGCTCGCAATCACTTCCTCATAATTCGCGCACGAGGCAGCTATGCCGTGCTTTGCCGCGAACGCTGCGGCACGCGCGCCATCGCGGGCAGCTACGCAGACTGCGCGGCCGTTGCTCGATCGCTCGATTGCGGGCACGACGAAATTGTCGGCGATTCTGGCGGCACCGAGCACGCCCCAGCGGATCATGTCCCTCATGGCTGTCTCCTCCCGTAATTGGTCAGCTTCATTAACACACCGTCTGAAGCCGCTCCGCGCAGACGCGAAGTACCTCATCCGCGTCCCGACGCCACCAGTTCTCTTTCGAAAATATCTCGACCTCGACCAACCCATCGTATCCATTGCGTTCTATGCCTTCACGCAGTGCCGATAGGTCGACGACGCCGTCGCCCATCATGCCGCGGTCGAGCAGCAGGTCGCGCGTTTCGCGCAGCCAGTCGCATACATGGAACGCGAGAATCCGCTCGCTGCGGCCAGCCGCCGCGAGCGACGCCTGCAACGCGGGGTCCCACCAGCAGTGGTAAGCGTCGACAGCCACCCCGAGAAAGCCAGAGCGTTCGGGATCGAGCGCGTCGCATATGTCGAGTGCCTGCGCGAGCGTGTTGAGCACTGCCCGGTCTGCCGCATACATAGGATGGAGCGGTTCGAGCGCGAGCGGGACATTGAACTCGCGTGCCGTTTCCAGCAACTCCTCGATGCCATCGGAGACCTGCGCGCGCGCTCCGCTCAAATCGCGGCTCCCTTCAGGCAAGCCGCCGATCACCATCACGAAGCACCGTGCGCCGAGCGTTGCAGCATCGCGCAGGGCAGACTTGTTGTCATCGATGTTCGCTTTGAACTGCGCTCGCGTCGCAGCCGGCAAGTATGTCGAACGGCAATAGCCGGTGACGGTCAGATCGAGCGCCTTGATCTGCTTCGCGATCCCGGCAACGTTCGCTTTCTCCACTTCATGACGCCATGGTGCGATGCCGCCGAATCCCGCGCTGGCGATCCGGTCAATCGTGCGGCTGAGCGATTCGCGGTGCCCGAGCGTTGCGGTGTTGATGGAGCAGAGGTCGAGTCTTCCTTTCAGGTTTCTCATGATTGTCCAGATTGATATCGAAGACGAGCAGTCCATGAACGCCGCCTTCCAGTGCTTCGATGAGCCGCGCAACGATCGCGCGATGAGTCGGATGCGCGAGGTAGTTAAAACACTCGTCGCGGCTTTCGAAATCCATCATGAAGCCATCGGCAAGGTTCAGACCGTATCCTTCTGGCGAAATGTTTGGTCCGCATTGAAAGTTCGTAAATGCGATCTCAGGTATTTCCACAAGCCGCCTGATCTGCTCGAAGAAGGCGAGGCGACTGTGCGCCGCCACTTCACTGCGGAATCGGCATAGCACGATGTGTCGCACGGGCCCGTTTGAGTGGGTCATGGTCAGTCTCTACAGCCAAGCGATGCCATGACCGCGCGCACACGTGCGACGGCGGCTTCAGGATCGCGGAGCAGGCCAGCCTGGTCCGCGAGGCGGAATACGTCCGCAAGATAGGCGGGTGGGCGCATGCCATGGTGACCGCCGAGCATGAAGAAGTGATCCTGAAATCCATTCAGATACGCGAGGAAGACGACGCCTGTTTTGTAGTACTGCGTCGGCGCCCGGAAGATGTGGCGCGACAGCGGCACTGTCGGTGCGAGCAGCGCGTTGAACGTGTCGAGATCGTCGCCAGCGAGCGCGGCCAGGGCTTGCGATGCGGCGGGAGCGATCGCGTCGAAGATGCCGAGCAGCGCATGCGAATATCCCGCGTCGTCGCCGGCGATCAGGCTGGGGTAATTGAAATCGTCGCCCGTGTACATCTTGACTGCGGGCGGCAATTGCCGGCGAAAGGAGATTTCCTTGGTGTCGTCGAGCAACGATATCTTGATGCCGTCGACGCGATCGACGCTGTCGCCGATCACACCAAGGCAGACTTGCGCCGCGCTCTCGTAATCCGACGCTCCCCAGTAGCCAGCAAGTTCAGGATCGAACATCTCGCCGAGCCAATGAAGAATCACCGGCTCGTCGCACATGGCCAGCACTTCGCGATAGACACGCCGATAGTCGTCCGGGGAGCGGGCCACGCGGGCCAGTGCGCGGCTCGCCATCAGGATGACGCGTCCGCCGACGCGTTGAATGGCTTCGAGCTGCTCTGCGTATGCGCGGATCACCTCGTCGCAGTTCGTAATCGAATTCGGTGCAACGTGATCCGTGCCGCAGCCGGACGCGATCAACGCGCCGGGGATATCGCGCGTGCCTTCAATTGTGCGGGTGATCAGCTCAAGCGCGGCTTGCCAGGGCAGACCCATGCCGCGTTGTGCAGTATCCATCGCTTCAGCAATGCCGAGCCCTTGCTTGAGCAGGTAGCGGCGATATTCGAGTGTGCGTTCCCAATCGATTGCAGGCGCTTCATTGAGTTCGCCGGCGCGGAGTGGATCGGCCACCACGTGGGCGGCCGAATAGGCAATGCGGTTGAACGGCCGGGCAGGTGCGCGAACATCGAGCGGCGTGCCTTGCAGGCGGTAGGTATCCATCGTGCCGGACGCGGTCGGCAGTTTGAGTGTCAGGTTCATATGCGTGTCAGTATTTGGTCACGAGCAGGCCGCCGTCGACACGGATAGCCTGTCCAACGCTATAGGGCAGTCCGCCCGTCGCCAGCGTGCGCACAGTGGTCGCAACTTCCTGAGGCACGCCCCAGCGCTTGATGGCCGTGAGGCCTTGCTCTATCTGCACGTCGTAGCGTGCGCGGGAGGGGGCGGTCATCTCCGTTTCGATCAGACCGGGCTGAACTTCATAGACGCTCACGCCGTGCTCGGCGAGCCGCAATGAAAACAGCGTGGTCGCCATCGACAGACCCGCCTTCGACACGCAGTATTCGCTGCGCAATGGCGAGGCCGCGACCGCATTCGACGACGTGATCGTGATGACGCTCGGATGCGGCGCGATACTGGGCCGGGAGCGCGCGAGGAAGTGCTTCGCGAACGCCTGGGTGAGGAAGAACGTGCCGCGCGTGTTCACGGCGATGCAACGGTCGAAGCTCTCAGGCGATACATCGAGCAGGTCGCCTCTCGACATCACCGATACGCCCGCGTTGTTCACGAGGCAATCGATCGAACCGCCGAGCCGTGCTTCGATATCGACCAGCGTGGATGGGTGCGAGTCGATATCGGCAAGATCGGATACGACGGCAATCGCACGGGCGCCTGTCTGTTCGACTTCGGCAACGGCCTGATCCAGTTCGTCGGAGTCGATAGCGTCAGTGAGCGCAAGGTCGAACCCTGCGCGGCCGAGCTCGATTGCAATCGCCCGCCCGATGCCGCGTCGACTGCCCGTGACGAGTGCAACAGGACGGTCGCTCATACCGACGCTCCATTGGCAATCAGATCGCGGGCGATGATCGTGCGCTGGATCTGGTTCGTGCCTTCGTAGATCTGCGTGATCTTCGCGTCGCGATAGAGCCGTTCGACTTCGTAGCCGCGAATGTAGCCACTGCCGCCAAAGATCTGCACTGCGTTGGCGCTGTGCTTGACAGCCGTGTCGCCCGCGAAGCACTTGGCCATCGAGCAGGCGATGCTTGCGCGGTCGCCCGTCTCAAGGCGTTCAGCCGCGTCGTGCACGAGCAGCCGTGCGGCCCGAATATCCTTCGCCATATCGGCGAGCATCCACTGGACACCCTGAAACTCGGCGATGTGACTGCCGAACTGCTTGCGCGTCTGCGCATACTCCAGCGCCGCTTCGAGACCGGCCTGCGCGATGCCGACAGCCAGCGCGGCGATGCCGACGCGGCCCTTGTCGAGCACGCTCATCATGATGTGAAAGCCGCGCCCTTCCTGTCCGAGCAGTGCGTCGTGCGGAAGTTTGACGCGGTCGAAATGCAGTTCGCCGACTTGCGACGCACGCTGCCCCATCTTGTGTTCTTTAGGACCTTTCGATACACCCGCCAGATGGCAATCGACGATGAAGATGCTCATGCCGCGCTTGCCGGCCGCCGGATCGGTGCGGGCGAGCACGAACGCCAGGTCCGCAACCGGCGCGTTGTGAATCCAGAGCTTGGCGCCGCTGAGTTCCCATCCGTCGGCAGTGCGCGTCGCGGTGGTGCGGATGCCCGACACGTCGGTACCGGCGTCCGATTCGGTAATGCAGTAAGCCGGCCGGAGCGCAGCGCGCAACAAGGGCTCCATGAACTTCGCGCGCTGTTCGTCGGTGCCGTGAACACTCAGGAGCGTACCGACCAGTTCGAGCAGGCCGCACTGGTCAGCAACCGACGCGTAACCGCGCGACAGCTCTTCCATCACAAGCGCGTAAGCGGTGACGTCGAGCCCGGCGCCGCCAAATTCCTCGGGCACTGTAATGCCGAACAGGCCGAGTTCACCCATCTGCCTGTAAATCTCCGCGGGGAATCGCTCCTCACGGTCCAGTTCCTCGGCTAGTGGGCGTATCACTTCCTGCGAAAAGCGCCGTGTCGTGTCGCGGATCTGCTCATGCGTTTCTGAGAGCTTCATGTCGTCTCCATCTGTAATCGTCATACCTGATTGTTGCGATGCAGCGGGGCAGTGCAGGTAAACCCGAGCGCCGCGCAATAGCCCTTGAAATCAGATGTTTCGTGTGCCAACATTGGCAACAAGTAACCATCTGGTGGGTTATTTAAGACCAACGAAACGCCGCTGTCAACGGGTTTTGCGGCCGATCTGAAAGGAGGGAGCAGTGAGCAAGTGGAAGGAGGCTGCTGATGCGGTCGAGCAGATTTTCGACGGCGCGACGATCGCGCTGGCGGGTTCGGGAGGCGGTCTGCTAGAAGCGGACGCCGTGCTTGCGAAGCTCGAGCAGCGTTTCCTCGAGACCGGGCATCCGCGCGATCTGACGGTCGTGCATGCGCTGGGTATCGGCGACGCGCGGGGCAGTGGCCTGGGACGCTTTGCTCATGCAGGCATGGTCAAGCGTGTGATCGGTGGGCACTGGAGTTGGGCGCCATCGATGCAGAAGCTCGCGAAGGAAAACGCTTTCGAGGCGTACAGCTTTCCGGCTGGTGCGATCTCTACGCTGCTGCGGGAAATCGGCGCGGGGCGCCCTGGCCTCGTCACGCATGTGGGCCTGCGCACCTTCATCGATCCGCGTATTGATGGCGGCAAGATCAACGAGCGCGCGACTGAAGACATGGTCGAACTGATTACGCTCGATGGACGCGAGTACCTGCGTTACAAGCCGTTCAAGGTCGATTTCGCCATCGTGCGCGGCTCCTCGGCGGACGGGAGTGGCAACGTCACGCTGCGCCGCGAACCGGCCGATCTGGACGTCTATGCGGCAGCGCTCGCGGCCCACAACTGCGGCGGTCGCGTCATCGTGCAGGTGAAAGAGCGTGAGCCCGAAGGATATGTGCCCGCGCGCCTCGTTCGTATTCCCGGCATCCTCGTTGATGCGCTCGTCGAAACCCCCGAGCAGGTGCAATGCGTGGTGTCGGACTACGATCCGGCGCTCAGCGGCGAAGCGCTATGTCCAATCGGCGCGGGCTTCTACGAAGTGCCAACAGGCATCCGCCGCATCATCGCTGCGCGGGCGGCGAAGGAATTGCGCGCCGGGCAGTCGGCGAACTTCGGCTTCGGCATTCCAGGCGGCATCCCCGCCTTGCTGGCGGAACACGGGCGGCTCGGCACGTTCTGGGGATCGGTCGAACAGGGCATCCACAACGGCGCGATGCTCGACGGCCCGATGTTCGGCACGGCACGCAATGCGGACGCGATCCTGTCGAGCGTCGACCAGTTCGATTTCTACAGCGGCGGCGGTGTCGACGTCTCTTTCCTTGGCATGGGCGAGATGGACGGCGAGGGCAACATCAATGTGTCCAAGCTGGGTTCGACGGTCGTGGGTCCTGGCGGCTTTATCGATATCACGCAGGGCGCGCGCAAGATCGTGTTTTGCGGAAGCTTTGAAGCGAAGGGACTAGCGGTCGAACAGGCGGGCGCGCGTCTGAACATCGTGTCGCCGGGCAGCGTGCCCAAACTGGTCGATCGCGTGCAGCACATCACGTTCAGCGGCGAGCAGGCGCGCCTTAGCAATCAGGAAGTGCTGTATGTGACGGAGCGTGCGGTGTTTCGCCTGGAGGCAGACGGCGTGCGTCTGATCGAGGTTGCGGAAGGGGTCGATGTCGAGCGCGACGTGCTGGCGCGCATGGCTTTCCGGCCGCTCGTCGATGAAGCATTGCTCGTGCGTTCGACGCAGAACGTGCTTCCGACACAGGCAAAGGTGGCGTGATGTCAGGGCGCGCGAAGGGCGACTGCGGACTCCGCGCGCTCGGGCTTTCACGGGCGCACGATTCGCAGAATGGTCTCGATGTTGAACTCGAGACGGCTTTTCAGCGCCGCCTTGTCCATGAAGTCGATGTCGAAGATCACACCGCTTGTGAAGCGGTTCGTCAGGTAGTAGTAGCCGATAGCGGCCATCGTGATGTGCAGTTGTCGTGCGTCGACACCCGACCGGAACACGCCCGCTTCGACGCCGCGATCGAGGATGCGCTGCAACATGGAGATAAACCCCTGGTGCAGATCGTGAAACCGCTGAGACTTCTTGACGTGGCGTGCTTTGTGAAGATTTTCGCTGTTCACGAGCGTCATGAACTCGGGGTTTCGCAGGTAGTAGTTCCAGGTATGCGTGGTAAGGGCAACGAGCGCGTCTTCCGGCGAAAGATGGTCGAGGTTGAGTTTCAGTTCGGCGGAACGGATGTCGGCGTAGGCATCTTCGAGCACCGCGACGAAGAGTTCCTCCTTGCTGCCGAAGTAGTGATAGATCATCCGCTTGTTGGCTTTGGAGCGCGTTGCAATGGCTTCGACGCGCGCACCGGCCAGGCCGAGCTTCGCGAATTCTTTCTTCGCGGCTTCGAGAATGTTGGCCCGGGTAACCTCCGGGTCGCGCTGCCGGGGCTGGCGCGTAACAACCGTTTCTGCGGGCTTCGATGCGCGTCGTTGGGGCGTGGTGGCAGCGGTCATATGGGTCGTAACGAAGTAGGGTGGGAGCGCCCTTACAGGGGCCTAATGACGGTGACTATAAACCAAAAAGCGGGTTGTCAGGAAGTAACTGGATGGTGCAGAATTGGGCCAACAACATCACGCTTCAGGCCAGCGGCATGGCGACGGCACTGCCCTCGACGCGTCATGGTTTAGAGCGGCGCCGTAAAGAATTGCACATATTGGAGGCAGGAATGAAGGATCTGGGTGAACTGGCAGCCTCGCTGCGCTTACCGTCCGAACTGGTGCGTACGCCGATGTTCATCGACGGCAAGAACTATTCGGGCGCAGATAACGAGTGGGTAACGCGTAAGAGCCCCGGGCATGGCGTGCCGGTGACGGCCACGACGCGGGCGTCGAAGCGGGACCTGGACGTTGCCGTCACCGCCGCGCGTCGCGCATTCGACGACGGCCGCTGGTCGCGGCTGTCGGGCGAGGCGCGTGCAGCGGTGCTGCTGAAAACGGCGCAACTGATTCGCGACAACGTAGAGACGCTGGCGTATCTCGAGACGCTCGAAAGCGGCAAGCCCATCGGCCAGTCGCGCGGCGAAGTCACTGCGGCGGCGGGAATCTGGGAATATGCGGCGGGGCTTGCCCGCGTCGTGCATGGCGACTCGCACGACACGCTCGGCCCCGACATGTTCGGTCTGGTGGTGCGGCAACCGGTCGGCGTGGTGGGCATCGTTACGCCGTGGAATTTTCCGTTCTTCATTCTTTCGGAACGTCTGCCGTTTGCGTTGGCTGCGGGATGCACGGTGGTCGTCAAGCCGGCGGAACTGACGTCGACCACGACGCTCAAGCTCGCCGCGCTGCTCACCGAGGCCGGCTTGCCCGATGGCGTGGTCAACGTGGTGACGGGGCTCGGTTCGGTGGTCGGCCAGGCGCTCGCGGAACACATGGACGTCGACATGATTTCGTTCACCGGCTCGACGCCCGTGGGCCGCTCGGTGCTCACGGCCGCTGGCGGCAACATGAAAAAGGTCGGGCTGGAACTGGGCGGCAAGAATCCGCAGATCGTATTCGCCGACGCCGATCTCGACGATGCAGCCGATGCCATCGCCTTCGGTATCGCGTTCAACGCGGGTCAGTGCTGCGTGTCGGGCAGCCGGCTCGTCGTTCACCGTTCGGTCGAAGAAGAACTGGTCGAGCGCGTGAAGGCGGTACTTGGAAAAGTGCGTGTCGGCGATCCGCTCGACGCGTCCAACCACGTCGGCGCCATCGTCGAAGCGCGGCAGTTCGACAAGATTCGCGGCTTCATCGACGCCGGCAAGCACGATGGTGCGCAACTGGTCTGCGGCGGCACTTCTAGCAACGAAGGCGAGCGCTACTTCATCCAGCCGACGATGTTCCGCAACGTGCAACCTGGCAGCGCGCTCGCCCAGGAAGAGATTTTCGGGCCGGTGCTCTCGGTTACCGCCTTCGATACCTTCGAGCAGGCCATCCAGTTGGCGAATGGCGTGCCGTACGGCCTCGCGGCAAGTATCTGGACACGCGACCTGCAAGGCGCGTTCAAGAGCTTGCGCGAGGTGCAGGCCGGGCGCATCTGGATCAACTGCACGATAACGGGCGGTCCTGAACTGCCGATCGGCGGTGTCAAGCAATCGGGCATCGGTCGCGAGACAGGTCGCTATGGTGTCGAGGAATACACGGAGCTCAAGTCCGTGCATGTGCAACTCGGCAACCGGCCACGCTGGATCGCGTAAGGCCATTTTTTTACGAAAGCGGTCACAGAGAGCCGCGCAAAGGTTGGGCCACGCGGAACTGCGCGGCCGCAGAACGCAGAATCGGAGACAGCAATGTATGACTATGTGATCGTGGGTGGCGGCCCGGCAGGCTGCGCGCTGGCAGCACGTCTGAGTGAAGACGCAAGCAACCGGGTACTGTTGCTCGAGGCCGGCCCCGCTGATACGAATCCCTACATCCATATGCCCGTCGGCTTCTTCAAGATGACGGGTGGTCCGTTGACGTGGGGTTATCGCACCGCGGCGGCGGCGGAGACACAACGCCGCCAGATTCCGTTCGCGCAGGGCCGCGTGCTCGGTGGCGGCAGCTCGATCAATGCGATGGTCTATACGCGCGGCCAGCCCTCCGATTACGACGCATGGGAGCGCGACGGCTGCACGGGTTGGGCCTTTCGCGACGGCGTGCTGCCGTATCTGCGCCGGATGGAAGACAACGAGCGCCTGTGCAACGAGTATCACGGTGTCGGCGGTCCGCTCGGCGTGTCCGACCTCATCACCGTCAATGAACTCACCAAGGCTTTCGTCCGCGCCGGTCAGGAAGCCGGCCTGCCGTACAACAGCGATTTCAACGGCGCGCAACAGGAAGGCGTCGGCGTGTATCAGGTCACGCAGCGCAATGGGCGGCGTTGCAGTGCCGCAGTGGGCTATCTGCGGGACGCGCGTGCCCGCAGCAACCTGACGGTAAAGACGAATTGCCTGGTGTCGCGCATCGTGATCGAGAAGGGCCGCGCGGTAGGCGTCGAATTCGCTGAGCAGCACTCGCGGACGAACGTCGTCGTTGCGCGGGCCGAGCGCGAAGTGATCGTGACGGCGGGCGCGATCGGTTCTCCCAAGTTACTGATGCTCTCCGGCATTGGCCGCCCCGCCGATCTGGAGCGCGCGGGCGTCAAGCCGTTGCATTCGCTCAAGGGCGTTGGTGAGAACCTGCAGGATCATTTCGACATCGATATCGTGTACGAGCTCAACGGCCACTACAGCCTCGACAAGTACGCGAAGAAGCACATGATGCTGCTCGCCGGCCTCGAATACAAAATCTTCAACAAGGGCCCGGTCACGTCGAACATCGCCGAGGGCGGGGCGTTCTGGTATTCCGACAGCAGCGTGCCGACGCCCGATCTGCAGTTCCACTTCCTGCCTGGAGCCGGCGTCGAGGCCGGCGTGCCGCCTGTTCCGTCAGGTTCGGGTTGCACGCTCAATTCATATTTCCTGCGCCCACGAAGCCGCGGCAGCGTAACGCTGCACAGCGCGGACCCCGCCGATGCGCCCGTCATCGATCCCGCTTATATCCGCGATCCCTATGACCTGAAGGTCGCTGTGGAGGGCATTCGTCAAAGCCGCGAAATCATGACGCAGAACGCACTGCGCAAGTTCATCAAAAGCGAGCACTTCCCTGGCGGCGCAGTGCGCACGCAGGCGCAATACGAAGAGTACGCGCAGCAGTACGGGCGCACCGGATATCACCCGGTCGGTACCTGCAAGATGGGTGTGGACGATATGTCCGTGGTCGATCCGCAGTTGCGGGTTCACGGCATCGAAGGTCTGCGCGTCGCGGATTCATCCGTTATGCCACGCATCGTCAGTTCGAACACCAATGCGCCGACACTGATGATCGCAGAGAAAGCGTCGGACCTGATTCGCGGGCGCGCAGCGGCCCAGGCACCGGCGGCAGGCCAGTTGGCCAACCATTCCGGACGGACAGCGCCCGTCGCCGCCGCGACGCTGGCGTAGGGTCGGGCCGCGCGGCCTGAGAGAGAGTTCTGGTATCGAACTCCATAACAATGAGTAACTATCTATATATTTATTGGAAGGAGACATCATGTCCAAACACGATCAACACCCGGCTCTTTCACGCCGTGACTTCATCAGGCTCGGCGCAGGGGCGGCCTTTGCGATGGTCGGTAGCAGCGTTTCAAGGCTGTCGCTCGGCGCGGGGCAGACCACCTTGGCCTGCTCGTTCCGGTCGCTGACCAACCCGTATCACGCGGCCTTCAACAAGGGCGCGCAGAGCTTCGCGGCAAGCGTCGGCTTGCCGTATGTGCCGCTCACGACTGAAGGGAGTTCCGAGAAAGGCATCGCCGATATTCGCGCGCTGCTGCAACGGACGGGCGGCAATCTCGTGCTCAACGTCGATCCGAATGATTCCGCCGACGCGCGCGTGATCGTCGAGGCCTGCTCGAAAGCGGGCGCGTTCGTCACGACTATCTGGAACAAGCCGAAGGATCTGCATCCGTGGGACGCGAACCCGAACTATGTAGCCCATCTTTCCTATGACGGTGTTGCGTACGGCGAAGAAACCGCCACGCAACTGTTCAAGCAGATGGGCGGCAAGGGAGGCGTCGTCGCGCTCGGTGGCATCTTCAGCAACGTGCCGGCAATCGAACGTAAAGCCGGGCTCGACGCAGCACTGAAAAAATTTCCTGGCATTCAGTTGCTCGACTTCCAGGTCGCCGACTGGAACTCACAAAAGGCGTTTCCGATCATGCAGGCGTGGATGACGCGCTTCAACTCGAAGATCAAAGGCGTATGGGCCGCGAACGACGACATGGCGCTCGGCGCGATCGAGGCACTGCGCGCCGAAGGTCTCGCAGGCCAGATGCCCGTGACGGGCATGGACGGCACGCCGCCCGGCCTGAGCGCGATCAAGGCCGGTGAACTGGTCGCTTCCGTCGACTGGGACCCGTACTGGCTTGGTGGCATCGGCCTGGCAATGGGTCTTCAGGCGAAGGAGAAAAAGGTCGACGTAGCAGCGTTGCCCAAGGACCGGCGCGAGTCCTATTGCAAGGCAACGTTCGTGACCAAAGCTAACGTGCAGGATGTGCTGAAGCGCGCGGCTGCGCCAGGCGGCGATTGGAACAATCTCTATGCCCGCGTCGCGGGTCCAGTGGTGTATCGATGAACAAGCTGACCTTGGCGCCCACCCGGCAGGCCGTGCCCACAAAAACAACCGGGACCCCGATCGTATCGAAGCAGGCACTCGTGCGACGATTTGCACCGCTGCTGGTGCTGGTGGCGCTCGGTCTTTGCATCGGCGCGCTGAACCGCGACTTCTTCGATCCGATGAATCTGTCGCGGATTGCGATAGGTGCTGCGATTCCTCTCACCATCGCACTCGGTGCCGCGTTCGTCATTCAGCTCGGCAGCATCGATCTGTCGGCCGAAGGCATCGTCGCGGTCGCTGCGATTGCGGTCTCGATGCTGGTCGAGAACTCGTATAACGACAACCACTTCGGGCTGTGGGTGCTGGCCGTGGCGATTTCCACAGGTACCGCGCTGGGTCTTGCCAATGGCGTGCTGCACGTGTTCCTGCGCATTCCGTCGTTCATTACGACACTGGCGATCGGCTTCGTTGCAACGGGGATCGGTACAGCGTGGCTGTCGGGGAACACGATCCGTGTGAGCGATCCTTCGCTGCGCGCCATTTCGATTACGCGCTATCTGGGTCTGCCTCTGTCGGTCTGGATCGCGATATCGATGCTCGGGGTCGCGTGGTTCGTCTACAAACACACGCTGCTCGGCCGGCACACGCTCGCAATCGGCGGCGGGGAGGATCTCGCGCGGCTGAGCGGGGTGCGGGTATCGCGCGTGCGCATCGTGGTGTTCGCGCTGGCGGGCGCGTTCTATGGAGTGGCGGGCATCCTCGCCGTTGCGCAATACGGGCAGGGACATGCACGCATTGCCGATGGTCAGTTGTTCGTTGCGATTACCGCGATCGTGGTGGGCGGTACGTCGCTCGCAGGCGGCAACGGCAGTCCGATGAACACGTTGATCGGCACGCTGATCGTCATTGTGCTCGGCAACGGCATGGTGCTGCTCGGTGTGCCTCCCTACGTGCAACAGGGCATCCAGGGTGTATTGATCATCGCAGCCGTAACCCTCGCGCTCAATCGCTCGCGCCGGCGCATCGTCAAATGAGCGTGAGGAGAACAGACATGCTTTCACTCAAGAACGTCACCAAGCGCTTTCCGGGTGTGCTCGCCCTGGACGACGTATCGATCGAAGTCCGGCCGAATGAAATCGTCGGTCTGATCGGCGAAAACGGCGCAGGAAAATCCACGCTGATGAAACTCCTGACGGGCGCATACCGTCAGGACACGGGCGAGATCGAGCTTGGCGGCAAGCCGCTCGTGATCCGCAATCCGCGCGACGCGACGTCCAAGGGCATCGCGATGGTCTATCAGGAGCAATCGATCCTGCCGAATCTGACCGTTGCCGAGAACCTGTTCCTCGGTCGCGAAGAAGACTTCGTCACCTTCGGCCGGATGAACTGGGCAAAGCTCAAGCGGGCAGCGAAGAAGGAACTCGCGACGGTGCGTCTGGACGTGGATCCGCTGACGCTGTGCGAGGACCTGTCGTTCGGCCAGCGACAGATGGTTGAACTCGCGCGAGCCTTGTCGCTTGCGAGCCGCACGGGCGGCACGCCGATCATCCTGCTCGACGAGCCGACTTCCGTGCTCGAGGCGGGGGAGATCGACATCCTGTTCGGACTCGTGCGTGAACTCAAGTCGCGCGCGTCGTTCGTGTTCGTGTCGCACCGGCTCGATGAACTGCTGTCGCTCAGCGACCGCGTGTATGTGATGAAGGATGGGAAGGTGGTGTCGGAGATGTCGTCGGGCAATGCGTCGGTGACGAAGCTCCACGAACTGATGGTCGGCCGGTCCCTGCACAGCGAGTACTACCGCGAAAACCTGCAAAAGCCCTGCCGCGCGGAGGTCGCACTGTCGGTGCGCCACGCGTCGCTGGGTCACGTGCTCAACGACGTTTCCTTCGATGTCCACTGCGGCGAAGTGTTCGGTGTCGCGGGCGTGGTCGGGTCCGGGCGCGAAGAACTGTGCCGGATCATTGCGGGCCTGGAAAAGCTCGACGCGGGGGAGGTGATGGTGGGTACGACCCGTCTGAAGCCTCAGGCCAATCATGCCGTCGCGCTTGGCATCGGATACGTTCCGCGTGAGCGAAAGGTCGAGGGGCTCGTCACCCAGATGAGCGTTGCGCAAAATCTCACGCTGCCGCGTCTGGGCGCCGTCAGCCGTGGCGGCGTGGTTCGCAAGGCAAGCGAGCGCGCGCTTGCCAACGAATGGATACAGCGGCTGCACATCAAGACACCAGGGCCTGATGCATCCTGCCGCAACCTGTCGGGCGGCAACCAGCAGAAGGTGGTGCTCGCGAAATGGCGTTTCGCAGGCAGCCGGATTCTCGTGCTCGATCATCCGACGCGCGGCCTCGATGTCGGTGCAAAGGAAGAGGTCTATCAACTCATCCGCGAACTGACAGCAGAGGGTGTCGCTGTCGTGTTAACGGGCGATACGCTCGAAGAGATTCTTGGGCTCAGCCATCGCGTGATGGTCATGCGAGACGGCCGCGCTGAAAAGGTCCTGCCGTGCGAGGTTGGGCGTAAGCCCTCGCAGGTCGAAATTGTCGAACACATGGTCTGAGGTCAACATGCCACAACTGAACGCACCACTCGCGGCGAAGCTGCGCGACAACGCGCCCTTTCTCGCACTCATCGTGCTGTACGTGTTGATTGAAATCGCGCAGCCGAGCTTTCTGGCACCTTCGACGCAACTCGGCTTGCTCGCCGACAGTTCGACACTGTTCATCATGGCGGCTGGCACGACCTTTGTCGTCTTGCTCGGCAGCATCGACCTGTCGCTGCAGTCCGTGGCGTCTCTCGCGAGCGTGATCGTGGCGATGCTGCTGCCGCGTTACGGAGCGATGGCTGCCGTCGTCGCACTCGCTGCGTCGTTTGGCATTGGTCTGCTTAGCGGGGTGATCCAGACCATGCTGCGCATTCCGTCCTTCATCGCGACGCTTGCGGTGGGCGGGATTGCGTCGGCGGCTGCGTTGACGCTTTCCGGTACACGCTCCATCGCGATCAGCGACGAGATGCGCAACGCCTCGCTCGGTTGGACCACGGGTACTTCGTTCGGCGTGCCGCACGAAATCCTGCTCGGCATCGCAGTGTTTGCGTTCTGTCTGTTTCTGCATCGATCGACGGTATTCGGCCGCCACGCTGACGCGATCGGTGCCGGCGAACCGGCGGCGATCGCCTCGGGTGTGCGCGTGTGGGTGACCAAATGCCTGGTGTTCGGCACGTCGTCTTTCTTTGCGGGGCTTGCGGGTGTCGTCATGGCCGGTCGACTGGGCAGCGGTTCGCCAACGCTGGCAGATCAGTTCCTGCTTCCCGCCATTGCCGCGGTGATCGTCGGCGGAACGGCGCTGACGGGTGGCGCGGGCGGCATCGGCAGGACGCTGGTGGGCGCGCTCCTCGTGTCGGTCGCGCGTGTGGGCATGACGTTCGTCGGCATTAGCGTGTTCGCGCAGCAGATCGTGTTCGGACTGATCCTGATCGTCGCGGTGACGGTGGCGTTCGATCGTTCGAAGGTGCTGGTCATCAAGTGAGATTCGACCCGGCCCGTTGCGCGCCGGCTTTTGTTGAAGGAAGAGGTTGCACATGAAAATTCTGGTCACGGTCAAAAGAGTGGTCGACTACAACGTCAAGGTTCGCGTGAAGTCGGATGGAAGCGGCGTCGATATCGCGAACGTGAAGATGTCGATGAATCCGTTCGACGAGATTGCCGTTGAGGAAGCGGTTCGCCTGAAGGAAGCGGGCGTGGCGACGGAAGTCGTTGCGGTGTCGTGCGGCGTGACGCAGTGTCAGGAGACGCTGCGCACCGCGTTGGCCATTGGAGCGGATCGCGGGATTCTCGTTGAGTCGACGGAAGAATTGCAGCCACTCGCGGTCGCGAAGATTCTCAAGGCGCTCGTCGATAAGGAGCAGCCGCAACTGGTGATTCTCGGCAAGCAGGCCATCGACGACGATTCGAATCAGACCGGTCAGATGCTGGCCGCTTTGGCTGGCTTGCCGCAGGCGACGTTTGCCTCGAAGGTCGTGGTGGCGGACGGCAAGGCTACCGTGTCGCGTGAAGTCGATGGCGGCGCGGAAACGCTCTCGCTCAAGCTGCCCGCAGTCATCACGACCGATCTGCGCCTGAACGAGCCGCGCTACGTCACGCTGCCGAACATCATGAAGGCGAAGAAGAAGCCTCTGGAGACACTGAAGCCGGCCGATCTCGGTGTCGATGTCGCACCGCGCCTGAAGACGGTGAAAGTCGCGGAGCCGCCGAAGCGTTCCGCAGGCGTAATGGTGCCGGACGTGAAGGCGCTGGTCGAGAAACTCAGGAACGAAGCCAAAGCCCTGTAAGGACAACGCAGGAGACGGATGAAATGACGATTCTGGTAATTGCAGAACACGACAACGTATCGATCAAGACCGCAACGCTGAACACGGTTGCTGCTGCTTCGAAGATCGGCGGTGATGTTCACGTGCTGGTCGCGGGTTCGAATGCGCAGGGCGCGGCCGACGGCGCCGCGAAGATCGCGGGTGTTTCCAAAGTGCTGCTCGCCGACGCGCCGCAACTCGCCGAAGGACTGGCTGAGAACATCGAAGGCACGGTGCTGAATATCGCGCGGGACTATTTGCATATCCTGGCGCCCGCTACCGCATACGGCAAGAACATCGCGCCGCGCATTGCGGCGCATCTCGACGTCGCGCAGATCAGCGACATCACGGCTGTGAATAGCACCGATACATTCGAGCGCCCGATCTACGCTGGCAACGCGATCGCGACGGTGCAATCGGGCGACCCCGTCAAGGTCATCACCGTGCGCACGACGGGCTTCGACCCCGTGGCGGCCGAAGGCGGCAGCGCATCGATCGAGAAAATCGAAGCCGCCGCGGACGCGAGAATATCCGCGTTCGTGAACCGCGAATTGACGAAGCTGGACCGGCCGGAACTGACATCGGCGTCGGTGATCGTGTCGGGTGGCCGTGGACTGGGGAACGGTGAGAACTACACGAAGGTGCTCCAGCCCCTGGCGGACAAACTCGGTGCGGCATTGGGCGCGTCGCGTGCAGCCGTAGATGCGGGCTTCGTTCCGAATGACTATCAGGTCGGCCAGACGGGCAAGATCGTCGCGCCGCAGTTGTACATGGCCGTCGGCATCTCCGGCGCGATCCAGCATCTGGCCGGCATGAAAGACAGCAAGGTGATCGTCGCGATCAACAAGGATCCGGAAGCGCCGATCTTCAGCATCGCAGACTATGGTCTGGCTCAGGATCTGTTCGAAGCCGTTCCAGAGTTGACGACGCTTATCTGAAGTAGCCTCATTGAGGACGTACTGATGCGTAAAAGCCGAATCGCGATCGTTGGCGCCGGTCTTGCCGCGACGCCTCACGCGCTTGCACTGAACGAACTGAACGACGAAGTGGAGGTGGTGGGCGTAGTCGGTCGATCGGCGGAACGGCTGGAGCGCTTCACCGGCACGTATGGCTTTCCGGTTGCCAGATCGTTCGACGCCGTATTGGGGGACCCACGCGTCGATGCCGTTCTGGTGCTGACGCCGCCGCACACGCATCTCGAACTCGTCGAGCGGGCCGCTGCTGCGCGCAAGCATGTATTGCTTGAAAAGCCGCTAGACATATCGATGCCTCGCGCAGAACGCGCGGTTCAGGTGTGCCGCGACGCGGGCGTGCGACTCGGCGTGGTCTTCCAGAATCGCTTTCGTCCCGCTGTCGAGCGGCTTGCGACGCTCGCGAAGAGCGGCGCACTGGGCGCGATCGCCTATGCCGGCGTCGATCTGCGCTGGTGGCGGCCTCAGTCCTATTACGACGAGCCCGGCCGTGGGACCTATGCGCGCGATGGAGGCGGCGTGCTGATGACGCAGGCCATTCACTCGCTCGACATTCTGATGTGGCTGGCGGGAGACGTATCAACGGTAGTCGGTGCAACGGCAACAACCGCTTTGCATTCGATGGAAGCAGAAGACTTCGCGAGCGCCATACTCACGTTCGAAAGCGGCGCCGCCGGTCACGCGCTTGCGACGACGGCGGCGTATCCGGGTTTTCCTGAGCGAATTGAGCTGATCGGCACCAATGGGACAGCGGTTCTCGAAGGGGGACATTTGCGCGCGTTTTTCCACGATGGTCGTGTCGATGAATTTCATGATCCTTCGTCGTCGGGTTTTGGCGCCAAGCCAATGGACTTTTCCCATACGGCGCATCGTGATTTGCTCAAGGACTTCCTCTGCGCGATTCGCGAGGATCGCAGCCCATTGGTAACGGGCGACGATGCGCTGCGCGTGCAGCGTCTGATCGAACGCATTACCGCACAGACAGGACGCCGCCAATGATGCACATCGACGGAGAAACCCGGATCGTCGCCATTCTGGGCGACCCCATCGCGCAGGCAAAGTCGCCGGAACTCTTCAATGCGTGCTTCCAGCGGGACGGCGTGAATGCGACCCTCGTGCCGTTTCACGTGCCCGCTACTCACCTTGGGCCCGTGCTCGAAGGGCTGCGTGGCATCGTCAATCTGGCCGGTGTGGTCGTCACGGTGCCGCACAAGCTCCAGGCGACCGTTCACGCGGCGCGATTGTCGGAGGCGGCGCAGCAAACGGGCGGGGTCAACTGTCTACGGCGCGAAGCCGACGGTTCCTGGACGGGCGCGATGTTCGACGGTGAGGGCTTCGTCAAAGGCCTGCCTGGTCGTGGCCACGGGGTTCGCGGCAAGTCGGCGCTCATCGTCGGGACAGGCGGCGCTGGTGTGGCAGTCGCGCATGCGCTGATCGACGCGGGTATTGCATCGCTCGATCTCTTTGACAGCAATGCGACGTCGTTGCGGCGGCTCGCGCAGGCATTGCAAAAGCGTGGGAGCGGCGTGGTCGTCCGGGAGAGTGTGCCGCGCGCTCAGGCCTGTCACGATTTGGTGGTCAACGCGACACCGTGCGGCATGCGTCCTGGCGATCCGCTTCCGATCGATCTCGCTAATGCCGGTCCGCATGCTGTCATCGCAGACCTCATCATGAAGCCTGCGCAAACTCGCCTGCTGGAAGAAGCGGAAGCCAGAGGTTTAACCACCCACCCGGGTCGTCACCTGCTTGAAAATTCGGTCGAAGCGATGGTTGCGTTTTTGCGGCTGCTTCCACCATCCCGTGAGCGTGCAACAACTGCCTGCCAGGCGTGGATCGAGTCCGCGTAAGCCGGCAAATGCTCCGGGAAAACCCCCTTTGATTGATCCTGGATCGGGGCATAGTATGAATCACAAGTAACTATCCGGTGGGTTACGTAACAGATTCGACAGTAGCCGACTTTCGTTCGCAACGACTTGCATCGGACCAGTAAATGCGCGAATAGCGCCGCCGCTGGTCGACAGGAGACAACGATGAATCCAGCAGAAAAGCGCAAATGGCCGCGCTCGGGACTCGAAACAACGCTGATGGGCTTCGGCGCGGCGCCGATCGGCAACATCTTCCGGCCGATCACGGAGGAGGATTCCGCGGCCCTGATCAAGGCTGCCTGGGACGCCGGCGTGCGCTATTTCGACACAGCTCCCATGTACGGCCATGGTTTGAGCGAAGCTCGCTGTGGGCAGGGGTTGCGCTGGTATCCGCGCGACCAATATGTGCTGTCGACGAAGGTGGGACGACTTCTCAAGCCCCGCAAGCGCGCGGAAATCGACTTTACGCCGTGGGTCGACGGCCTGCCGTTCGAAATGAAGTTCGACTACAGCTACGACGGTGTCATGCGGTCGATCGAGGACAGCCTGCAGCGACTGGCGTTGGAGCAGATCGACATCGCACTGATCCACGACATCGACAGCTATACGCATGGAGACAGGCAGCCGGAAATGTTCGAGGCGGCCATGTCGGGCGCGGCGAAGGCGCTGCTGAAGTTGCGCGACGAAGGCGTCGTGAAGGCGGTAGGCGTGGGTGTGAACGAATGGCCGGTTGCGCATGAGGCCGTCAAACGCCACGACTTCGACTGTCTGCTGCTCGCCGGACGTTACACGCTGCTCGAGCAGGACGCGCTCGACGGCTTCCTGCCCCTGTGTGAGGAGAGGCAGGTGTCGGTCATCCTCGGCGGCGGCTACAACAGCGGCATTCTCGCGACGGGCGCGGTTCCCGGCGCGAAATACAACTATTCGCCCGCGCCCGATGCGGTCCTCGAACGGGTGCGCAAAATTGAGAAGGTGTGCCGGGAATACTCGGTGCCGTTGAAAGCGGCGGCGCTGCAGTTCGTGCTCGCCCACCCGACCATACCCACCAATATTCCCGGCGTGCGCACGGTCGCCCAGCTCGAAGACAACCTGCAAACGTTCCGGGCACAGATTCCATCCGCATTCTGGGCCGAACTGAAGCATCGTGAGCTGATCCGGCAGGACGCGCCCACTCCTCAATAACGGTTCGTCGCCGACCCGCAATCGGGTAGCAGAGAACGACTCGCGGGTTCCGCGCCCGCTTCCTCCGCCGCGCAATTACGTGGCGGATGGGACCGGTCGTGCCCGCGTTTCAACGTCAGGGAGAAGTCATGAAAGCTGCCGTACTTGTTGCTCCGATGCAGTTCGAGTTGCGCGACGTGCCTGTTCCTGAGTGCGGCGCGTCGGACGTGCTTATCAAGGTCGAGCGCTGTGGGATTTGCGGAACCGACTTGCACATCTATCACGGCAACTACTCGAGCGACCGCCTGCCATTGATTCTGGGGCACGAGTTCTCCGGGACGATCGCCGAAGTCGGCTCGGCCGTAAAAGGGCTGAAGGTCGGTCAGGCGGTCACCGCCGACATCAATCTCGGTTGCCGCAGTTGCTTCTATTGCCGCAAGAACGAGATTCTCAATTGCACACAGATGGTTCAACTCGGCATTCATGTGGACGGTGGCATGGCCGAGTACGTGCGTGTGCCGGCCTATGCGGTCGTCCCGTTGCCCGCGGCGATGCCCGTGGAAGAAGGCGCGATGGTCGAGCCGCTTTCGTGCATCGTGCGGGCGTTTCGGAAGGGGCATCTGCGGCTTGCCGAGAGTGTGCTGGTGATCGGCGCGGGGCCGATCGGCCAGATGCATATGCAGCTCGCCGTCCGCGCGGGCGCGGCACCTGTCATCGTCGTCGAGCCGAACGAGCAGCGGGCGCGACTCGCAAAAGAACTGGGCGCGGATCTGGTCGTGACCGACCCCGCTCAGCTCGAGGCCGCCGTGCGCGGCGCAACCGATGGACGCGGCATCGACGTCGCCATTGAAAGCGTCGGTTCAACCGAACTATACGAAAAGGCGTTCACGCTGATCCGTCCTGGCGGCCGCGTGATTGCGTTTGGACTTGCCAAGCCGGGTCATACGTTCAGAATCTCCGCGCTCGATTTCGTGCTGCGGGAGCAGGGCGTGCAAGGCAGTGTTGCCGGCATGGGCGACGACATGCACGAGGCCGCGACCCTGCTCGGTTACAGGCGCGTGAACGTTGCGCCGTTTCTCACCACGATCTATCGCCTCGATGACGTTCAGGCTGCGTTCACGCGCCTCGCTGAAGACAGGAACGTATTGAAGATCCAGTTGCAGGTCGCGTGAATTGCCCGGCCGTCGCAGCGGTTCGAAGTCATGTCAACACGGTATTGCATCGCCTGGCAGAGGCAGTCCATGAATGCTCTCGAAGTGAAGGGAATCAGCAAGACCTACCCTGGTGTACGGGCTCTGGATCGCATTGAATTTTCATGCAGCCGTGGGTCCGTGCACGCGCTGGTTGGAGAAAACGGTGCGGGCAAATCAACGCTGATCAAGATTCTGAGCGGCGCCACTGCACCCGATGAAGGCGAACTGTTACTCGACGGCAAATCCTACTCACCGGCATCGCCGAGCGAAGCAGTGACAGTGGGCGTATCGACGATTTATCAGGAGTTCAACCTGATCCCCGGCTTGAGTGTTGCCGAGAATATTTTTCTGGGCCGTGAACGGATCAGTCGTGGCTTGCTCGATGCCGCATCCATGCGCAGCGAAGCGAAGGCGCTGCTCGCGCGCATCGGCGCACCGATCGACGTGCGAAGGCGTGTCGGCACGCTGTCGGTAGCTGAACAGCAACTCGTCGAGATCGCCAAGGCGCTCGCCGTCTCAGCGCGCGTGCTGATCATGGATGAACCGTCAGCGACGCTTTCCGATCGTGAGATGACTCTGCTCTATAACGTCGTGCGAACTCTGTCGCGCGATGGAGTGACGATTCTCTATGTGTCGCACCGGATGGATGAGATTTTCGACCTTTGCGACACCTGCACGATCATGAAAGACGGTCGCTCGGTCTGTACGCGTAGGGTGGCGGACCTCGATCGCGCATCGCTGATACGGCTCATGGTGGGCCGCGAAGTCGATACACGCTTTCCAGATCGGCGCGACAACGGCGACGAACCTGCTGCGCAGATTGTGCTCGATGTAAAGGCGCTGCGACTCGCGGAGCGCGTAAAGGACGTCACTTTTAGCATACGTGCCGGTGAGATCGTAGGCCTCGCGGGACTCGTGGGCGCGGGACGTACGGAAGTGGCCCGTGCGATCTTCGGACTCGACGACATCGCGTCAGGCGAGATATCGCTGCGAGGGCGTGCACATCGCCCGAAGACGCCCGCCGAGGCGATCGAATCAGGCGTCGCATTGGTGCCGGAGGATCGCAAGGCTCAAGGGCTGGTGCTCGGCCTCAGCATCCGCGAGAACGCGATGCTTCCCACACTCAAGAGCATTTGTCGCTTCGGCTTCGTTAGCCGACGCCGCGAACAGTCACGAGTGGCGTCCGTATGCCGGCAACTCGCGGTGTCGGCATCGAGCGCGGAAGTGCCCGTCGGAACTTTGTCGGGTGGCAATCAGCAGAAGGTCGTATTCGGCAAATGGATTGCCCACGACTACACACTTCTGATTCTCGACGAACCGACGCGGGGCGTTGATGTCGGCGCGAAGGTCGAGTTCTACAGGTTGATTGACGAGATTGCACGCTCTGGCAAGGCGGTTCTGTTGATCTCCTCGGAAATGCCTGAACTCCTGGGCATGGCGGACCGCATCGTCGCGCTGCGTGATGGCGTAGTGACGGGGGAAGCTTCCGCTCATGGCGCAACAGAAGAGTCGGTCCTTCAAATGATAGCGAGGTAAATCATGGCATTCGCAGAACCTATGTCCGGGACTGCTTCGAGCGGACGATTTTCAGGCGGCGCCTATCGGCGCATTGAGCTCATCCAGCGCTTTGGCATTCTCGCCATCTTCATGCTGCTGTGCGTGACGGCGGCAGTGTCATCGCCTTACTTTCTCACGGCCGAGAACCTGTTGAATGTCGTACGCCAGGTGTCGGTGGTGGGACTGACATCGCTGGGCATGACGTTCGTGATATTGACGGCGGGTATCGATCTTTCCGTCGGATCGATTCTCGCGCTCACGACGCTCGCCATTGCGGGTCTCAAGCCATATGGGCCGGTGGCATCGCTCGCGGGTGGCCTCGCAATCGCGCTGATTTGCGGGTGGGCCAACGGCGTTATCACGACCAAAGGCCGTATCCAGCCGTTCATCGTCACGCTTGGCATGATGACGGCGCTTGTCGGCGTCTGACTCGCTTATTCGGATGGTCAGCCGGTCATTGGTGTTCCGGCGTCGCTTGCATGGATTGGACGTGGACGCCTCGCAGGCGTGCCCGTTCAGGCGCTGCTTTTCATCGTGATGGCCGTGGCATCGGCGGTAATTCTGAGAATGACGCGCTACGGAAGGCACGTGTATGCCGTGGGCGGCAATGCGGAAGCCGCGCGCCTGTCGGGCGTACCTGTCGACAGGATTCGCGTGATTGCCTACTGCCTTTCCGGGTTGTTCGCGGGGCTCGGTGGTCTTGTGATGTCGACGCAACTGAACATCGGTGAAGCGAACCTCGGAAAGGGGCTTGAACTCGATGCGATTGCCGCTGTGGTGGTCGGTGGCACGAGTCTGTCGGGTGGCGCGGGTGGCATCGGAGGCACGATCGTTGGTGTCTTGCTGATCGGCGTGCTGAACAACCTTCTCAATCTGCTCAACATCCCTGCCTATACGCAGTTGATCGTCAAGGGCGCAATCACAATGGTATCGGGCGATAACCGCGCACTGGGTGTGGATGCGGGTCAGTACATCGTCGAAACGCTTACAAAAAAGTACGGCAAACCCAAAGGCAACATCGTCTTGCTCGAAGGCATTCCAGGTGACGAGACATCCGTGAACCGGATAGGCGGCGTCACGTCGGTGACCGGGAAATCCGCGGACATCAAGGTCATCGCGAAACAACCGGCCGATTACCGCCGGCCGAAAGCCTACGCTGTGATGCAGAACATCCTGCAGGCGCATCCTGCCGGCACGGTCGACCTTGTATTCGCCGCGAACGGCGAGATGGCGCTCGGCGCGATCCAGGCGATCAAGGAGAGCGGCCGGTCGAGTGAGATCAAGGTGTTGGGCCTCGACGGGCAGAAAGAAGAGTTTGAAGCGATCCGGGCCGGTGACGAAGCGGCCACGTGGCTGTATCCGCCCGCTGGAACTGAAAGCATGGCAGTCGCGCTAAAGATCCTGAAAGGGGAGAAGGTGCCGCCCAAGGTTGTGTTGCCAACTGTCCGGGTCACGAAGGAAAACATTGACTCGGTGAAGCCGGCCTTCTAAAACGGCCGACGAAATTGCGTCAGTCTCTGAAACGCGCAATCTCTTCTGGCGTTCGGCAACTCGCATTTCAGATCCCGCGAACATCGGGATCTACAAACGTTAAAGTGGTAGCGGATGGATCGAACAGGATACTTCCCGATATCATCTTGATCTTAAGAAGCTAGGGTTGCCGCTGGTGGTCGTTTATGTACCGACCTCGATCGGCAGTATATAGGGCGGGTGGCTATCGTCGCGCCTGATCGCTCGCGGATGGGATTTCACTCGAGCACGTCAGATCACCATGCTTGGCTTGGCGTTCCTCGTGGTAGCCATAGCGTTTTCGCCCTGGATCGACAACATGTGGGCAATGGTTGGACTTCTCAGCCTTGCCGCTGCAGCACACCAGGGCTGGTCTGCGAATCTGTTCACTACCGCGTCGGACATGTTCCCGAAGAGGCTCGTGGGATCGATTGTCGGAATGGGCGGCATGGCTGGCGCAATTGGTGGAACTGTCTTTCCCTTGTTTGTCGGTGCGCTTCTTGATCACTTCAAGGCTCTCGGAAACGTCAATGCGGGCTACAACATATTGTTTGCGATATGTGGGTCGGCATACGTGATCGCATGGACTATCATGCGTCTGATTCGGTCTTCGAATCCGCGAACGGACCTTGGGTCCATGCCAGCCGATTCGGTGACTTGATTGCAGTCTGAGGTTAATGCCGGAGCCGTTCAAACATCGAATGGATTGGAGTCTTCATGTGCTAGCCTAACGCTACCGAGAAGAAGAAATCTGGGGCGGCGTGCCATTCGACACGTCCCGCGAATGTCGAGTAGCGGGGGATCGCCCTTGACCAGCCCAGCGGCAAACGCCGCAAAGAAGCTCTTGCCCGGATGCTCGCCAAGCAGCCCGGCACCCTGCTCCTCGACGTGAGCATGCGCCGTCTCGGCCACCTGTCCCAGCATCTGCGGGGCGTCGTCGGCATTGATACCTTGATCGGCTAGTGCCTGGGTTGCCTGACTCCCATGTTCCGACGCGAGAAATTCAGAAACCAGTTCCTGCATGTCCATGACAAATGCTCCAGAAATCGAGGCGTTCGAAGGACCGACCTGGAAAAGGCGGCTGCAACACCTTGCTCGGCGTATGAGCAGCGATGCCTGCCCCATTGTCGCTGGACAACCTTTCGGACGGACCACACTGCGCGCGGCCGCCGCGCGGCATAACTCCACGGCAGTCGACCAGTCATATGTCGATGAAGCGAAAAAGCCAGCGCACAATTTCTTGTCCACTGGCTGAACACTGCGACGACCGGAATCTCGTGCAGAGACCGTCTACGTGAGGACTCGACTACTTCGTGGCGAAGACCGAGATTCCGCCGTTCGGAAACGCGGCGGCGCCTGGCTGGAACGGCACATAGACCTGGCCGAGGCCGCTGTCGATTGCAACCGAGTGCGCGCCGGTGCCTACCGCGACGGTGTAGAGCAGCTTGCGCGTCGCGCCGTCGATCACGCCCATCTGGGGCGTGAAGCCCGATGCCGCCGCCGTTCCGCTCGTCACCCAATGGCGCGCCGGCAGGAAATAGCGATTCGAGCCGGGATCGTACGCGACCTGGTCCGTTCCGCCAAAGGGTATCGACGCAAGTTGGCCCCCCGTGTTGCGGTCGAGAATCAACGTGATCAGCGGATTACCCGCGGAAGGATCGCAGCCGATCAGCACATCGCTGTTAGGCCCGAGTGCAATGCCAGACGGCTCGCATTTGCCGAGTGAAAATGCCTTGCTGACAGCAGGCGTACCCGATGTGACGGAACTGGCTGTGATGACGTCCAGTTCGCCCGTCGGATTAGCCGTCGTTCCGTCGTTATTGATGAGGAAACTCTTCGACGCCGCGTCATACGTGCAAGCTTCCAGTCCCGATGAGCCGGTGAAGGTCAGCTTCGATACGACTGCTTGCGTCGTTGTCGAGATGAACGTGACGTACGGCGGCGTCTCGCCCGGGCTTGCGAACATGATGAGATGATCATCGGGATCGTAACAGCCTTCGTCGACGCGCGAACCTGACGTACTGATCGGAATCGTCTTGACCGTTTTCATCGCGGCCGTATCGACGATTTTCACCGAATCGACGTCGCCCACATACAGCGTGTTCGTTCCCGTCACACCGACGATGCCGTCGGGCCCGGACGCATCCGTGCTCGCGCCTGCGCCCGAAAAACCTCCCGTAATTTGCGCGATCAGCGTGTTCGATTTCGTGTCGACGACGTCGACGGATTTGTTATTTCGGTCCGCCAGATAGTACCTGCCTGCTTCCGTGTAGCCGATATCGAAACTGAACGCCGGCGTCGTGGAATTAGGCACGGCGATGGTCGTCAACAGCTTGGACGGCGCGGGGGCGGGTGTCGATGAAGTCGGCGTCGACGCGGAGTTGTCTCCTCCGCCGCACGCTGCAAGCACGGCCGTCGCCACGAGTAGAGCGGCCAGTAACGGTTTTTTCATCAGTCGGCTCCTTTGAGCAGCAAAACAGGTGAGAGAAACGCTTGAGTGCTGTGTGCAGTGCTTCGTTCCGGTGGTAAGGATGAGGAAGGAGTGGCAAGAATGCACAGAAAATAATTTGATGGTTTGTATAGAGAGATGCGAATGAATGTATGGATAACGAAATATTCATACACTTGCCTGTCGATATTTTCGTAATGTTGAATTCCCGTTTAGGACGCTGAATAACAATGAGAAGCGATGCAGGCACGTCGACAACAGAACTTATGCGGCATTGCCGCATTCATTTATATCGTTGGTGGAATTGTGGAAAGTGGTGCTTGACTGGGAACAACCTGCCGTCAAGTTACCGTGTAGAGATTGACATGCTGTACTTCGCCTTGCTCTCGCGGCTCTGTAAGGCCAGGTTATGCAGTAGAAAGCGTAAATTTCAGTGAGCAGAGAAAAACGCGGAGGGAAGAACATCGAAGGTCAGGGAAAACGCCTGGCACCTGATCCGTTCATTGACGAGATAAGACATTGCAACAAGAAATAATGCCTTCTTTAATAAATTTTCCGAATGATTCGCGTAATTATTGCCGGAATATAAAAACAAATATCAAATGCCATGAAATGCCTCCTCCTCTTAATCAAAACCTAAGACTGCGGGAATACAATTCATTGCTCTATTGCCCGAATTCCAGAAACGAAACATTCGCTTTCCAGAAAAGTGAGACGTCGACAGTTTATGTTGGGTCTGCCCAGAACGGGTTTACACGTATCGACGAGAAGTGGCGGACGTTTCGGAGAGGATGTCGATCGTCCGCTCCTGTCAGACCACAGCCCGATAGTGGTGGTCCATCGGTGATGGCGGCGTTGTCGAGCCAAGTGCGGTTACTTGACGTAAAAACCGAACGCGCCGGTCTTCGCAGTGAAATGCGCTCGACGGGCGTCAGGTCGTCGCCACCGCGACCAGCCGATCCCTGGTTCGGCTCACAACCTGTAGGCCCATAGCGCTTTAAAGGTCGAACCCACCAATCCCGAGCGCTTACGACCGTTTTTACATCACCGGGCCCTCGCTCATCCGGCCCGCGTCAGGACTGCATGCGGCGTGCGTGTCCCGTTCTGCTAAAAACATGATCTATCCCGCTTCGACACGATTACGGCCAGACTTCTTGGCCCGATAAAGCGCGCGGTCCGCACGCTTCATTAACGTCTCCACGTCGGCCTCGTGTGTTTCGCGGGTAACCACGCCGATGCTCACCGTGAACGGAATCGGTTTGAGGTGCGATACGTGCGCGAAATCCTGTCGTTCGTAACGTTCGCGCAACGCGTTCGCGATGTCATACGCAACACGGGCATCAGCGCCCGGCAGCGCTGCCACAAACTCTTCGCCGCCCCAACGCGCGAACAGACATGGCCGGCTCGTCATTGACGCTCCAACTTTCGCGAGCGTGCGTAACACTTCATCGCCAGCATCGTGTCCATGCTTGTCGTTTATTTCCTTGAAGAAATCGATGTCGAGAATGAAAACTGAAAACACGTCTGTATTGCCAAGTAACGCTTCTATGTATTCCAGACACTCCCGACGATTCGGCAAACCTGTTAGCGCGTCGGTCGTGGCCTGCTTCTTCAGCAGTTCCATTAGCCTGGCGCGATCGGTGATGTCGCGTACCACCGCCATGAATTCGACCCCACCGTTCAGGTCGATTCTGGACACCGCGATTTCGACGGGTATGATCGACCCGTCACGATGTCGACCGTACACGCTATTGGTTTCGTCCATACGTGGAGCAGTCGCCCGCCGCAGGTTCGGCTGGTAGGAGTCCGCGAACTGCTTCACCCTGCGTGGATGATCAGCGCGGAACTTCTCGGGCAACAGGGTAACGATCGGCCGACCCATTACTTCGGCTGACGAATAACCGAAGAGGTTCTCCGCCGCGCGGTTGAACAAAGTGATGTTGTGCTCCTCGTCCATCGTCACGATCGCGTCGTAGGCCAGGTCGACCAAGGCGCGATAACGCGAGGCCTCGACTTCTGGCTCCTGTCGCTGGTCGATCCCCGCGCTCATGTCGAGACCCGTCATGAGAATCTTGTGCACACTGGCGCCGTTGCTCTCATGCCTGATCGGTTTAAGCGACAGACGCCACCAGACGGTGCCTTTGCGGATGTCGTGAGTTTGCTCTGGTTGCTGCACCCAGCCGGACCGAAAGCACGCGAGCAGTTTCTCGCGAAATTCATTCGCTATGGAACCCGTGACCATTACGTCGAATGGAACTGGAAAAGTCTGTGCGTCGTTGACCGGTGAGCCCGTCAACCGGAAAAACTGGTTATCGCAAGCGGTGACGATGAGCTGCTTACGCTCGTCAAGTCCGATCATGGCGACGCATGTGGCGATGTCATTCACGACTGGGTTTCTCTTCCTTGAACCGATCAGACAGGCTTCGCCTTACTTCACCTTACAAAAAGCGCGTTCATCGCCAGGGCAGTGATGGATAGCCGTCGGACAGGCAGTAAATCTAAAACGTTCACTGATTTATCGGCCGTTTGCGGCAAAAACTTTATGAGAGTTCATCGAGATTCGAGGACCGATGCGTGTGGGTGTCAAACAGGGCTGTGAGCGATCCGGTGGAAGGTGACCGGGCTCGCTGGAAGTGGCGACCAGAAGGGGCGGTGTGTGACACTACCCGGATCCGCGTACTGAAGAACAATCGCCTCAGGGTACGTCGGTGGCCGCCGTTGAGGTGGTGCCACTCGTTGAGAGCGGGATCAGACGGCGGATCCATTTGGTACGAGGTCGGCCCCGTGTTTCTCCCGGGGCGCGGAACGTCGGCCGGACGCGCACGACAAGGCAGCGGTGCTCCGGATTGCACGGATTCTCTTCGCCGATCGCTGTATCTCAGCGCGGCGACTTACGTCGCCACCTCACGTCAGAACTTGTGACGTATCCCCACCTGCCGCGCAGGTTGGTCGTTGTATCGCACGGAACGAGTGCGTTGACACTTTTATGTGCCTTCGGCTCGCTATCAAGGCGTCAACCTGCGTATGTCCGTATTTGATGGAGGAGTTTCAAAGACCAGGTACAACGCGCGAGCCGGTTGCGCGCCGATCATGTTGATCGGGCAGGGGAAAATTGGGGCTAGCGCTCAAGCGGTCGGCAAAGGCGAGGCGCAAATCGCCTAATCGTCGGCTGCGGCGGAGAACGCCTCGTCGCGAAAAAAGTTATCAAGGGCACCAAGCCGGCTGCGTTGTCATAGATCAGGTGCCGTTGCCGCCGGGGAAAATATCGACATTAGGTTGCGGGCTGACGACGATCGACGCCTTGTCTTCCGCGACGTCCGACGAAACTATCGAGGGGCTGTCCGAATCGTGCAAGGCGGTTGCACGCTCGCGCCTGGTGCGCGTCTTACCGCCCGAGCGGTCGGCTTTCGCGCCGTCGATCGTTGCTAGGGCAGGCGGCTCGGGTTGCTGAACGGATGCCCGACCACGTGGAGCGGGTGCAAGCATGTCCGACACGGACTCTGGAATCTCGCCTTCGGTGCACGGGTTGTCCAGCCAGCCAACTGGGGCAGTCCGAGTCGCTCCATGAACCGGCTCGCTTCGACACTGTCCATGCGCTTCTTGCCATTCGGGCGATCGGCGATGTCGAAGCCGCTCGCGGAGGCCCGCGCGAGTGCTTCGTACCCGGCGTCGAATCCTTCATCGATCTGAACGAAGTCAAGCGGCGACTTCAGGCGAGCGATGGTCTCGTCCGCGAGGGCGGGATTGGGCTGGTCGAAAAAGCCGTGCGGTAACCCGAGCGTGGTTTCCATGTGAAAGGCGGTCTCGGGTGTGAACCTTTTACCTTTCATCAGTTCGGCCACACGCGTCATGCTCGATGCCAGCGCGATGGCGATATTGTCTGCGCCTACCGCGTTGACCAGAAACTGAAATGATCGTGTCTTGACAATACAGGCCGTGTCCGAGGAGTCTCAAGGCGGCGTCTTCACATACGGTTGGCCCTGCCGGTCAGGCGCGGCTTTTTTTCCGTAGTGGGGTTTGCCGCTCTGACGAGCTTTAACTCATAAACTGGCGTTCCGTGCGACGTTCGAAATAGGAGTATTCGGTTGTAGGCGAGGCCATATTTCATTCCATACGCCCGTAGCTACCCCCGCCATTTTAGACCTCGGTCTGAATGTTCTCCTTCGCGGCCATACCAGATGCACCAGGCACACGCCGTTTTTAGGCGTTCCACCGGTAAAGGTGAGAGATCCGAAGAAGCGGAGATGCTGTCGACGCGATGTGTACCGGACGGCCTTTCCGTTCTCGCGCGTTCCCACAGACTGGTAGGGAATAGGGCCTGTGCGATCGGACACACAACGTCGTAAGCCGCATTAGTCCAGTACGAAGGCGAACTCGTCAGTCGGCGTGCTGTCGCGCGAGTGGGCTCCCTGCGAAAGGGTCGTCCCGCCAGTTGATTGTCTTTTGCCGCGTATCAGGCATCGATGACGCTGACGCCGTCTCAAAGTGATCGAGTCTCTGTCCCGCGCTAATCGCCTGCTTCAGCCACTGGGGCATTTCCCCGTCGCCTGTCCATGTGTCCCCAGTCGCATTACGATATCGTGCTCGCTCCTGTAGTTCCTGATCACCGGCTATTGCCGAAGCCAGATCGTCCGGCTCAATGTCATATTCTTCCATCCGGTGGCGGAGATAAGCAATCATGCTGTCCCGCTTACGTTCATCCATATCGGTTCCATCGGTGAGTACCGTCCAACTGTCCTTCCACATGATCTGCGGACAGCCGTTCTTCAGCGGATTCTAATCTGCTCAATCTTACCGGATCGCAGAAGGGTGCTGGTTTTCAGCAGAAGATTAAAGCAGCACGTATCTCATCAGCCGCATATCAGCGGTCGTGGTTCCGACGCCGGGGCTGATTGAATCCGGTTGGTAGAGTCCCGGCTGCAGCTTCCATCCTGGCCCGGGAGTCGCGGTCGCTTGTCAGTCAGGGAAGGCACCGCCGAAGCGGGCACCGCAGAATCCGGTAGCGGCTGAGCCAACCAGTGTTAGCACGCCGGCGCCCGTCTCAGCCTGATTACCTCGTATTCCTGTCGCGCACGAATCTCGTGCCGTATACGTCGTCGACCGTGTATCAGCCGCGCAAGATCAAAGACCGCATCGCGCAGATCCGAAAGCAGGGCTACGCGTATGCTGAAGACGAGTACTTCGTCAGCGATATTTCGACGGCGGCGGCGATCACCAATGCGCACGGGCGAGGGATAGGCGCGTTGAATATCGCTGTGGCCAGATCACGATGGCATGCATACCGCGACGAGCGGCGCTTCACCGATCCGGTGATTTCCACGGCGTCGGCAATTTCGACGCGACGTCGCGTCGAATAGCGCTCCCTACTTGTCGCTCAACCCGCCCCGTGCTGGCCGGAAGGCCCCAAGCCACGAATAGCAATACAACTCGCACCAGTTCCGAGCGCGGATTCCAAGTCTGGCGACGTAACAACACAACGTCATAAGAATCAGAGATCAATTAAGTTAAGCATCGCCACATATGTGCTTCGCCGAAACAATTTCTTCGCCTAAAGATGCGAAATATGCTCTCCAAAATCCCACTGCTTCTTCTGCAGACACCTGATCCGGAAGACACTCGATCTCGAAAACGTCACAATCTGAAAGGTGTCCAAACATGCACCATCTCTTCAAGGCCGCGTCTGCTCCGTCGCTAATGAGACTGATGATATTCGCGCGACGTTGCTCTATGCTCCCCGCGACATAATCAATAAACAGGCTGGAATCTGATGGTCGAGAGACCCCAAAAACCTGGTATCGAATCGGATAAGGTGAGCCTTCCATCGTACCCTCCTTCAGTCTCTATCGATCGCTAAACATTGATGGTGCAACGAGTAGTATTGCTCTCGCGTGAGCAAGCCCGTCGGCTGTGCTCGATCGCCGCAGGGGCCTTCTGCCGTGGTAACTGCTCCATCGAGCATGTGTTTGAGCCATCAGCGTACAGGAAAAAAATCGGCAACTATGTGCGCTGCCGCTTATGGGAGTCACAGATGCCGCAGTTTGAGCGCTCAAGGTGAGAAATTCGCAAGGGGCGCAAACCGTCTGTCCTGCCGTGCCGTTGCCGTTCGACACGCGCTTCGCGCCGGAGCCCTGGTGATCTGGCCGCGTAGAAGCTTCGACGCGAAGATCGATGGACGGGGGCAGGCCGATCTTGGGGGCGACCTCTGGGCAGTGGTGGCAGGGATTGGATTACGCGGGCAATGGACTATCGAAACCGACGGCTGCCGGGGCTGGCAGCCGTATGGGAGCGTCAATCAATCGCGGCGCGAGTGCAGTGGCGGCGTGAACACACGGTTTGGGAGCGACCCGTTTCATCCGCGCGAAGACGCCACCTGGATACGAGTTGCCGGCGGCGTCACGACGCTGCGTTCGCCGCATTCCAGCACCTACGCACAGGCTGGTTACCGGCCCTGGTGGGCAATGCCGACGGTGGAGGAGGTCGAGGCGTGCAGGGTGATCCTGAGCTTCGTTAAGCGTGTTGGGCAGAAACTGTCATCGCCGTGTACGTGCGCCGATGGTACTCCGCGTTTTCCACGTCACGCCGTGCTGCTCGAGGTAGTCTCTGATAAGCTGCCGCACAACCTGGGATGGTGTCAGGTCCTGTGCGGCGCAGAGTTTCTCGAACGCTTCTTTTTTTACGGGGTCAATCAGGACTGTCAGTCTGGCGCTTTTCGATTCCATGGTGGCAGCGAAGGTTGGAACATGTTAATCAAATTATAATGGATTGTTCGCTTTCGCTACAGTAATTGATGTCACGGCGCTCAATCGACAGGCGTGCGCTTAAGTCCAGGTGGCAGTTCTGGCGGCCGCCAGCAGCAACAAGAGCGTCAGATTTGCGTCCGCCCAAGCAGAAAACTGCGTCCCGCCTGGGTGAGCGTCGTTGCCCCGCGACCGTTTTCGGAGACGGCAACAAACCCGGCACGGATCAGTTCGTGAGTGACGGACCAGCTCAGGGCTGGTGTGTCGCGCCCGTAGCGTGGTTGCGAAAGGCGCTCGAGCGCCCAGATCGCTGCGTGGCTTAATGTGACTGGCTGAAGGTCCGTAGGCTCGGTCATGTCTCGTCCTTGTAGTGGCGTGGTTCAGGATGGGAGAAGCGGGGTGAATTCAATCCGGCTGGGGGAGTGTGTCTGGTCAGGTCTGTGCGCAGGCCGTGCGTTCGTCCCAGTCAATCCTTTTGCCGTATTCGATCCTTATCTCCGCTACGGTTTCATCGACTCCCCATTGGGCCGTCACCCGAATCAAAGCATCTACCACAGCGTTTCTCCCTTCCTGCGCGTCGGTCCTATCAGGCCGATACGACTCGAATCGACCTAGTGCAGACGCCGTCCAACAATGTCCGCAAGAAAGCTGCGCAACGCATCGTGCCATGTCTCGCTGTCCAGCATCACGCAGGTAGTATCGACGGGTCGCATATCGGCGTCGAGATAGACCGCGCGGACAGCTCTAGGCGGTAGTGGTGTTCGAAAGAGCCGGCCATCGCCGTCGAGAAAGAGGCATGGCTTTCCGCGATAGCGGGCGCCACGGATCGAGATCGCGTCGAACACATGGCGCGCCGATGCCTTCGGATAGACAAAAACGATGTTGATTCCGTGAGCGTCGAGACTGTCGGATATCTCCGCAAACCGGTGAAGCATCTGGAACCCGCGTTCCCCGGCCGTGCCGACGCCGACCACGACCAGGCCGTGTTCGCCCTTCATGTCCCGAGCGAGTCGGCATGCGTGGTCGTACGACAGCAGGGCAGCACCAGGATCAATCACGTTCTTTCCTTGCCGGTCTTTCGGACACGTTTCGCACGTCTGTTCGTGGCACCGTCTCAAGACTTGCTACAGGCAGCCCGGTGTCAGTGTATTTCGTCAGACTGAAGCGCAAATCAAATGATAATGACATTATCATAACATGTGCGTGTTTCGCCGACATGGATGAGGTGACTCCGCGCCCTGTCAGTTCGTCGCCGCGGTCATTGCGGCTTGCGCGCGGGCCGCCACGGGCGCTCCCGAAGATCGTCAAGCAATGGAATGATTGCTAGCGCCGTCAGCACGGCCGCGAGCGGAATGGTCGATGCGTAGCCGACATGCTTGAAACCGAGGGCACCTGTGATGCCGCCCGCAAAGAAACTCGCGAGCATGCCGGCGTGCACCTTGAGTCGCTCCCGGTTGGCGATAACGGGTTTTGAGGCAGGATCATCGTTCGACGCGTTCCAGTAAAAGAGCTTGCCAAGTTCGATACCAATGTCGGTGACGATGCCCGTCATGTGCGTGGTGCGGATTTCCGCGCCTGACAGCTTGGTGATCATGGCGTTCTGCAGTCCCATGATGAAGCAGAGCAACACGACAGTGGCGGGCACGAACAAGGTGTCCCGTAGAGCCAGATGACTGCCGACCAGGCCGAAGCACAGAAGCAGGGCGGCTTCGAGCATGAGTGGGGAAGCATATTGACTGTGCAGGCGCTGACGGCGTCCCCAGTTGACGAGCACCGCCGAGCAGGCCGCGCCCAGCAGAAACGAAATCAGCGAGCCGAAACCGGCAAGCACCAGCGCGACATCACCCAGCACCGCCTCGTCCGCGATCGCGGAAACAATGCCGCTCATATGCGAGGTGTACTGCTTCACGGCCAGATAACCGCCCGCGTTCGCCGCGCCTGCCACGAACGCAAGGGAAAACCCGAGGCGCCTGTTCGCCTCGGTACTGCGGTCCTTTCCGGTCAATGTTCGAAAGAAGTGCGCGGGCATGCGTGAAAGACTCCTTCCGTCACACGATAGGTATGCGGCCTTGCGTGGGCGTGAATAGCCATTTGATGGGAGTGAAAACACGACGGCGCCGTGGCGCAGCGGGTGTCATCGCTGCCGTATGGAATCCTGCGGGCAAAGCTGATAGGATGATAACGACATTATCATAATCTGATAACTGTATGTTCCTGGCGCACGATCCCGTACGTGAGGATCCCCGCCTCGTGAGGAGACATCCAATGCAGTGCGGATTTGCAGCAGGCGCACAGCTTCTTCAACCGGACGGTCAGGCAGGCGGGCGCTCAGGCGTCACCGATGCTGGAGGACGTGCTACGCAAGTCGTCGATCGCTTCGCGTCTGATGCGGCTGTAGGCCGCGAATAGGCAGACAGCGCAGAGCGACGCACGATGGCCTCTCTCACCATCCTTCCGTTCGTGCTTGCCGTGATAGCCGGTTGGCTCGTTGTCGGGGTGCTGGGACTCATAAGTCTGCATCGAACGCGAGTCGTTGCACACGCGCTGTTCCCGGCAGGCGCATTGTTTGGGTTGCTGCTCTGCGCGCTGGGTATTGCCAGTATCTTTTCCCCTTCTCAAGAGGCGATCCTGCCACTAGGTCTGCCGGGTCTGCCGTTCCATGTCAGGCTCGATGCGCTGTCGGCATATTTCCTGGCTGTACTCGGCATGGTTGGCGCGGGCGTCAGTGCCTTTTCCGCCGGCTATTTCCGCAAGGGTGAGGGCACGCCCCCCGGGTTGCTCTGCTTCGAATATCACGTGTGCCTTGCGGGCCTCGCACTCGTCCTCGTGGCAAACGATGCCTACGCCTTCATGGTCGCCTGGGAAACGATGACGCTGGCGGCAACGTTTCTCGTCATGAGCAACCATCGCATTCCCGAAATCCGGCGAGCCGGCTACCTGTACTTCCTGATTTCGCACGTGGGCGCGCTCGCTCTGCTGCTGTGTTTCGGGCTGTTGCAGGCGGGGACGGGCGACTACACGTTTGCCGGCATGCGGCAACAGCATCTGGACGTATTCTGGGCATCCATCGCGTTCGCGCTGGCGCTGCTCGGCTTCGGTGCGAAAGCGGGTATCTTCCCATTGCATGTCTGGTTGCCCGAGGCGCATCCGGCAGCGCCCTCGCCCGTGTCAGCACTGATGAGCGGCTTTGTCCTGAAGGCAGGGCTTTACGGCATGCTGCGGACGGTGTTCGACCTGATGCACGTACAGATCGCATGGTGGGGTGTCGTGATGCTGGCGCTCGGCCTTTTCACCTCGCTGTTCGGCGTTGTATTCAGTGCGATCCAGACCGACATGAAACGGCTGCTCGCCTACTCGTCGGTCGATAACATCGGTCTGATGTTCGTCAGCATGGGACTCGCGGTCCTGTTCCGGGCGTTCGACATGTCGGCGCTCGCCGCGTTGTCGCTGACGGCGCTGCTCTACCAGATCGCAAGCCATGCCGCGTTCAAGAGCCTGCTGTTCATATCGACAGGCTCCGTCCTGCATGCAACGGGTGAGCGCAATCTCGGACGCCTGGGCGGACTGATCCGGTTCATGCCATGGACCGCATGGGTCGCATTGCTGGGCGCGCTTTCGAGTGCTGGGCTGCCGCCCTTGAGCGGGTTCGTGTCCGAATGGCTGCTGTTGCAGAGCTTCCTGTTCACGCCCGACCTGCCGGACTCATTCCTGAACATGATCGTTCCGCTCGTCGCGGCGCTGATCGCACTCGTTGCCGCGCTCGCCGGTTATACGATGGTGAAGTTCTTCGGGATCATCTTCCTCGGGCAGCCGCGCGAGCCAAAGCTTGGTAACGCGCGGGACGCAAGCCCATGGGAGCGTGTCGGCTTCGTATGGCTCGCGGCGACGTGCGTGCTGCTTGGCTTGCTGCCCGTGCAGTTCGTGGCCGTGCTCGATCGTGTGACGCAGGCGCTGATCGGCGCAGGCATCGGGCCGGCGGTCGCCCGGAATGGCTGGTTGCTGCTGGCGCCCACGAACATCGGTCGTGCGAGTTACATGCCATTGGTCTTTCTGCTGTTCTTCGTCGGCTGCTGCGCGCTGGCCTGGATACTGGTGCGCCGGTTCTACCATGGGCGGTTGCGCCGCGCGAGTCCGTGGGCTTGCGGCCATCCGTTCGTGAACGCGCGCATGCAGGATACAGCCGAAGGGTTCGGCCAGCCGATCCGCGAGATCTTCGCGCCACTGTTCAGGATCGAACGGCAACTCCCGTCGCCCTTCGACGCGCGCCCCACATATCGCGTCGCCGTGACGGACCGCACGTGGGCGATGCTTTACGAACCCATCGAACGCATTGTCAGACGCATCGCCGCGCTGGCCGGCCTGCTCCAGGCGGGCCGCATCGCTGTCTATCTGATGTACAGCTTTCTTGTGCTCATTGTCCTGCTGATACTGGTCAGACGATGATCACGCTCTCCGGACTAACCTCGCAGCTGCTCGAAATCCTGCTGGCGCTCGCGGCGGCTCCGCTGCTGACGGGCTGGATCAACATGTGCCGTGCCTGGCTGCAGAACCGTCGCGCGCCATCCATCTGGCAGCCGTACCGGATGCTGCACAAGCTGTTCAACAAGGAATCGGTCGTCGCACATCACGCGAGCCCCGTGTTTCGCGGTGCGCCGTACGTGATCTGGGGCTGCATGACGCTCGCGTGCGCCATCGTACCGACGCTCTCGACCGATCTGCCGTTGTCGACCGCTGCCGACGCCGTTGCCCTGGTCGGGCTGTTCGCGCTGGCGCGCGTGGCAATCTCGCTCGCCGCAATGGATATCGGCACGGCATTCGGCACGCTGGGCGCGCGTCGCGAGATGCTGGTCGGCTTCCTGGCCGAACCGGCTCTGCTGATGGTGCTTTTTTCCGCGTCGCTGATTACTCACTCGACGCTGCTGACGCATATCGTGGGTACGCTGAGCCATCAGGAGCTTGCGATCTATCCGAGCCTCGCGTTCGCGGGCATTGCGTTCACGATGGTGTCGCTGGCCGAGAACGCACGACTGCCCGTCGATAATCCGACCACGCATCTCGAACTGACCATGATTCACGAGGCGTTGATCCTCGAGTATTCCGGGCGGCATCTCGCGCTGATGGAGTGGGCGGCGAGTCTCAAGCTGTTTGCCTACTCGTGCATCGGGCTGTCCCTGTTCGTGCCCTGGGGCATCGCGGAGGCCGGCAATCCCGTCGCGCTGCTGCTCGCCATACCAACGCTGTTCGTCAAGCTGCTGGTAGGCGGCGTGGCGCTCGCCGTAGTGGAGACGACCAACGCGAAGATGCGCATCTTCCGGGTGCCGGAGTTTCTCGCCACGGCCTTTCTGCTCGCGGTGATCGGCATGCTTGTCCACTTTCTGCTGGGGGCATGAATGCACGGTCTCCACGGTCTGTCGACGCAGATCATCAACCTGTTGGCGGCCGTGTTGTTGATGGTGTCGTTTGCGATGCTCAGCCAGCGCCGCATCCTGTCGCTGATTCACCTCTACACGCTGCAGGGTATCGCGCTGGTATCGGCGAACTTCGTGCTGGGCTTTGTTTCGCAGGACGTTCATCTGTACGTCTCCGCGCTGCTGACACTGGTCCTCAAGGTTGGCCTGATCCCGTGGATTCTTTACCGGCTGGTGCAGCGCCTCAACGTCAAAACCGATGTCGAGACACTGCTCAATATCCCGACGACGCTGCTGATCGGAATCGTGCTCGTGATCGTGGCGTTCAACGTGGCGACGCCGATCAGCCAGCTCGCGTCTTCGGTTGCGCGCGGCACGCTCGGCATCGCGCTCGCGTGCGTGCTGCTCTCGTTCATGATGATGATCACGCGGTCGAAGGCGATACCACAGGTGATCGGCTTTCTTTCGATGGAGAACGGCCTTTTCTTCGCGGCGGCAGCGGCGACCAACGGCATGCCGATGATCGTCGAACTCGGCATCGGGCTCGACGTGCTGGTCGGCATCCTGATTCTCGGCGTCTTCATGTTCCAGATCCGCGAGCAGTTCGACAGCCTGGACATCCACCACCTGGAAAAGCTCAAAGATGACTGAAGCGTGGGTCCTGCTGCTGGTCTTCGGCATTCCGCTCGTCGCGGGCGGATGTCTGGCACTCGTCGGACAGCACCATCTGGCGCCGGAACTCAACATAGCCTTCAGCTTCCTGACCTTCATTGCGGCGATGCTGCTGGCCGCGCAAACCGTTGCCCACGGTCCGGCCTTTGCACTCGGAAAGCTTTTCTTCGTCGATCCCCTCAACGTCTTCCTCGTTGCACTGACGGCGTTCGTCGGCTGGACCACGTCGATTTTCTCGCGGCCGTACATGCGCATCGAGCAGGGGCGCGGCAAGATGACGGCGGCGCGTATGCGTCTCTATCACAGCATGTATCAGCTGTTCGTGTTCGCGATGCTGCTCGCGCTGCTCACCAACAACGTCGGCATCCTGTGGGTCGCGATGGAGGCCGCGACGCTCGCGACGGTGCTGCTGGTGAGCGTCTATCGCACGGCGGCCAGTCTCGAAGCGGCGTGGAAATACTTCATCCTGTGCGGGGTCGGCATTGCGCAGGCGCTGTTCGGCACGATCCTGCTTTATCTTGCGGCAAGCCGTCAGCTCACGGGCGGCGATGCGTTGCTCTGGACCAGTCTGAGTGCGGTGAAGGGCGCGCTCGACCCAACCATCATGTCGCTTGCGTTTGTTTTTCTGCTGATTGGTTATGGCACGAAGGTCGGCCTCGTTCCGATGCACAACTGGTTGCCGGACGCGCACGCCGAAGGGCCTACGCCGATTTCCGCCGTGCTCTCCGGCCTGCTGCTCAACGTCGCGCTGTACGCGGTATTACGTTGCAAGGTGCTTGCCGACGGGGCTTTGCAGAACGGTCTGCCGGGGCGCCTGCTGGTCGGGTTCGGACTGGTGTCGGTGCTGGTCGCCACCTTTTCGCTGTTGCGCCAGAAAGACGTGAAGCGCCTGTTCTCGTATTCGTCGATCGAACACATGGGCCTGATGACGTTCGCTTTCGGACTGGGCGGGCCGACCGCGACATTCGCGGGTCTGCTGCATATGACCGTGCATTCGCTCGTCAAGTCGGCGATCTTCTTCACGGTCGGCCATGCTGCCCAGAAGGCCCACACGCAGATGATCGACGACATTCGCGGGCTGTTGCGCGTGAGCCCGACGGTCGGGTGGGGCATGATGCTGGGTGCGCTGGCCATTCTCGGCATGCCGCCGTTCGGCGTCTTCGCGAGCGAGTTCCTGATCCTGACGACGGCCATCAGCGAACTGCCGTGGGCGACGCCTGTGCTTCTGATCGCACTTGCGGTGGCGTTCGCGACCATCTTCGCGCGCGTGCAGCACATGGTATTTGGCGAGACGACGGCAACACCGCTCGAACACCCGCCGGCACTCCTGCCCGTATTTGTGCATCTGGGCCTCGGTCTCATGCTGGGGCTTTACATTCCGCCGTATCTTGCCGCGTGGTACCGGCAGGCGGCAGCGATGATTGCGGGGTGACGCATGCGGATCGACTCACTCGGACTTTCGGACCTTACGCGGATATCGGCGTCCGCCGGCCGGGCATCTGCCTGGCTGGCACACACCGACGCCGCAACGTGGGTCCGCATCGCCAGCACAGCACGAGAAGAGGGCGACCGGCTGATCTCGTTGTGGGGTGCAGAAGCGGGTGCGGGCACATGCGTGATGTCGGCAGCCTATGCGATGCAGGATGGCCTGTTGTGGGCGCAGTTGCCTGTCGCGATGGGTAATGAAGGCGCGGCAAGCTATCCGGATCTGTCCAGCATCTTTCCATGTGCGTCGCGCATGCAGCGTGCCGTCCACGATCTGCTCGGGCTGTACGCGACGGGCGCGGCGGACACGCGGCCGTGGCTGAATCACGGTAACTGGCCAGCCGACTATTATCCGCTTCAGACTTTGTCGTCCGGAAACGAGCGCTTCGAATCGCAGGAAGCTGACTACCCGTTCGTGCAGGTCGCTGGAGACGGTGTTCATGAGATCGCGGTGGGACCGATACATGCGGGCATTATCGAGCCGGGACACTTTCGCTTCTCCGTCGTCGGTGAGAAGGTGTTGCGACTGGAAGAGCGGCTCGGTTATACGCATCGCGGCATCGAGCGGCTGTTCGGGCAGACGCCGTTGCTGCTCGGACATCGTCTGGCGGGACGGATTGCCGGCGACACGACGGTTGCCTTCTCGTGGGCTTATTGCATGGCCGCCGAACGCGCACTGAACGTCTTTGTGCCGCCACGCGCGCAGTGGTTGCGTGCCCTGTTGCTCGAACGTGAGCGTATCGCCAATCATCTGGGCGATCTCGGCGCGCTTGGCAACGATGCCGGCTTCGCCTATGGGCTCGCGCAGTTCTCCAGGCTGAAGGAAGACTGGCTGCGTCTGAACGACCGGGTATTCGGACATCGCTATCTGATGGACCAGATCGTGCCCGGTGGGGTGGAGCGCGATATGGCTGCGGAGTTCATCGAGGCCGTCACTGACCAGTGCGAGCGAACCGAAGACGCGGTCCGCGTGATGCAGCGCATCTACGAAGAGCAATCGGGATTACAGGATCGCTTTGCAGGTGCAGGCAAGCTCCAGACGAACGTGGCCACGCATTTCAGTGTGTGCGGTCTGGCGGCGCGGGCGAGCGGTCTTGGCATCGACGTCCGCGTTGATCATCCTTACGCACCGTATCACGAAGTCCAGCCTCAAATGGTGTGCGACAACCGGGGCGACGTGGCTGCTCGCGTCGCCGTGCGGTTCAACGAGGTCTACGAGTCGTTGCGGCTGATTGGCGTGCTCCTCGACGGTCTGCCTGACGGCGCCGTCGTCACGCCGGTCGAAACCGGCCAGTCGCCATCCTGCGGTGTCGGCTGGGTCGAAGGTTGGCGCGGTGATGTGTTCGTGGCCATCGAGACGGGTGAAAACGGAACCATTTCCCGGTGTCATTGCCATGACCCATCGTGGCAGAACTGGCCGGCGCTGGAGCACGCGATCATCGGCAATATCGTTCCCGATTTCCCGCTGATCAACAAATCGTTCAACCTGAACTACGCGGGACACGACCTGTAATGTGGCAACTTCTCAAACAGATCGCACGGACAGACATTCCTGCCGGCTCCCTCCCAGACACGAACGACGCGTGGATAACCTCGCATCAGCAACAGATACAGCGGGAGATTCTCGACGTGCTCGGTCGCGCGCTGTGCATCCGCCAGGTCGATGCGGGCTCATGCAATGGATGCGAACTGGAAATTCACGCGCTGAATAACCCCTACTACAACATCGAGGGTCTCGGCATCAAGTTCGTCGCGAGTCCGCGTCATGCGGACATGCTGCTGGTCACCGGTCCGCTCACGCTGAACATGAAGGAAGCGGTCCGACGGGTATGGGACGCGACGCCTCATCCGAAGCTGGTGGTCGCTGCAGGCGATTGCGCGTGCACGGGTGGCATCTTCAGGGACAGCTATGCCGTGTGCGGGCCGCTGTCCAATCTGCTTCCCGTGGACGTGGCCATTCCAGGCTGTCCGCCACCACCGGTCGAGCTGTTAAGGGGCATTCTCACGGCGCTGCGTTCGAGGCCGGACGTACGCGCGCCGTAATCATTGCAGGAGAGAAATAGTGGACCGCTTGGGAGCAGTCTGCCTGGCAGTGGTGCGCGGCACGTGGCCGCAGCTCGTCACGCTTGCGGGGTTCCTGGTGGCAGTTGGCCTGAGGTTTCCGGGCTGGTTTGTCGCTCTCTCGATAGCAGTTACTGGCGCTGTCGTGTGGCACATTGGCCACCGCATTGAACCGGGCGGGGCGTCAGCGCGTCATGCCCCAATGCTGGGTGCCGTTCTTGTGGGCAGCGGACTGGCGTCGATCGTCCTGACGCTGAAATGGTGGTTGGTGGAAAAGCAGATGCAGTTGCCCTCTGGCAGTCTCCTGTATCTGGCCGGCCACGCTGAAGCGACAACGAATCCCTCACTGGCATGGTCAAGCGTGTTGACCCAGTGGAGCTCATGCCTGGTTTTCCTTGCCGTCGCGGCCATCTGGGCAATTCGTAGCGGTCGCGTGGACTGAGCATCGGGACGGTCGGCGCACGGTTCAACTGTCTCTGATCTCTGCCTCTCCGGTCGGTCCGCGACATCGTGGTGATGCAAGCCGGATAGTAGCCCGCGCCACGATGAACATCTGGTTTGTCTACTGCGCTGAGTCTCTGGGCGTACCGTGTTCCTTTCCACGGACCGCCTCAAGCGTCACAGACGACTGGACCACCAGCACGGGAATGTCGCTGTGCGTGAGTACCTTCTGCGTCTCGCTGCCGAGCAGCAGTGACCGATTCCCGCGACGACCATGAGAGGCCATCACGCTGAGATCGCATTTCTGCTGTATTGCGACGCTGATAATCGCTTCATACGGATGCGCTCGCGTCGCCGTTATAGTCTCGCATTCAACGCCGGCGAGGCTCGCTTCTTTCTTCACCGCTCCGAGGTAGTCATCCGCGTGCTACTGGGCGACCTAAAGAAATCGTTCCTCAGTGTCTGCAAGCATTTCCGTGCCGTACGCAAAAAGTGGAACTCCGGTATAACGTGAAGCGCCGTCATTTTCGCCATGTTTTCGCTGGCGAGTGACACTGTCAGCAGGACATCGGATTTTGAGAGTACCGAACCGTCCGTCGCCACGAGTAGATGCGTGAACATGATAATCCTCTGCGGCCAGACTCAATGTCTACCGCGTTCCGTCTGCCGCCTGAACCGGAACGACTGCCCTCGGTATGGTCGGCTAATTGAAAGAATGGCAGTTTGCGAGTTTGAGGGTGCCTGAAACATTCGCACGGAGACTGCTCCGGACACCGTTGATAAATCTGCAGCGAGGTGACATCGCCGGATGTTAAGCATGGCGACGACCGCATTCTGCTGGTCGCCCGAGCGGGCGCGAGATGGACGTTGCCAGGCGGCAAGATCAAACGCGACGAAGCGCCAGAGTCAAAACCTGGCGGCGCTTTCCGGGCAGTAGTGTAAGCAATTTAACCTGACAGTGCCGCCGCGATGTATTTCGTGCGCACAATTGACGAATCGCGCGCGACGCTCGCGTTGTCCGTACAGCGCGAGCAGAACGCTGCCGTTGCGGTTGCCACATTGCGCGATGCATCGCCCCAAGCCCTGGAAACACTCTTCGCCGATTCCGAACTCTAAATGACTCACGCGGCTCGCGGCAGCTCCGCTATGCCGGCTCGCGTGCCTGCCGACAGACATCATTTCATATAGACGCTTTAAGGGCCGCCGCATCAGCGTTCATTCGACGTTATGTATTTTTTGTGCATGATCCTCATGCGCAATTGGAATTGGACGTGGCCGGGCCATTTCGAGACTATCCCGCTCTCGCTCGGTGGCACCAGAATGGTCGACGATACCCCTCGCGGTACAGCTGTACGACAGCCGTCGGGCTTCGCTATCAAATAACAAGGTCGATTTCTGCCGGATGCAGTCGGGCCGACGACAGCATCTGTCGTCGGCTAACGGTAGGACCGTGTGCGGGCACTTTCGGACATTGTCCAGCCTCTCTGCAGAGACGTTCGAACGCCATCTCCAACAGAATTCCGCTCATTCCCCGCTGGCCGGCTGGCCCGTTGACTTGCGTCAACGACGCGCGGCCAGGACGCGGCACCATAGGCGCAGAACCTGCTCGTCGCTGCCCGTCTGCCAAATGCATCACCGCTTGTGCGCGGATGGAGCGATGCGATGCGAATAGCCTACCTGCAGCTATGCCATGCGCAACGATGCCGCTCCCAGCGAACGCCTGAAGCAGTATGCCTGTCGGCTGCACGCGGCCGTCATGGCGCTCGCGCTGTCGCTATCACTGTCTGCTTGCCTGTCGCTCGCGCCGCAATATGAACGCCCGATATTGCCGGTCGCCCCCTCGTGGCCGACCGACGCGCCTGACGCGGGCCAGTCAACTGCCGCCGACATGGCTTGGCGCGACTATTTTCCGGACCCGCAGCTTCAGGCCCTGATCGCGCAGGCGCTCGAGCATAACCGCGACCTGCGCATCGCAGTGCAGCGTGTCGAAGAGGCGCGCGCCGCATACGGTGTACGCCGCGCCGATCAATTCCCTACCATCCAGGCGGGTGGGTCGTACATCCGCTTCCGGACGCCGGGCGGCATCCTGGGCAGCCAGCCGATCGACGGCGCAGGCTATAGCGTGAGCCTGACGGAAAGCAACTGGGAACTCGACTTCTGGGGACGCGTGCGCAACCTGAAGGATGCCGCGCTCGAAAACTATCTGGCCAGCGACGCATCGCGGCGCGCCGCCGCCCTTACGCTGATCAGGCAGGTCGCCGACGCTTACCTTCTGCTACGCGAGTTCGACGAGCGCATTGCAATCGCACGCCAGACGATTGCGACCCGCACGGAATCCTTACGTATCTTCCGGCGGCGATACGAGGTCGGCGCGACGTCGAGGCTCGACCTGACGCAGTCGCAGATTCTGCTTGAACAGGCGCGTACTCTCGCCGCACAGCTACAGCAGCAGCGTGCCACCGATGCTCATGCGCTCGACGTGCTCGTCGGCTCGCCGACGGCGCTGTCGCCGCCGGCACCACTGGACGACAACAGCATTCGGGCCGATCTCGGTGCGGGCCTGCCATCGCAATTGCTGGAAAATCGCCCCGACATCGTCGCCGCCGAACATCAGCTGCGCGCAGCCGATGCGAACATCGGCGCGGCGCGCGCGGCCTTTTTCCCGCGCATCACGCTGACCAGCACGATCGGCACCAGCAGTACCGCGCTTCAGGACCTGTTCTCGTCCAGCACCGGCGCGTGGATCTTTCTGCCGAGCGTGTCGTTGCCGGTCTTCGACGCGGGACGTAACCGCAGCAACCTGGATCTCGAAGAGGCGCGCCAGAAAGAGGCGCTCGCGCAGTACGAAAAAAGCATTCAGTCCGCGTTTCGTGACGTGGCCGATGCGTTGTCGGCACGCGTGTGGCTGGCCGACCAGGTTCAATCGGCACGCGCGACCCTCGATGCGCAGACCGAGCGCGCGCGGCTTGCACGGCTGCGATACGACAGCGGCGCGACGCCGTTCCTCGAAGTACTCGACGCACAGCGCGATCTGCTGGACGCGCAGCAGGCGCTCGTGCAGACCCGCAGGGCGCTACTGTCGAGCCGAGTCGCGCTCTACTCGGCGCTGGGCGGCAATCTGGAGCACGAGGCCCGGGCCGGCCAGCCGCCGTCGATAGCCGGACATTCGACCTCACAGGACCCGTCGCAATGAACGTTGCAACAACAAAAAGACTGATCGCCGTCGCAGCGATGCTCGTCGCCGCTGCCGGCTATTATGCGTGGACGCGATTGCACACGGACGGCCCGGGCGACGCGTTCGCGAGTGGCAACGGCCGTGTCGAGGCGACCGAAATCGACGTCGCGACGAAGCTCGCCGGCCGCGTCGACAGCCTCTATGTCGACGAAGGCGACTTCGTGAAAGCGGGCCAGCCGCTTGCGAGGATGCAGGTCACCGTGCTCGAAGCACAACTCGACGAAGCGCGCGCGCAGCATCAGCAGGCGATCAACAACGCGGCGAGCGTCGAGGCGCAGGTCGCGCAGCGCGTGAGCGACAAGGCCGCGGCTCGGGCGCTCGTGACGCAGCGCGAAGCCGAACTCGACGCCGCGCAACGCAAGCTCGCGCGCTCGGAAACGCTGTCGCGCGAAGGCGCTTCGTCGATGCAGGAACTCGACGACGACCGCGCGCGGATGCGCAGCACCGAGGCAGCAGTGAACGCCGCCATCGCGCAGGTCGCGACCGCGACGGCCGCGATCGACGCAGCCCGCGCGCAGCTCGTCGCGGCGCGTTCGATGGTGGTTGCCGCTCAGGCCACTATCGCGCGGGTCAATGCCGATATCGTCGACAGCGAACTCACCGCGCCGCGCGACGGCCGCGTGCAGTACCGCGTCGCGGAGCCTGGCGAGGTGCTCGCAGCGGGCGGGACGGTCCTCAACATGATCGACCTCTCCGATGTCTACATGACCTTTTTCCTGCCCGAGACGGTAGCCGGCAAGGTCGCGCTCGGCGCCGAAGTTCGCGTGGTGCTGGATGCCGCGCCCAACTACGTGATCCCGGCCGCGATAACGTTTGTTGCCAGCACCGCGCAGTTCACGCCGAAGACCGTCGAAACCGCGAACGAGCGCCAGAAACTGATGTTTCGCGTCAAGGCGCGCATCAGCCGCGAGTTGCTGCTCCAGCATCTGAAGCTCGTCAAGACGGGGCTGCCGGGTGTCGCGTGGGTCCGTATCGATTCGCGGGTCCCGTGGCCCGCGAACCTGTCGATCCGGGTGCCGCAGTGAGCGCCATGCTGCCCTGCCTCGCCGACGACCTCCGTAGCGGCGACGCGAGCGGCGCGCCGGTCGTGAGACTGCATGACGTGACACTGCGCTTCCGCGAGACGGTCGCGCTCGACGGCGTCACGCTCGACATTCCCGCGAAGCGGATGGTGGGCCTGATCGGGCCAGACGGAGTCGGCAAGTCGAGCCTGCTCGCGCTGGCGTCGGGCGCCCGCAAGGTGCAGCACGGCACGGTTGAAACCCTGGGCGGCGACATGGCGTCGGCGCGCCACCGCAACCACGTGTGCCCGCGCATCGCGTACATGCCGCAGGGCCTGGGGAAGAATTTGTACCCGACGCTGTCGGTCGAAGAGAACCTGCAATTCTTCGCGCGGCTATTCGGCCACGACGTAGCCGAACGCCGCCGCCGCGTTGACGACCTGACGCGCAGCACGGGGCTTTATCCGTTTCTGTCGCGTCCAGCGGGCAAGCTCTCCGGCGGCATGAAGCAGAAGCTCGCGCTGTGCTGCGCGCTGATTCACGACCCGGACCTGCTGATTCTCGACGAGCCGACCACGGGTGTGGATCCGCTCGCGCGCACGCAGTTCTGGAACCTGATCGCGCGCATTCGTGATACGCATCCCGCGATGAGCGTGATCGTCGCCACCGCCTATATGGACGAAGCAAAGCGCTTCGACTGGCTCGTCGCGCTCGATGCCGGACGCGTGCTCGCGACCGGCACGCCGGCCGCGATTCTCGATCAAACGGGCTGCCGCACGCTTGAGGCAGCATTCATTGCGTTGCTGCCTGAGGCGAGACGACGCGGGCACCACGCTGTCCAGATCACACCGCTGCAGACGGGCGACGAAACGGACCTGGCGATCGAAGCCCATGATCTAACGATGCGTTTCGGCGACTTCGTCGCGGTCGACCACGTGAGCTTCCGCATCCGCAGAGGCGAGATCTTCGGCTTTCTTGGCTCGAACGGTTGCGGCAAGTCGACCACGATGAAGATGCTGACGGGACTGCTGCCCGCTACTGAAGGCTCCGCCACGCTGTTCGGGCACCCGGTGGATCCTGACGATATCGACACGCGCCGACGCGTCGGCTACATGTCGCAAGCGTTCTCGCTGTATGGCGAGCTCACCGTGCGGCAGAACTTGATACTCCATGCGCGGCTGTTCCATGTGAACGAGCGCGAGATTCCCGCGCGCGTCGACGAAATGGTGAACCGCTTCGGCCTCGCGGACGTGCTCGACACGCTGCCCGCGAACCTGCCGCTGGGCGTCAGGCAGCGCCTGTCGCTCGCGGTGGCGATGGTGCACAAGCCGGAACTGCTGATTCTCGACGAACCGACCTCGGGGGTGGACCCGATTGCGCGCGACAGCTTCTGGCAGCTGATGCTCGATCTGGCCCGCCGCGACCGCGTGACGATCTTCATCTCGACGCACTTCATGAACGAAGCGGAGCGCTGCGATCGCATCTCGCTGATGCACGCCGGGAAGGTGCTCGCCAGCGACGCGCCGGACGCGCTCGTGCGTGCGCGCCGCGCGGCAACGCTCGAAGCGGCATTCATCGGCTATCTGGTCGATGCGGGCGGCGAGCCGGCCATTGATATCGCGTCGCGGGGCACGACAATTGCCCCGCCGCGCGAAGCGGCCGCCCGCGCGACCAGCCAGCGCCGCTTCAGCCCGACGCGGATGCTCAGTTACATGTGGCGCGAAGGGCTCGAGCTGCGGCGCGACCCGGTGCGCGCGACGCTCGCGCTGCTAGGCTCGCTCGTCCTGATGTGCGTCATGGGCTTTGGCATCAATTTGGATGTCGAAAAGCTCAGCTTCGCGGTGCTCGACCGTGACCAGACCGAACTGAGCCGCGACTACGCGCTGAACATTTCGGGCTCGCGCTACTTCGTTCAGCAGGCGCCGCTTGCCGACTACGACGACGTCGACAGGCGCATGCGCAGCGGCCGGCTCTCGCTCGCAGTCGAGATACCGCCGGACTTCGCACGCGACCTGCAGCGCGGTAGACCGGTCGAGATAGGCGCGTGGATAGACGGCGCGATGCCGCAGCGAGCGGAGACGATCCGCGGCTACGTTCAAGGCATGCACGCGGCCTGGCTCGCAGATCAGGCGCAGCACCGGCTCGGCGCTGCGCCTGCCGCCCGGCTCGACATCGAGACGCGCTTTCGCTACAACCCCGACGTGAGAAGCCTTCCGGCAATGGTGCCCGCGATCATTCCGATGCTGCTGCTGATGCTGCCGGCGATGCTGACCGCGCTTGCGGTCGTGCGCGAACGGGAATTGGGTTCGATCGTGAACCTGTACGTCACGCCCGTCACGCGTGCGGAATTTCTGCTCGGCAAGCAGGTGCCGTACGTGCTGCTCGCGCTCGTCAACTTCCTGCTGATGACACTGATGGCGCGCTTCGCGTTCGGCGTTCCCGTGAAGGGCAGCTTCATCACGCTGCTTGCGGCCGTTCTTGTCTTCAGCATCGTGGCGACCAGCCTTGGGCTCCTTGCGTCCACATTCACGCGCAGCCAGATTGCCGCCATTTTTCTCACCATCGTCGGCACCATGGTGCCGACGATCCAGTTCGCGGGGCTGATCAATCCGCTTTCTTCGATGGAAGGCAGCGGCCGGGTCATCGGACACATCTATCCCGCAGGTTACATGTTCACGATTAGCCGCGGCGTATTCAACAAGGCGCTGGGCTTCGACGAATTGCGGACACAGTTCTGGCCGCTGCTCGTCACGATACCCGTGGTGATGCTGGTGACGATGGCGATGCTGCGCAAGCAGGAGACGTGACGATGATACGCAGGTTCTCGAACATCTACCGGCTCGGCATCAAGGAACTGTGGAGCCTGCGCCGCGATCCGATCATGCTCGTGCTGATCGTCTACACGTTCACCGTATCGATCTACTCGGCCGCGACAGCGCAACCCGATACGCTGCACAAGGCGCCGATCGCGGTGGTCGACGAGGACGCGTCGCCGCTTTCGGCGCGGATAGTCGAGGCATTTTTTCCGCCGCAGTTCGACACGCCCGCGCTCATTTCGGCATCGGCCGTCGACCGGGGTCTCGACACCGGCACATACACTTTCGCGCTCGACATCCCGCCGAATTTCCAGCGCGACATCCTCGCGGGCCGGCGCGCCGTCATCCAGCTGAATGTCGATGCGACCCGGATGAGTCAGGCGTTCACCGGCAGCGGCTACGTGCAGCAGATCGTGAGTGGCGAGGTCGATACGTTCGCGCGACACTATCGGGCGAACGCGACGCCGCCCGTCGATATCGCCATACACATGCGTTTCAACCCGAACCTCGAACATGTGCGATTCGGCGCATTAATGGAGATAATCAACAGCGTCACGATGCTGTCGATCATTCTCACCGGTGCGGCGCTCATCCGGGAGCGCGAGCACGGCACCATTGAACATTTGCTGGTCATGCCCGTGACGCCGGCGGAAATCATGCTTTCGAAGGTCTGGTCGATGGGGCTCGTCGTTCTCGCTGCCGCTGCGTTCTCGCTGACGTTCGTTGTACGGGGGGCGCTGCACGTGCCTGTCGAGGGATCCGTGGCGCTATTCATGCTGGGCGCCGCGCTGCACCTGTTCGCGACGACGTCGATGGGCATTTTCCTCGCGACGCTCGCTCGCAGCATGCCGCAGTTCGGCATGCTGATCGTGCTCGTGCTGCTGCCGTTGCAGATGCTGTCGGGCAGCATCACTCCACGGGAGAGTATGCCGCAAATCGTTCAGGACATCATGCTCGCGGCACCCACCACGCACTTCGTCGAACTGGGTCAGGCAATACTTTACCGCGGCGCGGGCATCGACGTGGTGTGGCGGCCGTTCTGCGCATTGATCGCGATTGGCACGACGCTGTTCGCCCTATCGCTGCGCAGGTTTCGCAAAACCATCAACCAGATGGCCTAGCTGGCCCGCGAGAAGTTCGCCGACCGGAACAGCCGGGTCGCTTCGCAAGCCCGTTCAAGTCGTCGACAACCTTTAGCCGCGTGACTCGTTTGGGCCGTTGAGATCGCGCTGCGGACCTCGTCACATGCGGAGCGGTTCACAGGTCACAATTGATGTGCCAATATTGCTGACATGGAACCCTGTCTCGTCTCGAACCAACCTCGTCATCATCACGGTCGTCACTCGATGCGCCGTGGTTCGTTACGCCCATAGCAGGACAATAAAGTAGAGGAGGCGATTGTCCCCGCGCTGTGGTCGCAAGATACATTCATTCAAAAAGCCGGCGGCAGCGAGATCATCGACCAGATGTGGGCCTTTCCCGATAAGAAGGGACACGCCTGCTGCCTGATTCCTGAGGCAACGGCACGGTTCCAGAAGCGATGCAGCGAGTTGCTGGGCCGACAACGGGAGCGAATGTTGTTTTATATCGCTCGATGCTATCGCTACGAACGACCTCAAGCCGGCCGCTACCGCGAATTCTCCCATCTTGGATTTGAGTGTTTATGCCTCAACCCAGAATTCGCGGTCAAGCGCAGCCAGGAAGTTGCGATCGGCTTTTTCGATTCACTCGGCATTCGCTATGAAATCGACGATTCGGCGCGCAGAGGCCTTATTTGCTATCTGAACGGTCGGGGCTTCGAAATGCGCTTTACGGAACTCGGAGCACAACAGCAAGTGGCTGGTCGCGGCGCCTGTCGGGAGGAAGCCGGTTTCGGCATCGGCGCTGAACGACTATTGTTGGCGATGACCGATCAAGGGCTTGTGTAACGAACTCCAATGCCGACGCAGCTTGCGGCTAGGGATAGTCTCGCGAGTCTCATATCGCCAGTCAAACGTAGCCGAGCGATGGCGTGATTGTCCGCCTTCCGTAACTCGATCGTCCTTGGTGGCTCGGTCTCGGCCAACCGTATCGAGGGGGCGTCGGGGGCAATCCAGAAATTCTCTTTTTGTTCACTGGAGGCTTCGCAGTGCGCATATACCTTTCATCCTTCGATGTGGGCGCCAGACCAGAACAACTCGTCAGCCTGGTCGGAGGTCAATTGCGGGCGGGAATCGTCGTCAATGCGCTTGAACACCGCGAACTAGTGCGCGCAATGGCTGGAGAGTCAGACAATCAAAGTTCGAGCACTTGGGTTCGCGGTGCAAGAACTCGATCTTCGGCATTTCTTCGGAAGAACTGATCGCCTAGTCGACACTCTCGCGCAGTTCGACTCTTTGAATGCTTCGAGCTGCCCGGAAACGCAGATCGGGTTTGAGCGTGCGGTCCCTCCTTTCACGCCGTTCGTGTTTTAAACAGCGAACGAAAACTCCGTAAAAATTTGCCGATTTCGACTAGCGTATGGCGATCGAATGGCAAAACGTGCTTGTATGTTATGAAAATTGAGCGCCGGTGATATGTCGGGCACGTGAATAAGCAGACGACCCAACGAGGTAGAGCAGTCGCGAGCGATACGGCTGCCAGCGGGCTCGCTCAGTGCGTGAATTCGAGCGCGGCGACGCTGGCGTTGTCGCGAAGTTGCGCAAGCGTCTTAACGTCGAGGCAGACAACGAGAGAAGACCCGTGGACTTCGGTGCACGGGACGAAATCGATTCAAGTGTTTCACGGGGATAGTGTGGAGACTGAACGATAGAACCAGAGGAGACGCATCCTCTGCGACATGCAATGTGGGACGTCATAGATGATTTGTCGAAACTGTGGAAGCGGGGGCGAACACCCGGGAATCAGGAGACGAGACGATCATGAGCGAGCACACACAGGATGGAGAGTCGCCCGGTCTGCATCGGCGCTTGATGCGCTACGATCCGATTTTAGGCTACCGTTTCGCGCCGGGCCTTAAGCTTAGGATTCCCCATGAGGGTGGCGGATATCTTGTGAAAACCAATCGCGACGGTTTTCGCTGTGATCACCCGGTGACTCACCGCAAGCACACTGCACATCGTGTGCTGGTTTTCGGCGATTCCTACACCGCGGGCGATGGCGTCAGCAACGGCAAACGGTATACGGACATTCTGGAGCAGCAACTGGCCGATACCGAGGTACTCAACTTCGGTCTGAGCGGCAGCGGTACTGACCAGCAATACCTGGTCTTCCAGCAATATTCCGGTCAGATCGACTACGACGCTGTCGTTATTAGCGTGCTTGTGGAGAACATCCAACGCAACATGGTTCGCGAACGCGATTGGGCGGACCGCGCGGGCGAGGCGATTCGTGTGCCCAAGCCGTGGTTCGAACTTACGGCCGGCAATGATTTGAGCCTGAGAGGCATCCCCGTTCCGCCCCCGTACAGGCACGTGTCCCTCCCATCGGGAGGCGGCATAGCGTCGGTGCGTTCGAGTCTGCGCAGGATGGTCAACAGGATCGGCCCTGATTTCAAGGATCTTTGCCAGCGGATAACTAGATTCCAACCCCTGCCAGAGTACAGCGCCGCGAGCAATGATAGCTGGAAGCTCATGCAGGCTATCCTCGCAAAGTGGGTATCCGAACTTTCAGTGCCTGCTGTTATCGTTGTCATGCCGGTGTATCAGTACGTCGAGGAAACCGCAAGCTACAAGAATATCCGCATGCGTTTTGACGAACTCGCCAAGTCGATCGACGTTCTCATTTATCACGTTCTCGACGACTTCCAGCGATTTCCAGCCAACAAAAGGCGACAGTTGCGTTTCCGGATGGACTGCCATTACACCCCAGTTGCGCATCAGCTCATGGGACGCGCACTGGCGAAGGTCGTTGCGCCGTTGCTGCGAGCGGGCGTGCACATTGACGATGGTTCGATGCACGATGCAGCTTCCGGAATCGTTGACGAGGAAGAGAGGTCAAGGCACGTCGATTCTGTTAAGCGGGAGCCGGGCGCGGGACGGGCGTCCCCCTCGCAAGGCATTGCCACATGAGGGACACATGGACGTTCTGGAGTCGGGCACGTGCGAAAGAACGTGGGCAATCGTCGATACCTTGTACTTCGATTCCCGCCGGCATCGCTTTGTGCGCGGTGACATAGAGATCGAAGGCGGGCGCATCGCGGGGGTGATGCCGCCACACACGTCGCAGCGTGCCTGCCTGATGCCGGGCGATTCAACCGTCTGTCTTCCCGGCTTGATCGAAGCCGACGCGACGCCGGCTCATCAGGATTGGAGCGGCTATTCACTGCAACTTGCCTCATATGGGGTCACCACGGCGGGCATTTTTTTCAGGAACCCTGCAGATTGCGCAGCATCCGACGAAGCGCACGGGCCGCGCCGCCTCTTCTATGTTGAACTCACTGAAGATGGCGGCAGCGCGAACGGCGCGGAAGCGGGCGCACGTATGCTGGAAGGCATTGTGCGCTTGAGCCATTCGTTCAGGCGGCAATACTGCACGTTCATGCCTGCAGTCGTGCCTGGCGAGGTCGGATCTGCCGCAACGCTCGTTGCCGCCGCTCGGGTTGCTGAGCGGCTCGGGAGCCGGCTCTGCGTCCGACTCAGTTCGACGGCGACGGACGCGATGCTCTATAAGGAAACGCGCTACTTCACGGAGGTGGGACTGCTCTCGTACTTGTCGCTGCTGTCACAGGCAACTATTTTCAATCTCTCACAGCTGTCCCGATGCGATGTCGCGATGGTGAATGAGTCGGCCGCGACCCTGGTTTGCGCACCTGGGGCCGTCAGCGAATGGCTGCTGGAAGAGCGCTTTGCTCGCTTGTCGTTGAAGGATCGCGCGTTGGCGTTCTCGATCGACCGACATACCACGGTGCGTGGTAGTCGCTACAGGTCGCTGACGGCGCTGTCGTCCGCGCTGACCCATCAACCGGAGAAAGCGGCGACCCTCGATGACTTCATGGTCGATGCATTGACGTGCTCTGCGGCCCAGGCGTTAGGCATAGCCGATATCGGGCAGATAGCGGCAGACATGAAAGCAGATCTGTGCCTGTTTGATCGGCCAGATGGCCTTGAGGAAAACGCCGGCAGCCGGGACTTTATCGAACTGATCACGTATAGCGAACCGCGCGATGTGCTGATTGGCGGTTTGCCGCTGACACGCGGGCGCATCGTTACGCGTGAACTGGAAGAATCATATGCAGGGATGCATCCGCGTGGCGTCATGGATACTGCGGGGTATGAATACATCCAGTACAACGGAAGAACACCAGGGGCCCGTCAGACACGAAAATTCACAGCAAGCGGCGTTCGATCGTAGAGGAGGGGATTCATGTCCAGATACGTACTCGGCGTTTCGGCCTTCTATCACGACTCGGCCGCGGCGGTACTGAAAGATGGAATGATTGTCGCTGCGGCGCAGGAAGAGCGGTTCAGCAGGAAGAAACATGATCCTCGCTTTCCGCGTGGCGCGATCAACTACTGTCTTGAGGAGGCCGAGATCGACGGCGGCGAGCTCGCGGCGATAGCATTCTATGACGATCCTGCGTTGACGGCGGACCGGATTATCCGGTCATCGATCGCATTTGCGCCCGACTCCGAAGCCTCTTTTAGCCGTGCGATTGGCTCTTTCTTTGCCGTGAAACCCTATTTCAAGGATCTGATTGAGGAGATGTTGAACTGTGAGGTCCCCATCTACTTCGCGCGACATCACTGTTCACACGCAGCATCAGCGTTTTTTCCGTCGCCGTTCGAGGAAGCTGCGGTGCTATGCGTCGATGGCGTCGGAGAGTGGTCGACGACGAGCCTGGGAATAGGGCGCGCCAGCGAGATCGAAATCCTCAAGGAAATCCGTTATCCCCATTCGCTCGGCCTGCTGTACAGCGCGTTCACGTTCTTCTGCGGCTTCAAGGTCAATAGCGGCGAGTACAAGCTGATGGGTCTTGCCCCCTATGGAAGGCCTATCTACGCAGACAGGATCAGGGAGCACCTGATCGACATCAAGGACGACGGCTCGTTCCGGCTGAATCTCGAGTTCTTCGATTTTCATCGTGGGTTGACGCTGACAAACGAGCGTTTCGACCAACTTTTCGATGGGCCACCGCGTGTGCCCGAGTCGAGAATCAGAAGGCGCGAAATGGACCTCGCTTCATCTATTCAGGCGGTGACGGAAGAGGTCATGCTCAAGATTTCGCGTACTTTACGCGATATGACGGGTGCGGCCAACCTGTGTCTTGCGGGGGGCGTCGCGTTGAACTGCGTGGCGAACGGCAAGATTCTGCGTGCAGGGATTTTCGATGGTATCTGGATCCAACCGGCAGCGGGCGACGCGGGCGGCGCGATCGGCGCGGCGTATCTAGCGGACTTCTACATGCTTGGCGGCACCCGACCGAAGCACGATGGTGCTGGCGATTCACAACAGGGAAGTTTTCTCGGGCCGGATTTCAGCGACGATGACATTCTCACATTTCTGTCACAGTCGGGTGCCAGGTATCATCCGTTGGACGATCCCGATACCGACGCGATGGTCATCGCCTCTTTGCTCGCGGAACAAAAGATCGTCGGGATGTTTGCTGGCCGTATGGAGTTCGGTCCGCGCGCACTCGGCAACCGTTCGATTCTCGGGGATCCACGCGCGGCGACCACGCAGTCGCGCATGAACCTGAAAATCAAGTTTCGAGAATCATTCCGGCCGTTCGCACCGATTATCCTGGAGGACGATGCAGCCGACTATTTCGAGCTTGATTCGACCAGTCCCTACATGCTTATCGTTGCGCCCTTGAGGAGTGTTCATCGTCGGGTGCCGGAGCCATCGCCTGATCCTGAAGACATGCTGAAAATTGTCAATGGGTTGCGCAGTACTGTCCCGGCCATTACCCACATCGACTACAGTGCGCGGATCCAGACGGTGGAGAAGGACGTGAACCCGAAGATGTTCGCTTTGCTGCAGGCATTCCGGACACTGACGGGGTGTCCGCTGCTTGTCAATACCTCGTTCAATGTCCGCGGCGAGCCGATCGTCTGCACGCCAGAAGACGCTTATCGATGCTTTATGCGCACCGACATCGATGTGCTCGTTATGGGAAACTACATCCTCTACCGTGACGAACAGAAGCCCATCGAATCTGACGACTCGTGGAAAAAGGAGTACCAGCTTGACTAACATTGATATCGGAAGGCTATTCCGTTCAAAACTGGCGGGGACAAAGCCGCTCGTCGCGCCTTTCTTGCTGGAGAAGGCGGACTCCACGTGTTCATCGTATTTTCTTGACGTCTTCGAGCCGGACCCGATCGTAGTCGAGAAAGATATGATCGACTCGTTAGTCGCGATATGGCGCGAACAGGGGTTGGAGGAACTCGCGTTGTTCGAGCCCGAGTTGCGTAAGATCGCCAAGGCGCTTCGTGCCCCCGACGAACAGGCTGAGGCGATATCGCAATTCGTCTATGTGATGTATTGAGTCTGTTTCTCGCTGGCAGTCAGCTCGCCAGGACCGTTTGTCTGAATTCATTGGTTGGTCACCGCCCTTCGTCCTGCTCGAAGGGGCGGAGAAACTTGCCCATCGCCAGCGCTATCGTCTCAAGGTCGGAAGAAGCGCATTTTCATTCATGTGCGTTGCTCTAAAGCCACTGCGGATGGTAGTTGGAAGAGGATGTGATGTTCGAACCAGGCGAGCCGGACGAAATACGTATCAAAGTGGGAGTTTTCTTCTCACTGGCGAAAGTAGCGATAGCGGAAGTGGCTGTCTGTACGACTTCGATTTCCGTATGCCGCCGATTTACATTGGCACGCGGCGTCCTTAATACGTTTGCCGGCGACTAGTTGGGGCCTCCGCGCGGGGATATGGGTAAGAGTAAGACAAATTACGAGGCACCAGTTGCAAGTCCGACCTCTGGCTAAGGGTCAACCTCATCCTCGAAGAGTTTGTGCCGTATCGCGTAGCGGATGAGCGCGCTTTCATTCCCCGCCTGCATTTTTTCGATGATGTGCGTCTTGTGCGTGCTGACCGTCTTCACGCTGAGGCACAGCTCATGGGCAATCTCGGTGAGGCTCTGGCCTTCGACAATTCGTCTGAAGACATCAAACTCGCGCTCGGATAGCCGCTGATGGGGCATTGCCTCCGCCGGTTCATTCAGGTTCTGGGCGAACCGCTCGGCCATTGACAGGCCCACATACACCCCACCGGACGCGATTTTCGTGATCGCATTGAGCAACTCGCTGCTCGCGCTTTCCTTGGTCAGGTAACCCGATGCGCCTGCCTTGAAGGCCCGCGCGGCGTACTGGTGCTCCGCATGCATCGACAGCACGAGTATCCGCAAGGCAGGGTTCTCGTCCTTGATCTGCCTGATGAGATCGATACCGTTCTGCCCAGGCATCGACAGATCGAGCAGGAGTACATTGGCGCCGACGGAGCGCACCATCGCGATGGTCGTCGTGCTGTCCCACGCTTCACCCGCGACTTCAAACCCGCTGGCGTCGAGCAGGACATGGCGTAATCCGTCGCGTACCACCGCGTGGTCATCAGCCAGTAGAACCTTGATCACGTCCCTTCCTCCTGTCGAGGGCCGCGTCAACGATCACGCCGATGAGCGGCCACACGCGCCTGCCTGAATGCGTTGGCAGACCGGATGCTCTGCAGCTTCAGGGGAATCTACTCATCGGGCTCACAGTTGGCGACATGCGCTGTCAACCTCGGCCATGCCGCGTTCAAGCGCGAACTGCCTTGCCTCGTCCGCGTTTCCGAAACTGCCCAGTACCGACGAGGCCCTTTCCCTGCCGTCGGGTGACTGCACGATAAACATCGCGACATATTCGCCGCTCTCGTACGCCGCCAGAGGCTGGAGACGATACCCCCTGTACTTAATCCGGGTGCTGTGCATGCATCCTCCCCAGGCGACGCGATATCGCCGACAGACGCTCGAGCAGATCCTGTTTCTTCGTGATGACCTGCGCTGAGCTGGCGACGACGCACGTGCCCAGAAGCCGTCTGTGCCAGTAGTCGGGATCGGTGATGAACCGATGTTCCGAAGCACAGCCAGCAAGGTTGAGGTTTTCCAGGCGGGTTACCACCGCCTCGATATGAAGCAGATCCTGAATTTCCAGTTCATCGGTGCTCATGGTTTAACTCCTCGGAAAGCCAAACCATTCCCGCTCGGGCAGGCGCTTCGCCGTCTGCAACAGCCCTTCGCGGTCTGCACGCTTGCCTTGTCGGTAAGTTTATCCAGCCGTTTAGTCGTTTTGAATGACAGGAAGTAAGATAGTAACGATCTGCTCGATATGATCCAGAATTGACACATCTATTTCTGAACATGCGCTGAACACTTCATAAGCAGCCTATGTCGGCGCCGGTCGCGAAACCACGCCAATGCCGGCGACAGACGGGTGACTTTCGGTGCAGCGCTGCGGGAGTAAGTCGGGAGACGCAGGATGGGCGAGTTGATGCCGCCATCAGCGCTGTTCCGTTGCGCGTCGACACGGCGCCGGGGAAAGAAGTGGTCATTGAAGTACGGATTCCGTGCATTGCCCAGACGCAAGCTTCAGCGCCCGGCGAAACACAATCCGGTGCCTGGCCGGCGCAGAAGAAAGGACGGCCCGTCGCAGTCGGCTATGCCGCCTCGGACGGGGCTGGATGCCAGGGAGACCGCCATGCCGCAAGGAAGACCGATTGGCGGGAGTTCCGCAATCTGAGTGACATCGAGGCCGATCATCGCTACCGGCGGCTGGTCGAAGCGGTGCAGGACTACGCGATTTTCATGCTCGACCTCTCCGGCAACGTCACCAGCTGGAACCCCGGCGCGCAGCGCGCGAAGGGCTATTCTGCAGAGGAAATCACCCGCAGGCACTTTTCCCTCTTTTATACGTCGGAGGATGTCGCCGTCGGGAAGCCATTGTCACCGAACGTATTCTCGTCGTGCGACTGGGAGAGGTAACGGGTAACGCCTTTCAGGAGTGGATCGTCGAATGCCGAAATACTGATCTGCCCGCCATAGCGGTGCGAGTGGGTTGAGATTCTTGCCAATTCCTCGCCTTCAATTGGGATTGTTATGCAGGCGGCCAGAATTGCCGAGCCACAAAGTATTCGTAGACGACGTACCGTGATGTGCCTCCCCGTTTTCGCCCACCGTTGTGCGCAAAGGGCGCACTCCAGCGATCCGTTTTCGTAGAAGTGACCTTGCGCATGGCGTTCAAAGGCTCTTAGCCTCAACAGCGGAGAGCGGCAGCAAAACGGTTAGCGCGAAGCCTTGCCCCGGTGCGGTCTGGATCGTCAGTTCGCCGCTCAAGGCTGCGACTCGTTCGCGCATGCCTATTAGCCCGAACGAGCTGGGCGACGGTCGAACATCGCTTCGACAGCCGTGTCCGTTGTCCGCGATACGCACGATGCAGTGCGATTCGCTGCTGGCAATCTCCAGCGTCACCTGTGTCGCGCTGGCGTGGCGCGCCACGTTGGTCAGCGCCTCCTGAACGATCCGGAACACGGCAGTTGAGCTGTCGTGATTGAAGTCGATATCTTCCGCGTCGATATGCTGGACGACGGAGATCGCGTATCGCGACGAAAATCGTTCGATGAACCACTCGATAGCGGACAGCAGCCCAAGATCGTCGAGCATGGCGGGACGCAAATCTGTGGCTATGCGTCGTACCGAAACGACCAGTTGATCGATCAGCGAATAGATATTACTCATATCGGCTGTTTCTTTCGTCGTGTCGATATCCTTGGCACGATTGCTATATTTCGAGCATTCAATCTTGAGCGCGGCCAGTTGTTGACCGAGATCGTCGTGCAACTCGCGTGCAATCCTGGTCTTTTCTTCCTCGCGAGCACGCTGAATGTTCGCCGACAGCCGCTTCAGTTCTTCGCGCGACTCGCGTAGCGCCTCGTCGGCGAGACGCCGCTCGGTGACGTCGATAATCCATCCGACCATGCGGTACGCTTCGCCGGACTGATTCCACAGCGCTTGGCCTCGCGCGTGCATCCATCGGTACTCGCCAGTTCTTACACGTATCCGGTATTCGATTTCGTAAGTGCACCTTTGTGCAAGGTGCGCCGCGAGTTGCGCCCTGACTCGTTCGATGTCGTCCGGATGTATCAGGTCGAGAATGAGCTGACTGTCGTTGGGTAGTTCATGCCCCTCGTACCCCATGATCTGTTGGAATTGGGTCGACAGATAAACGGCGCCCGTCTGTACGTTCCAGTCCCACAGTCCGGCGCTTGCACCGCTGACTGCAAGCTGAAACCGTTCCTCGCTTTCCTTGAGCGCCATCGCGATCTGATGGCGTTCAATTGCGTAACGGATCGCGCGACCCAGCTCGGACGAGCTGATATCGCGCTTCGAAAGATAGTCCTGTGCGCCTTCCTGAATAGCTCTCAGGCCGACGGACATATCGTCAAGTCCTGTCAGCACGAGTACAGGAAGTTCGGCGGCATGGTGCTGGAAGGTTCGGAACGTGCCGATTCCTTGCGCGTCCGGCAACCCCAGGTCCAGCAGCACGATGTCGAATTGAGTTGACTGAATACGATTGAGCGCATCGGACAAAAGGCCTGCATTGAACAAATGATGCTGAAAATCGAGCACATCAGACAGTGCTTCCTTTATCAGCAAGGCGTCTGTGGGGCTGTCCTCAACGAGCAGAATCCGAACCTCCGGTGGCGCATTCATGATCTGGCGGGGGGCAAGGTCACCACGCCGAACCAGAATTCATTGATTCTGCGCACGACCTCGACAAACCTGGTGAAGTCGACCGGCTTGGCTATATAACAGTTCGCATGCAATCCGTATGTCCTCGCCACATCTTCTTCTGATTTGGAAGTCGTCAATACGACGACCGGGATGTTCATCAGATCGGGGTCGGCTTTCAGTTCTCGTAGAACTTCGCGTCCGCTCTTTTTGGGCAGGTTAAGATCGAGGATGATCAAGCCGGGTCGTGGCGCGTCGCTATACCTGCCTTCGCGCCTTAAAAACTCCATCGCCGCAACGCCATCCTCGGCTACGTGCAAAGGATTGAGCAGTTTGTAGTAATCGAACGCTTCACGCGTAATCATGACGTCGGTCGGGCTATCCTCGACCAGAAGGATATGGGTCAGTTCGTCGGCGGCCTGCGTAAGCATGAGCTACTCCCGCGGGTTGTCCTGGGATGGGGTACCGTCCCCGGTTACTGCCTTTAGCGTGAAAAAGAATGTCGTTCCGTTGCCTGGTTCGGACTCGACCCAGATGCGTCCACCGTGCTGCTCGACAATACGCTTGCATAGTGCAAGGCCAATTCCCGTTCCTGGGTAATCGATGCGAGAGTGGAGGCGCTGAAAGATCATGAATATGCGGTCGAAGTATTGCGGGTCGATGCCGATCCCATTATCCTTCACCGAGATCACCCAGTTGTCGCCTTCACGGTGTGCACCGATGTCGATGCACACCGCCCAATCGACCCGCCGAAACTTGACTGCATTGCCGATCAGATTCTGGAAGAGCAGCGCGAGCTGCGTCGGGATCGCCATGACGGGAGGCAGTGCACCACGAGTGATCTGCGCGCCGGACTCCTGCAGCACGACGCTCAAGCTCTTCAAGGCCTGATCAAGTGCGGCAGCACATTCGGTCAACTGCTGAACTGCGCCCGACCTTCCGACACGGGAATAGGAGAGCAAGTCGTCGATCAGCTTTTGCATGCGCGTCGCGCCATCCACTGCATGCATGATGAACTCGTCCGCGCGCGCGTCCAGTTGTCCTTGATAGCGGCGCTGAAGTAACTGAAGCGGACCCGCAACGGCGCGTAACGGCTCCTGTAGATCGTGGGACGCCACGTATGCAAACTGTTCGAGATCCTGGTTCGAGCGCGCGAGTTCTTCCGTCCGGCGTATGAGCTCCTGCTCCGCGCGCTTTCTCTCTGTGATGTCGACAATGGCGGCGAGCACGAAATTTTCATTGGAAGTTGTGACGGGGTTGAGCCCAATCTCGACAGGAAACTCTGAGCCGTCCAGACGACAGCCGTACAGGTCACGACCCGTGCCCATCCGGCGGGGTTTCAGATCATGCAGATAGGCAGACCGGGAAACCCGATGCCCTGTCCGGAAGCGTTCCGGCACAAGCGTTTCAATCGACTTCCCGAACAACTGCTCGCGGCTGTAGCCGAACAGGTGTTCGGTCTGCGCATTCACGAGGACAATCTTCCCTTCCTGATCCACCATCACCATCGCATTCGGCGCAGCTTCCACCACTTGCCGGAAGCGCTCTTCCAGGCGTTTGCGTTCCGTGATGTCCACGATGGCGGCAAGCACGAATATGCCCTCGGTCGTCGTGACGGGGTTCAGCCCGATCTCGACGGGAACTTCGGCGCCGTCCTTTCGCAGCGCAAAGAGGTCACGGCCGGTACCCATCGGTCTGCTGCTCAGGTCGCCGTAGAACATGCGACGGTATTCCGGATGCGCGCCGCGCAGGCGCACGGGCACGAGCATGTCCACACTGTTGCCGACAAGTTCGTCGCGCGGATAGCCGAAAAGCTTCTCCGCCTGCGCATTGACGAGAACGATCAGACCGTCGCGGTCGGCCATGACCATCGCGTTGGGTGCAGCCTCCACGACTTGCCGGAAAAGTTCGTGAGTCAAACTGTTCAGTGGCTTGTACGGCTCCATTCGATCTCCGTCGCTTAAGGTTGCAACCGCTACGCCGGCAACGCGCTGGCCCGGGCGGCGTGCGTGCCGCGGTTGCAGTGGCCCGTTTATAGCTTGCGCACGTATGAAATATGATCGCTCGTTTCTGGCCGGATGTGTGCTACGACAGCTTCGTACCCGCCAGATAAGGTCTCCGGGTTTTCCCTTTCCCGCAGCGACCTTGCAATGGGAAGGTCCGAGGGCAAGGTCTCCGCTCTCGCGTGAATGCACATGGTCAAGCTGGTTGATACAGGTCAACGACGACAGTCCGGCGCACGCGATGATGTCAGGGTATCCGAAGCGGTTAGCAACGCGCGGTTGATCTGGGCGTCGGACGGAGGCGAAGATGGGCATTGGCATGCAGATCGTCTATCTGGGCTTCTGTGGTACAGCACGGCTGGAAGGCGAGGCTGCCGCGCAACTGGTGCGTCTGGAACCTTACAGCGGGCTTCTTTCGAATTGCCATCTGGCGATCGAGGAAATTCATTCGCCGTCGGCCAGACCGACTTACGACGTTCGCCTTGACCTGATCACTCGCGCGCGAGACCTCAAACCCATCGAACATTATTCGAGTGAAGATGCGGAACAGGCAGTCCGCTGGGCGTTCGACGCCGCGGAAAAAGAACTTCAGGCGACAGAAGGCGCGGCGAGACTGCGGCGGCAGTAATGTTCGGCCGGACAAAGCGGATCAGAGGCCACCTTCGGCGAACACGCCGTTTTCGGGATCCGATTCTGCGTTATCGACACACTGAATGTGCCACTTACCGGGTATCGGCGCGTGATGAGCATGGCGATACCACAACGCTTGTCCCGACTCGCCCTCGCACGGGCTTGCGGGCGAACCGAGGTTCAGTCCTGTGAGCTCGCAGATCGCGCGGTCATGGCCGGCACCATGAATGCGCGTGTTTCTTTGCGGGTACGTCAAGGCACCCCACGCTGGCAGATCGATTACTGCGTGTCCTTCCCGTGACCACTTACGCGATTCGCGGTCGAGCCAGAGAACCGCATAAGCAACATCAGCGCATTGAAATGTATCGAGGTGGACGGTAATTCTCATTAGTCGCTCCGTGATGGAAGAAGGTGAAAGACGCCGATACGAAGTTCATTGCGACATGACCCACTCGACCAGTTTATGTGCATCTTCGGCGGATAGCGGGCCGCCGCGCTCGGCCGGCAGAGGCATGGGCGTGTCGCCCCAATGCGCACGGCCACCTTTTCTGAGCTTGATTTCCAGCATCGCCTTCGCGTCCGGGACGTCCCGATACCGGTCCGCGATCTGACGAAACGAAGGCGCAAGAAAGGGCGCATCCGACGTGTGACAGAACATGCAATGCTGCTGGTCGACCAGTTCGGTCGGTTCATCGACGCGCGCATTGGCCGCGTCCAACCCGGCGGCGAATAGAACTGAGGTGAAGGCAAGCAGAACGGACCAGCGGGCATGACTCACAATAAACGCTCCACTATTGATTAGATGATTTCCCATTAGTCGACGACGTCCGATAGAGGCCGCCTTGACGAGTGATCGACCTGCGGCCCGCGGCCCACGCGGCAGCAACTGCGGCATCGCATCGACGTTCAGCAGGCCCCTTAGCGTTTCGCGCAGCGTCGTCACTTCAACAGGCTGATTGAGGTACGACGCCGTGAGCCCCCTGGACGCCGCGAGCAGCAGCATCCGTCAAACACACGCACGACTGACGTGACGAGGGGCGCCGCGAAATTGAGCAACCCCCGACAGCCGCGCCATATGCGGGCATACCGTCGTCCCGGCGGCGCGAGTGAATCCAACTGGCGAGTTCCCTCCGAAAGCGCGCATCGGCGAATTGCGCGTGATCTGCCTCAGCTATCAACTGGGCGATCGCGTGACGTGCAGTGTCCGCCTCGACACAGGTCGCGATGGCACCTTCCGCGTCGCACGCGGCGACCAGATCCGAGTGAAGGCGTGGCTCCACGGGTTCGTCGACGAACGGCGTCCGGGTTGTGACGCGGACCGTCAATGCGGTGAACAGACTGGCGAGCGCCTTGTCTAGATGACCTTCCCGTGAGACGCGCACCTCGGCGATCACGTCGGGATCCGACTCGGAGGGGAACACGGTGATCGCATAGGACAGCCCGAAATGGCTCGGTGCGACCCGCAGGTTAAGCAGCGCTGCTCCACAACTCATGAGCAGTTCTCGATCGACCGGATTGACAACGGGCAACGCCCGCGTGCGATCTGCGCATACCTGAACCGTGTGACCGTCGACGATGAACCGCCACGGCTGCGCGTTGTGATTAGAGGGGGCGAGAATCGCGTACTGAAGCGCAAATCGCAACTGCTGGCCGAGCGACGCACGATCATCGAAGTCCGTTTCGTTCGGTTCCCACGCGGACGGGGTTCTTGCGTTGTTCATGGGAGATATTCCTTGGCCAGTGCGACGAGGACGCCCTTTGCTTTGCATTATCGTGGCATGCCGTAATGACTCGTCTTTGAGGCAAATCAAGTCTTTATTGACGTCGACAGCCGGCACGTCCTGGTGTTATGCGCAAGTGAAACTCAGCGGCCGAAAAGCCGCGCGTCTTGAAGCGTCGGCGCGATGGCGGCGTCGATATGCTTCAAGTATCGGCGCGCGTAGGGCTAAAAAGGATTAGCGACGCTTTAAGTGGAGATAGGAAGCGAGGTAGCAAATCCAGTAAAATTCCCACCTGCGTAAATGATGTGAAAGTGGGTTTATATCTCGTTGTCATCGACGAGTTTGTGGCGAATCGCGTACCGCACTAGCGCGTTCTCATTTGCCAACTGCATTTTCTCAAGTACGCGCGTCTTGTGCGTGCTACGGTCTTCACACTCACACATAGTTCATGGGCGATTTCGGTGATGCTCTGACCGGCGACGATTCGTCTGAAGACTTCGAACTCACGGTCCGAGAGCCGCTGATGCGGTAACGCTTCCACGGGGTCGTTCAGCGTTAGCGCGCGCGTGACCCGGCAACGTTCGCTTCCTCGTGCGCTACATACACTGATCGTCATGCAGTATTCGCGGGACCTCAGTCCCGTTGACCTGAGTCAAGCGCTGACTGTGGGACTGGAACACACTGCCTTTCATGCGGCCTGGTCCCTGTTCTGGGTGGCCGAAGCATCACGACTGGAGGTTCATCATGTACGACCGGATCCTTGTTGCGCTCGACGACAGCGCGAGCGCGCAGATGGCGCTCGGCGAGGCGGTCAGGCTCGCAAAACTGTCCAGCGGCGTGGTGTATGCGCTGTCCGTCGTGGACCGTGGCCGGTGGCCGGGCGAGGTGAGCACGCGGTTCGAGTTCGAACCTGAACCTTCCGCCGCGTCGAACGCCGCCACTCGCCTGTTCGACGAGGCGAATGCGCTGTTCCGGGAATCAGGCGTCAGCGGGAAAACGCGGGCGATCGATGCTTACGGTGAAAGTGTGTCGGAGGTACTGGCGCGCGCGGCGGAAGAATGCGACGCCGACATCATCGTGATCGGTACGCACGGAAGGCACGGCGCCCAGCGATTCTTGCTGGGCAGCGTCGCGGAGTCGCTCGTTCGCTCGACGCAACGGCCTGTTCTGCTGCTCCGGCATGGTGGTTCCCGCGCACAGACACAAGGGTGACGCGTCACGAAGCGGCGTCGGGTTCATGCAGATGCAGTTTGCACGCAATTCTTCTTCTATTGCATTGCAAAAGCGACCGAGTGGCGCGATACCGAAGCGATGCGCATCGTCGCGCCGTTCGCGCTCAATGCGACATCAGCACGGGCAGTGTCATCGATTCCAGCATCGCTCGGGTTACACCGCCAAACACGCGTTCGCGTGCGCGGGAATGGCCGTAAGCGCCCATCACTAGCAGGTCGGCTTGCATGTCCGACGCGCGGTCGAGCAGGGACGTGCCGACGTCCGCACCGATGTGTGTGCGTGTCGTGGAAAGCGATGCGTTCACCCCATGCGTATCGAGCCACGACGCGACGTCGATTCCCATGGGCGCCTCGCGCGTCCCATCAGCGTGTTGCACGATGTCGACGCTCACGTAACGAGCGCTCTCGAGCAGCGGCTGTGCGTCGGCCACGGCGCGAGCCGCTTCGTGGCTGCCGTCCCACGCGATCAAAACGTTTTCGCCGGGAGGGTGCAGGCTGCCCGTATGAGGGACGACGAGCGCCGGACGGCCTGCGTCGAGGACCAGATTGCCGACGAAATTTGGCGCCACATACGAAGCAGCGTCTTTTGGGTCGTCCTGACCGAGGATGAGAAAGCCGGCGTGACGGGCATGGAGCTTTGCTGTCCACTGTATGACGGCCGCGTCTCAATCCATTGAGGCATGTCAATCGAAGGGGCGATCCCGGCGAAACACAGCTTACTTTGCGAGACGTCAAGCCTTGATTCAGGTCAAGCGCGCCTCCGCGCAAGCACCGAAGATAAGAAGCATGCCATGCGACGCGTCATGCAGCGTGGCGAATCATGGTGCAGGGGATACATCAAGGAGGTGGTCATCATGTACAAGCAGATCCTGATTGCACTGGACGGTAGTAAGACGTCGGAACGAGTGCTGAACGAGGCAGTCAAGATGGCCCGCCTCACGGGCGGGAAAATTCAGGCCGTGTACGTGGTCGACAAGACGCCCCTCTTCAGCTATGCCGGATATTACGACCCCATCGCGCTCGTCGACGCGCTGCGTAAGGATGGCCGTACCACGCTGCAGAACGCGGAAGCAGCCTGTCGTCAGGCGGGTGTCGCTTGCGATGTGGAACTTGTCGAGACCGAACGTCTGAACGAAGACGTGGCGACGACGCTTCAGCATTGCGCCGAGCGCCTGGGCGCGGATCTCGTGATCCTGGGTACGCATGGCCGGCGCGGTGTGCGCCGCATCGTGCTGGGTAGTGTGGCCGAGCGTTTCGTCCGGTTTGCGCAGTGTCCGGTGCTGCTCGTGCGTGGCACCGAATCTGAACACGGAGAACAGGGCTAGGAGCCGACATCCGGCGGCGGTCGAGACCGATGCAACGGCTTCGACCGCCGACCAGGTGAGGACAAAAAATGAAAGGCATCCTCAGGCTCGCATTCAAGCTGCTCGTCAACGATAGCGCCAAGTTCACCGCGCTGATCGTCGGCATCACGTTCGCGGTGTTCCTGATGATCGAAATGACGTCGCTGTTTGCGGGCATTCTCAACAAATCGTCCTCTACGGTGATCAATGTCGGCGCCAAGATGTGGGTGATGGATCCCGCCGTACAGACGATCGCGAGCAGCATCGGCATGCCGGACTATGTGCTCGACGCTGTGCGCAGCATAGACGGTGTCAAATATGCCGTGCCGCTGTATTCAGGGGCTGCCCTGGTGCGTCTGCGCGATGGCGCGTATCAGGCCGTCACGGTGATCGGGCTGGACGATGCGAGCCTGTTCGGCTGGCCGAAGATGAAAGCAGGCCGGATCGAAGACATATACGCGGAGAACGGTTTCATTGCCATCTATGATGCGGAATTCGTCAAGCTGCACAACCCCACGCTCGGCACGGACTTCGAACTCAACGACCATCGTGGCGTCGTGGTCGGTATCGCGACCGTGACGAGTAGCGGCCTGTTCGGCACGCCGACGCTCTACACGACGTACAAACGGGCAGTCGAATACATTCCGTCGACGCGCTACACCACGTCCTACATTCTCGTTGAGCCCAAATCGGCCGCGGACATCGCACATATCAAGCAGGTTGTCGCGTCGCTCGGCTACGTTGCCTACACGAAGAAAGAGTTCATGCAACGCATCTCGCACTTCTACAAGTACGAAACGGGGCTGGGCACGAACATCCTGTTGATGACGGCGATCAGCTTCATTGTGGGCCTGTCGATTTCCGGCCAGACCTTCTACACGTTCATCCTCGAAAACCTGGAGAAGTTTGGTGCACTGAAGGCGATCGGCGCAAAGGGCCGTGAACTCGTCGCGATGATCCTCTTTCAGGCAACGTTTACCGCATTGACGGGTTACGGACTCGGCGTGGGTCTCTGCGCGGCGTCGATCAGTCTCGTCCGTCTGCGCGTGCCGGACTACGCGGCAATGATCACCTTCGGCAATCTCGCACTCGCATTTGCGATGGTCGTAGTGATCGCAGCCTCATCGAGCTACCTCGGTGTGCGGCGTGTGCTGCGCATCGAGCCATTCGATATTTTCCGGGGCTAGCCGTGGCCGCCGTTGCAATCGACGCGCGCGGGCTGAACAAATGGTTCGGCGAAGGCGACGCGCGCACGCAGGCGCTGTCGGACGTGGCGATGCAGGCTCGCTTCGGCGAAATGCTACTGATAGTCGGTCCGTCTGGCAGTGGCAAGACGACTTTGCTGAGCGTGATCTCCGGGATACTGCGCCCGGACTCGGGCGCGGTGTCGATAGACGGCGTCGATCTCTGGCAACAGGGCGACAACGACATCGCGGACTTCCGTCTCAAGCGAATCGGGTTCGTGTTTCAGGACTATCACCTGTTTCCACGTCTCACCACCGTGGAGAACGTCGCTATTCCGCTGATCCTCAGACGCCGCGACTGGGACGATTCGATCAGCGAGGCCATGACGTGGCTCGACGTGGTCGGGTTGCGCAACCGTGCCGCGTTGCCGCCGATGAAACTGTCGGGCGGAGAGCAGCAGCGGGTCGCGATTGCGCGCGCGATCGTCAGCCAGCCGGACATCCTGATCCTCGATGAACCGACGGCATCGCTCGACGGCGACACCGGACGTTCGATCATCGATTTCGTGAAGCACAAGGTCCTCAACCACCATCGCTGTATCGTCATCGTGACGCACGACAGCCGGATTTTCGACTACGCGGACCGCGTCATGCATATGGAGGACGGCAAGCTCAAGACCATCGACGCGGGAGGCGGAAAATGAAACAGCGGCTTCTGTTTCTGCTCGCGTTCGCGGGATTCGTCGCGAGCATTGTGGCGGCGTGGGTCTATGGGACCCAGCAGCCGCCCCAGCCGCCTGTCTTCGATCCCGCGTCGAATCCGTATGCACACGGCGTGTACGCGACTGGCATCGTAGAAAGCGATCAGCCCGCCGGCGCGAACATCAATATCTACCCCGATGTGTCCGGCGCTGTGACCAGGCTGCTGGTGCACGACGGCGACTCCGTTCGCCGTGGCGACGTGTTGCTGGTCATCGACGACGCCGTCCAGCGGGCGACAGTTGCGCAACTCGAAGCACAGGCGGAAGCTGCGCAATCTCTGCTCGACGAACTGCGCGCGCAGCCGCGTCCCGAAACGCTGGAGGTGGCGAGCGCACAGGTCGGCGCAGCGGCGGCCAGCCTCAAGATGGCGCAGGATCAGTTCGACAAGCAGAGGCATGCGTACGAGATCGACCCGAAGGCCGTCAGTCGCGACACGCTCGACAATGCCGCGAATGGAGTCGCCGTTGCGCGCGCCAACCTCGACGTAGTGACGCGGCAGTACCGCTTAACTCGCGCAGGCGCGTGGACATACGACGTGCGCAACCAGGCGCGTCAGGTCGATGCGCTGCGCAAGGCCGCGGAGGCTGCATCGGCGCAACTGGATCGATATACGCTGCGTGCGCCCGCCGACGGCGTAGTGCTGTCGGTGAACGCGGCGCCCGGCGCGTATCTGTCGTCTCAGGGCGTGTACGACACATATGCGCAGGGTAGCGCACCCGTGCTCGTTCTCGGCACGCCGTCGAACCGGCTGGCCGTGCGCTGCTATGTCGACGAGATTCTGATCAGCCGGTTGCCGGACCTGCATGCGTTGAAGGCGCGCATGTTCATACGCGGTACGTCGGTGCAGGCGGATCTGCAATTCATGCGTGTGCAGCCCTATGTGACGCCGAAAATCCAGCTGACGGACCAGCGTACCGAACGTGTCGACGTGCGCGTTTTACCCGTGCTTTTCCGGGTCGTCACGCAACAGCCGACACGCCTGTTTCCAGGGCAGATCGTCGATGTGTACATTGCCGCCAGTTGAGCGCTGCACGCGCGGTACGGCCGCGCGTATTACGCGAGCCGTGGCGTTGGCAGCGGGCGTCGCGCTCGTCGCGGCTTGCACGGTGGGCCCGAATTTTTCGCGGCCCGCCACGCCGAGTGTCGAACGCTATGACGCATCAGACGCATCGTACATCGCATCCGGAAGACAGCAGCAGACCTTGTCGCCCGCCGTCCCGCTGCGTGACGACTGGTGGACCTCGTTCGGCTGCCACGCGATCGACATGGCCGTCGACGAGGCCCTGACGGGCAACGTCGCGCTCGAACACGGAGAGGCGACGTTGCGGCGAAGCGAATACCTGTTGCGCGCGGGTGCCGGCGTCTTTTTTCCTCAAGTCGATGCACAGGGCGACGCGTCCCGTCAGCGGTTTTCTCCTTTGCGCACAGGCATCGACGCGCCGGCGTCGATCTTCAATCTGTTTACGCTGTCAGCGACCGTCAGCTACACGCTCGACATCTGGGGCGGCGAGCGCAGGCAGGTCGAAGCGCTCGCGGCACAAACGGATGCGCAACGCTATGCGCTTGTCGCGACCTACCTGACGCTGGCCGCCAATGTCGTCAATGCGATGATCGCGCGAGCTGCCTATAACGACGAAATTGCCGCGACGCATGAAATACTCGAACTCGTGCGCGAACAGGTTCACATTACGGAAGCCCAGGTTGCGGCGGGCACGAGCGCGTGGTCGGCCGTACTGTCGCTTCAGAACGAACTGGCGACGCTCGAGGCATCGCTGCCCGGACTTGAGCAGAAGCGCAATGAAACCGAGCATCTGCTCGCGCTGCTCGCGGGGATGTACCCCGAGCAATGGAGCGCACCTGAGCTGTCGTTGGGTGAGATCCAATTGCCATCCGTGTTGCCGCAGACACTGCCGTCTTCGCTAGTCCGGCGGCGCCCCGATATCTTGCAGGCGGAAGCCGTGCTGCATGTGGCGAGTGCGGATATCGGCGTTGCCACGGCGGCGATGTTTCCTCAGATCACGTTGTCCGCTTCGGGTGGTGTCGAAAGTGCGGTGCTTCATTCTCTCGGGACACCGGCCGGACAAGTCTGGAGCGTCGCCGCGGGCGTGACGGCCCCCGTGTTTCATGGCGGTGCATTGTGGTTCCAGCGTGCGGCCGCCGTGGCAGCCTATAACGAATCGAGCGCCGCGTATCGCGAGGTGGTGCTCGCGGCGTTTGCCCAGGTCGCCGATGCGCTGCGGGCGCTCGAACACGATTCGCAGACGGTCGACGCGCAGACCCGTGCGGTTCAGGCCGCAGGCGAGGCGCTGCGGCTCATCAAGGACGCGTATCGGGCGGGGACCGTCGGCTATCTGCAGATACTCGTTGCCGATGGTCAGTATCATCAGGCGCGGATTGCGTGGCTGCAGGCCATCGCGCAGCGCCTGCAGGACACCGTTGCGCTCTATGCGGCGCTGGGCGGCGGTCTGGTTGCCGACTCCTGATCGCCGTCGGCAAAGGCCGTGTCGAACGTTCGTCGCATCGCGCTGCGATTTACGTCGCCTTCTCGCAAACGGGAACCGGGGCTTCGGGCAACTCGCCCCAGCCGATGGGTGCGAAGACGGTTCCACCCGCCAGTTCGATCAGTTCGGTGAACCTCAGCAGTGTGACGCCTGCCATGATGTGAATCTGCGTGCCGTGAAAATAGCTTTCAGTGCGCAGCCAGGGCGACGCGCCCGCATTGAGTTCTAACACGCTTAGCGAATGACCGTTGAGTCCGGCCTCGGGCGGGAAAAGCGGGCCGTCGAAAGCGACCTTCAGAATCTGATCGGTGCTGTCGCCGTAGGGCAGATGCGCATGAAGCTGATACGACGCCTTATCCCAACCTTCGCCCCATTGTCTGTCGAGACCGATGCGAGTGAAATACGCCCACGGCCCGCGGACGAAGCACAGGCGATAGATGTTGCCCACTCCATCCAGATCGACCCGCAATGTCATCTTTGCACCCCAACCGCATACGGAACACATGAGCCTTCGATACTTTGAAGGCGGCAACCCAATCGTTGCACGCGCCGGACGGATCGTGTTGATGCAGGTCAACCGTGCGCGGTGATCACGGTCTCGCGGGCGTTGACGTGCATCAAATCCACCGGCAGGCGCTGGGCTAATCTGGCGTTGCACCTTGCGGTCCAAATGGAGTCGTAGCCATGCAGATATCGTTTCCTTCCTGTCGCCCTGATTATTGCGCGCGCGACCTGGTGTTAACGTTTCCCGCGCTCGTCGATCGCCAATCCGTGCAATGCGCGATTACGGCAGAAGCGCTCGAAGACCATTTCGGCGCGAGGTCGTTACGAGAAGAAGACCTGATAGGCGCGTTCACTGCGCATCGTCATGAGATCGAGGTTGCCGCCCGGCGGATGCTGAACGAGGTCGGCGGGAATCCTGTTCTGCTGCATAGCGGTTATTTTCGCTTTTGCATCTGATGCGGCAGGTAAAGGACGCAGATTCGGTGACAGGCGAAGACATCAGATCGAGTACCGGTTTCCAGAAGGCTGGGTCGTCGAAGGTCTGCACGGGAACGTTGGTATCGAAGGCAAAGGTCTGCGCCGTTTCGGCCGAGGTCAGCGGCTCGGCGGTGGCGAGTTGCAGCGACAACGTGGACGTATCGGCGTCGGAGGCATCGCGACGATTGCGCTGACGTGTGACGATGCGCTCTGCCAGGATGTCGGGGGCGGCGTGAAAATCCAGTACGCGCGTCGGTACGCCCAGGCGCTCCCCGAGCGAGAAAAAGGCGCTGCGGTGGCGACGCTCGAGGAAAGTCGCGTCGACGATCACGCTGTAGCCTGCCTGTAGAACAGAGGTTGCGAGGCCGATCAGGTGGTTGTAGACGGCGTGTCGTGCTACTTGCGTGTAGTGCGTCGCGTCCAGGCGGGTAGTTGCCGCGGGCGTGGACTCCAGACGCTTGCGTTCGACATCGCTCGACAGACACACTGCGCCGCTCGACTCCGCCAGTGCCTGACTGGCGACGGATTTACCGGAACCCGAAAAGCCATGGCAAAGCAGCAGGACGGGCGGCGGATTTTTTGACTCGGCTGCGGCGATATCCATGTAGCGGGCGGCATCGCGCGCTGCTGCGGCGGCTTTCGGATGCAAGCCGTTCTTGCTGTAAAGATACGCCACGAGCGCTCGAACCAGAGCGCGATATGCGACATAGAGCGGCATAAGATCGAGTGCCGCATAGTCGCCCGTTGCCTCAAGCCATCGGTTCAGCAGCCGATTCGACAGACGCGTTCCTGCGCGCGCCCGCAGATCCATGACGAGGAAAGCAATGTCATTGGCGATATCGATCCAGCGCAGCGCATCGTCGAAGTCGATGCAGTCGAACATGGATACCTCGCCGCGCCAGCGCATCACGTTGTCGAGGTGCAGATCGCCATGACAGGCGCGCACGAAGCCGTCGGCACGGCGCCTGTTTATTGCGCCCGCGCGTTGCGCAAGTTGTTGTTTGCACCAGGCGGCGATTTCACGCAGAGCCGGCTCGTTACAGCCTGCCTGCAGGGACGCATTGACAGCGTCGACCTGCGCCTTGAGTAGCGCGGCGCTGCCATATCGGGCGAGCGGTGCGTCTCGCGGCGCATGCCGATGCCAGGCCGCAAGTCGATGGGCAGCACGATCGACATCGTGCGCCGACAGCGCTCCGCTTCGCGCGAGACTGGAAAAGAGCCCGGATTCGTCGAAGCGACGCATCTTGACTGCGTGTTCGACTGTGCGGCCCCCCGATTCGAGCGTGAGCGTACGTCCACGGCGCTTGATCGGAAGCACGCCGAGGTAAAGTCCCTGCGCAAGCGGTCTGTTCAGCCGCACCTGGGCTTCGCAGCAACCTCGCCTTGCCTCTGGCGCGGTGAAATCCGCGAATCCCGGCGCGACGGGCTTGATGATCTTATATGCGAACCGGCCCGCGAGGTACACGATTGAGATATGCGTTTCTATTCTGATGATCCGGCCAGCCGGATGCGCATAGGTGCACCCTCGCTGCATGGCGGCGTCCACACCCTGCACCTGACGTCTCGCAGCCCGGATGCGGTTCGCGCCATGGAGCGGGCCCGAATTTGTTGAATGAGCGCGCCGTTTCGTCGTTCTGTGTCTGAGTGGTTTGGTCACGCCTGCCTCCCGCTACGGGTTGGTGTGTCTTTGGGTTGTCTGATCGGTATGCTCAACGCCGATTTCCTCGATTTCGCGCCAGAATCCGCTCAGAGCTGGATGAACGGCGTCGCGCCAGCGTGAGCCCGTGAAAAGGTCATAGTGATTGCATGCCGGAACGGTTATGTGACGGTCGTGCGGTGCCGAGGCACCGCACAATATGTGAGCGCAGTGCGTCTGGCCGGCGCCGGTGATGTCGTCGAGTTCGCCTTCGACGGTGCACAACGGTGTGCGGGAGAGCGCGTTCAGTTCGACGCGCCGAGCTTGGACCCACCACGCATTGCGCGGTAGCAAATGCTCCTGGAAGACGATGCGAAGGATGTCGAGGAAGTAGCGTTCCGCCATGTCCAGTACGGCGGCGTACTCGTTCAGTGCTCGCAGCGACTGGACGGCGGCGCGCGTGTCGCCTGCCAGCCAGTGCGACCAGTAAGCCAATTCGAGACGGACGTGCCGTTCCGGATGCGCTGCGAAGATAGCGGCCTGCTGGATGAAGCCGGGATAGACGCGCCTTCCCGCACCGCGATACGGCGGCGGAACAACGTCGATCACATGGTTGCGAAACCATGTCAGCGTGTGCGATGTGGCGAACCGGTCGATTATGGTCGGATTGAGGCGGGTATCAATGGGCCCGCCAATCAGCGAGATGCTGGCGAAGGGCGCCGTACGCTCGCTGGCAAGCAACGCTGCGGCGGCGAGTGCGGGTACGGCCGCCTGGCACACGGCGACGACGTGTATCGGCGGTCCGTGTGCGTGGGCCGTACTGAGGAAGCATTCGAGCGCAAGCACATAGTCGTCGAGCGACAGAGGACCGGCATCGGGTGGCACATCACGCGCGTCAGCCCAGTCGGAAACGAACACGTCGCGCTCCTCGAGCAATGTTTCGACCGTTTCGCGCAGCATGACGGCGTGGTGGCCCGCCAGCGGCGCGCAAAGCATGACGGGCCAGCCGACTACCGCCTGGGGCGCCACGCGGACACGAGTGAATTTGCGTAGTGTGCCCGCCGGCAGGGAACGGACGACGCTCTCTTCAACATCGATCCCGTTCCCGTTGCTCGTCACCGCGTGGATTTCGAACGGCGGCGCTTGCCCGTAGGCACATGTCGATCTGAGTAGCCAGTGGCTGAACGCGTTTGCCATGTCTGCCGTGTCCGTCGCGGGCATGTGTGTCGAGACGCCGCAGATGTCGTTGCGCAGCGTTCCCCCTGCAATCGTTCGGGCGAGGCGCCGTTGTGCATCGATGAAGGCATACCACATTGTCAACTCCGTGGGCCATCAATAGCGCAGAAAACGTTGCCGCACCGGCTGGCACGCATCGGTAGTGCGAGACATGATCGCCCCGTAGCATTCAGGACCTGGCCATGCTCGATTGAGGGAGCTCATGCAAATTCCCGGCCCCAGTCGCCGCGACCTGCACCATCGGCGCGATCCTTCGGCGGATGCACGATCATGCAATCGGTCGTCAGCAGGAGCGACGCCACCGAGATGGCGTTCTGCAAGGCGGTGCGCGCCACCTTGACGGGATCGACTATGCCTCGTTGGATCATGTCGGCATAGTCGCCGTGAGCGGCATCGTAGCCGAATGCATCGCCCGCTTCGGCGACGGCATGGACGACAGCCTGCGCATCGGCACCGGCATTTTGCGCGATCTGTCGCAGCGGCGATGCAAGCGCGTCGTATACGATCCGTGCACCGATTTTCTGCGCCTGCGTCTCGCCGTAATGTTCGAGGACACGGCGCGCGCGCAGCAGCGCGACGCCTCCGCCTGGCACGAAGCCTTCCTCGACGGCGGCGCGTGTCGAATGAAGCGCGTCTTCGAAGCGGTTCTTCCGTTCGCGCAGTGCGGTTTCGGTTGCGGCGCCTACCCGGATCACGGCGACTCCGCCCGAAAGCTTGGTGAGCCGTCGGTTGAGGTTCTCACGCTCGTATCCGTCGGTGCTCGCGTCAATGCGCTTCCTCAGTCCGGCTATGCGATCCGCGACGCGCGCATGATCTCCATTGCCTGCCACGATGGTCGTCGTGTCGCGCGTAATTTCGACGCGCCGTGCAGCACCGAGATCTTCGAGGGTGGCGTTTTCGAGCGTGCGTCCCGTCTGCGCCGAGACGACGGTCGCCCCCGTCAGGGCAGCGAGATCTGCTAGTTGCTCGGTGCGGCTCTCACCGAAGCCTGGCGAGCGGATCGCGCAGGACTTGAACGTGCCGCGCAGATGGTTGACGACGAGTGTGGCCAGTGCTTCGCCTTCTATCTCGTTGGCAATCACGAAAAGCGGCTTGCCTGTTCCCATGACTGCTTCGAGGATGGGCAGCAGTTGTGGGATCGACGAGATATTCATATCGCACAACAGCACCCTCGGTTCGTCGAGCACCACATTGCGCTGGTCTTCCCCGAGATAGAGCGGCGAGACGAGACCTCGGTCTAGCAGAGATCCGTCGACCGTCTCGAGTTCGTCGTCGAGTTTGGAGCCGTCCTCGATACTGATTGCGCCTTCTTTCCCGACGCGCGTGACCGCGTCGGCCACCAGCGTGCCGATGCTTGCATCGCCGCTCGCGGAAATCGTCGCGATCTGCCGCATTTCGTCGACCGTCGAACACGGGCGTGCGAGCCTGTGAAGTTCGGCGACGACCTGTTTGCCCGCATCCTCGATGGCACGCTTCAGGGCCATCGGATCGTGCCCTGCCGTCACGCATTTGTTGCCTTCCACGACGATCGCCTGTGCAAGCGTTGTGGCGGTTGTCGTGCCGTCGCCCGCGACTTCACTCGTGCGCGTTGCGACCTCGCGAAGCAACTGAGCGCCCATTTCTTCGTACGGGTCAGGCAGATCGACCGAGCCCGCGACCACCACCCCTGAGTTTGCGACGAGCGGCGCGCCCGGCACGCGCTCGACGATCACATTGCGGCCGCCGGGGCCAAGCGTGACCTTGACGGCCTCAGCAAGCGCGTTTACGCCGTTAAGCAGCAACTGCCGCGCATCCTGATGAAATACGAGTGATTTGTGCAACACGAGAGACCTCCGCGGGCGTTGTCCGATAGCGCATTCGGTGCGGCTACCGTAATGGACTGTTTGCCTATTTAAGTCCCCGCAGGCGGGAAGGCTGTTGATCTGTGTCAATCGGCCCGAGGCGATGGCGGCAGAACATCATGAGACCGGACACGCCGCTCCTCGATGCCCCGAGAAACCATGATGCCCACACAGCGTCCATCGCGCGCTCCGCGCAAATCGCCCAGGTGGTTCGGCCTGGTGAGTATCGCGATCACAATGTTCTTCGTTATGGTCGTCGTACTACAGTTCCTGACGGCGCAAGGCATGACGACGGAAATTGCGTACAGCGATTTTCAGCAACTGGTTGCTGCGGGACAGGTCACCAACGTCGAGATAACGCCCACCCGCATCACGGGGGCGCTCAAAATGCCGGGTGCCGCGTCACTGCTGCCGGCGTCCGACACGGCAGCGCTCAACAGGAATGGCGAGCCGTGGCGCTTCACGACGGTACGTGTCGCCGATGACGGCCTGGCTGACACCCTTACCGCAGCGGGCATCCGCTACACGGGTGGCGTGGACAGTGCGTGGCCTGGCATGCTGTTTTCCTGGGCCGTGCCATTGCTGGCCATGTTCTTCGTGTGGAATCTGCTAATGCCGCGCATGGGCGGTTTGCAACAGTACACAAAGATGGGCCGCGGCAACGGCCATATTCTCGTGCAGAACGAAACAGGCATCACCTTCGACGACATCGCGGGAATCGATGAAGCCAAGGCGGAACTTAGACAGATCGTCGCGTTTCTGCGCGACGCCGACCGGTATCGCCGTCTTGGCGGCAAGATTCCGAAGGGTGTGCTAATCGTCGGCGCGCCGGGCACGGGTAAAACGCTGCTCGCCAAGGCCGTTGCGGGTGAAGCGGGCGTGCCCTTCTATTCGGTGAGCGGCGCGGGATTTGTCGAAATGTTCGTTGGCGTGGGTGCCGCCCGCGTGCGGGATCTTTTCGAGCAGGCGCAAGGCGAGGCGCCTTGCATTATTTTCATCGACGAACTGGATGCGCTCGGCAAAGTGCGCGGAGCCGGCCTGACTTCAGGCAATGACGAGCGCGAGCAGACGCTCAACCAGTTGCTCATTGAGATGGACGGTTTCAATTCCAATTCGGGTGTAATCATCATGGCGGCGACGAACCGCCCTGAGACGCTCGACCCCGCATTGCTGCGTCCCGGCCGGTTCGACAGGCATATCGCTATCGACCGACCCGACCTCAACGGCCGCCGTCAGATTCTCGCGGTGCATACGCGCCACGTGCAGTTGGCGGACGACGTCGATCTGAACGAACTGGCCTCCCGTATGCCTGGCTTCGTCGGTGCGGACCTCGCGAATGTCGTCAACGAAGCTGCGCTGCACGCCGCTGAAGCCGACAAGCAGGCCGTCGACATGTCCGACTTCGATGAAGCAATCGACCGCGCGATGACGGGCATGGAACGCAAGAGCCGCGTCATGAACGCGCAGGAAAAGATCACGATCGCGTATCACGAGGCGGGGCACGCTCTCGTCGCACATAGCCGCAAGCACTGCGATCCCGTCAAGAAAGTGTCGATCATTCCGCGCGGCGTCGCCGCGCTCGGTTACACGCAGCAAGTGCCGACGGAAGACCGCTACGTGCTGCGCCAAAGCGAACTGCTCGACCGGCTCGATGCGCTGCTCGGCGGCCGCGTCGCAGAGGAACTGGTCTTCGGCGATGTATCGACCGGCGCGGAGAACGATCTCGATCGCGCGACGGCGATGGTGCGGCATATGGTGAGCCGTTACGGGATGAGTGAACGCATCGGGCTGGCGACGATGAGCGAATCGACGACTGCTCTGGACGTGCCGGGACCAGGTGGATGGCGCGGGTCGTCTTGCAGCGATGCCACGGCCCGTCTTGTCGACGAGGAAATTCGCCGGATGCTCGAAGAGGCTCATGCACGCGTCAAAGCCACGCTCTCAAACCAGCGCGCGACGCTCGAACGCATCGCCCGGCTGCTGCTCGAGCGCGAGGTGCTCGATCACGAGATGCTGCAACGCGCGATCGACGGCACATCGAAGACGGTCGAGCAGGTCGGCGTGACACGCACCGGTGCAGATGTCGATGCGGGAGCACGCAAGGAATCGTGCTCTGGATGAACGCGGACACTCGCGCGCGTTTCGCCCTCGCGGCCGGTGAGTGCGCTTGACATGAATCAACGGCGCGGCGCGGGTTCGGGCTAGGCTGAAGGCACGACTCACGATACTGCTCGTCCCGAACAGCAAGGGGAGAGCTTCGATGAAGATGTGAACCGGCTTTCGAAGGTCGGACAACTGGGGCCATGTCCTGGCCTGCTTACCTGAAGGAGAAGTGCAATGAGCAATCTGACGCGTTTTGACCCGTTCTCGCTGGACCCGGTCGTTTCGGATCTGTTTCAGGGTTTTTTCCGGCCCATGCGGTCGATAGCGACGCCTCAGGAGGCCGAGCTTGCGTCAATGAAGATCGACGTGACGGAAAACGATGGCGCCTACACGGTGAAGGCTGAGCTTCCGGGCCTCGACAAAAAGGATATTGACGTACATATCGACGGGCGCATCGTCTCGATCAACGCGAAGGTCGAACGCAACAAGGAAGAAAAAGAAGGCGAGCGCGTGATCCGGCGGGAGCGCTATTCCGGCGCATTCAGCCGCTCGTTTTCGCTCGCAGGCGAGGTGGATGACGCCAGAGCGACGGCCGAGTACAAGGACGGCGTGCTGTCGTTGAACCTGCCGAAAAGGGCGCCGGCCGACCAGAAGCGCCTGACGGTGAACTGATACGTGCGCGGCGTGCCTTGCTTGTCATGGCGCGCTTTTCGGGGTCTCCGTGCTGCGAACAAAAGAAGCCGAACGGATCTACGGGGAATTCGAAACGGGCCTGATTTCCAGGCCTGTTTCCTTTGTTGGCGCAATGTGGGGATTGCGGGCGCGGACGGCCACCGTCGCCCGCTGTCCGGAGGAACAAGATGATGTCAATCTGCGAGCGAGGTTAGCGTCGTTCCTTGTGCGCCGACCGTTTGCGCAAGGATAGGCAGTTCGTCTTCGTTCAGCTTCAGTGCGTCGCTCAGCAGACGATGATTGATCCAGCCACGCACGACGCAGCCAAGCCCTTCGGAGGCGCAGTACAGCGACACGTTCTGCGCCATTGCGCCTGCAGAAACGGCAGAAAAGATATCGCGCTGTTGCGGCGGCATGTCGAGCAGACGCGACATGTTCACCACATACACCAGGTCCAGCGGCGCAGCGCCGACAAAGTCCTGATAACCGGTCAGATTGCGCGCATCGCTAGCCTGCTTGAGGACGAGCCGATGCGCGGGCGCATCGTATCGATAGACGCCATTCGGCATCACGGCATACAGATCGACTTCATTGAACGCATGCGCCGATGGCGCGGTGCGGCCGCCCGTGCGCGGCCGATTGATGCCATCGGCCGCCCACAGCAACGCGCCGAGTGTGGCGGGGGTAAGGGGCGCGTCGGAGAACTCGCGCGTGCTGGCACGTAGCGCGAGCGCCTTCATCAGCGGCGCGCCCGAGGTCATATCGGGTTTCGGAAGTTCGATAACGGCAGGGGCGTCGCCCCGGGCACGAGCCGGCGCACGACCATGCGCGGGTTTGTAAGTAAGCAGTTGCGTGTCGGACATGATCGACTCCTTCGTGGATGGGCCGATGCATTCGCATAGGCGTCGGTGCATCGCTTCCAGGATAGAGGCGGGTTGAGTTGCGACTGTTGACTTCAGTCAATCGCATCGCGATGCGGTTTGTGCGACCAATGCCAATGACAGTGACAGCGCCGATCATCCCGCCAAGGTGCGCGAAATGCGCGACGCCCGGCGCTTCGTGCGAAACGCCCAGCAACAGTTCGATCAACGCATAGCCGGTGGCGAAGAGCCAGGCGGGCATCGGAATGGGCGGAAACAGCAGCATCACCCGTCTGGGTGGAAAGATCAGCGCATAGGCGACGAGCGCGTCGAACACGCCGGCCGATGGGCCGATCGCCGGATAGGCGTCGCCTGTCGACGTCAGGCCCGCGAGCAACTGCGCGACACCGCCGCATAAGACGCTCGCGAGATAGAGTCGCAGGTTCTACCCGCCCCCAGCACGCGCTCGACCCCGCGCCAAACATGAACAAGCAGAGCATGTCGAACACAAGATGCGCGACGTTCGTATGCAGCGCACCGTAAGTCACGATTTGCCAAATGTGGAAAGCAGGGACGCTTTGCGTTGGCGTGATAAAGCGGCCACAACGCGAAGCGGTCGATCGGCGAAACGGGGCTCGCCGCTTCGATTGCAAATGCAAGCACGTTCAGCGCAATCAGGAAGCGTGTCATGGCTCTGGGCTTACGGGAGTGGGACCTGCGGATAAAACTGGTATCAGAATAATGCTGAGAAGTCCCGCATGCTTGATCTGTATCAGTCCCATTGTCTGCCCGCGGGACGAAGCTTCTCTCTGGTGGCGCGAGCCACGATTCAGATCGAGGAGATGCGCGATGAAATCAGACCGCCAGTTGAGAAAGCAAGTCGAGGATGAACTCGAGTGGGACCCCGCGGTGACAGCGACGGACATCGGGGTGGAAGTGACGGACCGGGTGGTCACGCTTTCCGGCCATCCTCCAAGCTACGCTGAGAAGCTCGCCGCCGAAAAGGCGGCGCATCGTGTGGCGGGCGTGAAGGCTGTCGTGGTGGACATGCAGGTCCGGCTGCCGCAGAAGGACGAACGCACCGATGAAGACATTGCCAGTGCCGTACACGATATCGTGCACTGGACAGTCGGCCTGCCGGACGATTCGGTAAAGGTTCAGGTCGAAAAAGGGTGGGTCACGTTGACGGGCGCGGTGGACTGGGGATACCAGGCCCACATCGTCGCACGAGCGATCAGCCACATGCGCGGCGTGCGCGGCGTCGGCAACCGCATCGAAGTGCGTGGCCATGTCGCACCGCAAGACATCGGCGCACAGATCGCTCGCGCGATGCAGCGGCATGCGGATCGCGAAGTCAAACACATCGGCATCGATGTCAAGGATGGCACGGTCACCCTGACGGGCAGAGTCGGCTCTTATGCGGAGCGCGCCGTCGCGAGGGGGGCTGCGTGGAGCGCGCCGGGGGTGCGAGCCGTGGTCGACGATCTCGTTGTCGAATGACATACCGCCTCTCGCCGCCGCGCCTTCTCGTGATGCGCGGCGGCGCAGGAAAAGGAGCTTGTGATGACCTTGTCGGGAAACGTGCAGGAAGCAGAATGGTCCGTGAACGTGCAGACGGAACCGGTTGAAGATGGCGGGTATCGGTCGACGATCCAGGTCCGACATTCATCGCCGGAAGGCGACTTCGAACATACCTTTCAGCACGGCAAAAAATTCAGCACGGAACGGGATGCCGTGCTGGACGGATTGCGCGAGGGAATGACGTGGATCGGGCTGAAGATGGCACGAACCATCAAGGTGTAAAAACTGAATGTGCTTTTGGCAGATTGACGCAGGTCAATTGTTCGAATCCGTGCACGCGTAACCTAGGCACGGGTCACTGGCAGGATCAATCGAACGACGATGGCAACGCTTCCTCTGACGACCGACGAAAAGCTACAACCATTGCCGGAACATACGGCTCGGCTCACGACGCCTACCGCTGCGTCCCACGTTTTTCGAGGCGATACACGGGGCGACGCCCAGACCGGTTGTCACGGGGAAGGGAGATCTCACCCCGTGCTTTCGCGCGACCTTCTTGATCGCGCCGCGCATGCCGGAGTCGCTGCCCTGACGGGCGGTCTGTCCCCGACGTCCGTGGCGCTTGCCATCATGGATTGGACGCTGCACATGGCCGTTGCGCCGGGAAAGCTATTGGAGCTTTCGACCGCGGCTGCATTGGCGGGCGCCGAGGTTTCACACGACGCCATGCGCGCAACCGTCGCTGAGCCCAGGCGGGAGCACGCGCCCGGCGATCCGCGCTTCGCCGCCGACGATTGGGCGGCGTGGCCGTTTCATGTGTATCGCGACGGCTTTCTCCGGCTCCAACACTGGTGGGAGTCTGCAACGACGGCGATACCGGGCGTCGAAAGACATCACGAAGAACTGGTGCGCTTCCTGGCTCGCCAATGGCTGGATGCGTGCTCGCCCAGCAACTTTGTCGCTACCAATCCAGTGGTGCAACGGGCAGCGTGGTCGAGCGGCGGGACGAGCTTCGTCACGGGCGCATTGCACTGGCTTGCAGACCTGCGTGACCTTGTGCACGGCGGTCCGGGCGGCGAGCACGCCTACCCGTCGGAATGGCAGCCAGGCAAACACGTCGCCATCACTCCGGGCAAAGTGATCTGGCGCAGCGAGTTGTGTGAATTGCTGCAGTACGCACCGACGACACTGACGGTCGCAACCGAGCCAATCCTGATCGTGCCGTCGTGGATCATGAAGTACTACATTCTCGATCTTCAGCCACATGATTCACTGATCCGCTATCTCGTCGACGCTGGCTATACCGTCTACACGATTTCGTGGCGCAATCCCGGCGAGGCGTTCCGTGACGTCGGACTGGAAGCGTATCTGCAGGAAGGATTGCTCGCAGCTCTTGCGCAAGTGCGCGAGCGTGACGCCCAGCAGGTGCACATGGTTGGCTATTGTCTTGGCGGAACCTTGCTCGCGATCGCGGCGGCGGCGCTCGTTCGCGACGGCAGAGGCGACGAACTGAAAACCGTGACGCTGCTCGCCGCTCAGACGGACTTCACCGAACCCGGCGAACTCGGCCTTTTCATCGACGCCAGTGAACTCGCGGCGCTCGATGCGCTAATGTGGCGCCAAGGTTATCTCGATGGGGCGCAGATGTCGGCGGCATTCCAGTTGCTCAAGTCACGGGATCTGATCTGGTCGCGGATGATGAGCGAGTATCTGCTCGGCCGCCGTTCGCAGCCAAACGACCTGATGGCATGGAACGCCGATACGACGCGCCTGCCGTACCGGATGCACAGCGAGTATCTGACCTCGCTGTTTCTCGACAACGATCTCGCGGAAGGGCGATACTGCGTCGGCGGACGGCCTGTTGCGCTGTCCGATATCGAGGCACCCATGTTCGTCGTCGGCACCGAGCGGGATCATGTCTCGCCCTGGCGCTCCGTTTACAAGCTGCACCTGCTCACACACAACGAACTGACGTTTCTGCTGACGGCGGGTGGGCACAACGCCGGCATCGTGTCGCAGCCGGGTCACCCGGATCGCTATTACCGCTGCGCGACGCGAGCGGCGGGAGAGCCGTATCGCGGCAGACAGGAGTTCCTCGCAGCCAACGAACCTGTCGATGGCTCATGGTGGCCGAGGTGGAATGCGTGGCTGCGCGAGCATTCGGACGGCGAGGCGCCTGGGCGCACGATCGTCGACGGACTGGACGATGCACCGGGCACCTACGTGTTCGAACGATAACTGCGCGACGGGGCGGGCAGACTCGACAGCCATTGCAACAGTTCGCGGTAGTCGGCATGCGCGGACAGCGGCGAGCGCGGCGCCGCGCGTACCAGCCGCGACCGTTGAACCCGTTGCGCACGAGTAGCGGCAGATAACAGCTGTGATCGATGTGCGCATGCGTGAGTATCACCGTGTGGATGGAATCGGCGGCCACAGGCAGCGGGGCCAGTTGCGCATCCGCAGGTTCTTGACGCCCTGGAAATAGACCGCGATCTGCGGGGACTGCTGCGCATCGACGTCGGACCGGCCGCTTGAGTGAGCCCATGAGACGCGACGAAACGGCAACCGGCAAGCCTCCGCCGGTGAGGAAGGCTCCTTAGTAGCTGGGGCGCCGTCTCACCGGCCGTGCTGTCACGTCGTGGCAGCCATTGCTGCGCAGTCGCGCACGAGTAAAACGGGAGTGTCGGCAAGCCGCACAGTGCGGGCCGCTACGCTGCCGACAAGCCATCGTTCGAAGCCTCGCCGGCCATGAGTGCCGAGAACGAGCAGTTCGCCTTTCCAGTCCTGAACGTCGCGTACGATGGCGTGAGGGACGTCATCCCGGCTTTTACGTGTCTTGATCAGTGCCGTCTCCGCGTAGCGCCCCCGTTCGGCGCAGATGCGCGCTGCGCGCTCAAGGACAGTGCAGCCCTCCTCGAGATAGACATTTTCCAGCAGGTCGATGGCCGCGCCATCCATCACGTGGCTCGCTCGATCCACGACATAGATAGCACGCAATTGGGTATCCGGGGTCGCCAGTTGAAGGCCCGTTCGCAACCCCACGATAGAACAGGCGCTGCCGTCCAGGGCGAAAACCATGCGTTGAGCGGATTTGTCCGTCGGAACGCGACTGTCCTGCGGAACCAGCAGCAACGAGCAGCTTGCGCGGCGCGCAACAGGTTCGGACACCGTGCCTTCGACCCAGCGCAGCAGGCCCCGATGTTGCCGCATGCCCATCATGATGAGGTCCGCGTGCCAGTGTGACGCGGTATCGAGTAATGCGTCAGCAGTGTTCCCGCGGTGCACGGAAAGATCGACCAGGCCGGATTCGAGCTTCGTCCCGGCAAATATAGCCTCGATCCTGGCGAGCGCTGCGCGCGAATCGGCCACGATTTCGTCCCTCGCAGACGCGAGAAAGTTTTGCGTGGTTGCGCCGAGTGGAAGTAGCGTGCGCGGATTCTGCGCAACCGTGACGACCCGGATCGTCGCGCGACCGGCGAACAGGGCCTTCGCGTACTCGGCTGCGCGTGTCGTTGCTTCTGAATCGTCGATCGCCAGCATCACGCGCCGGAACGCGCGCCCGGCCGTTGACTCCACGCTGGATGCTTGCGCCATGGTGTTTCTCCGTATCGGGCGAAAGGTTGATCCTGATTCTCCATCGAAAAACGCGCTTCCGATTGATCGACGTCAAGCCACCCGGACGCGTCCTTATAGCGCGACGCACGCGTGGCACAGCAACCTGCTTGACTTCGATCAACTGCGCGGGATGCACACGGATTAGGCTGACCGTGTGAACCGTGCGTTCAGTTCGCGAACTGAAGCACTTCAGGAGGAGCGTTGCCATGAAACCGGACAGTCAACTGCGTCGCGAAGTGGAGGAAGAACTGGCGAACAATCCGGCTATCGATGCGAACCGGATTGGCGTTGCCGTCGCGGATGGCATCGTTACGCTCAGCGGGCATGTTTCGGACTATGCGCAGAAGCTCGCCGCCGAACGATCCGTGCTGCGGATTGCTGGCGTGGTCGCGGTCGTTGCGCATATGGACGTGACGCTGCATCAAACCGATCAAAGAACGGACGAAGACATTGCATTGAGCGTGCGAGCCGTGCTCGACTGGATATCGGGTCTTGAAGAAGACGCGATCAGGATCAAGGTCGAAAAAGGCTGGGTGACGTTGAGCGGTAGCGTCAAGAACGGTTACCGCAGCCATATTGCGGAGAAACACATCGGGCACATGCGCGGTGTCACGGGCATCACGAACAACATCAGGATATCGGGTAGCGCTTCGCCTACCGATATCGAGTACAACATCCGCAAGGCCATTCAGCGTCATACCGAGCGCGAAATGAAGCATATCGAGGTTCAGGTAGACGGGGGCAACGTCACCCTGTCCGGCCACCTCAGCTCGACGGCTGAACGCGCGATCGTGTGGGGCGCAGCGCGCGCCACGTCGGGTGTGAAAGCCGTCGTGGATCGTCTCGTGATTGATTGACCGAACGCTGGCGCAATCACGCGGCGGACATGATGTAACAGGCAATGATTGGAGGCACAAATGAACTGGTTGACGGAATACTTCGCGCAAGGAACTCGCACGTTGAATCTTTCGTTGTGGGCATATTCACCGGCTGTCATGGGTCCGGATGGACCGATCGTGCAGCCTGCCGCGTTGTGCGCCCCGTATCCTGGTATCGAACTCGTGTTCTCTCCCGCGGGAAAAACCCGGCACGGCGATAGAACCTACGAGCTTCCAGCACGATACGACAGCACGGGTCCGATGAAAGCGAAAACTGCGGCTGCAGCAAAAGACCATGCGAACTTCTTTCGCGAGGTCTCCATTTTCGCGCCATCGCATCTGAACGGCGAAGCCGTCGTTGTGATCAACCATGCGTTCTCATTCACACCGCGATTTGCTGCAGACGGTACGCCCGGCTTCGTGGGACTGGCCATGCCGGATTCGGACGACTATTTCCGCGCCGGCCAGATGAAGCTTCCGTGGATGTTTGCCGGATACGTGAGTATCTGAGCGGACCGCAATACGCGTGAATCACGAGCGAGGAGTAGTTCATGAGCAGGAATGGAGCGGAGGTCATCTGGTTCGACGCGCTGCGCCGTACCGATGTGCCGACCGTGGGCGGTAAGAATGCGTCGCTGGGGGAGATGGTGGGCTGCCTCGTCGGCAAGGGCATTCGTGTTCCGCCCGGCTTTGCGACGACTGCCGACGCGTATTGGCAATTCATCGACGCCAACGGCTTGCGCGAAACCATCTCGACGGTGCTATCGGAGTTCCGTGCCAATCGACGCTCGCTTGTTGATACCGGGGAAACCATCCGCCGGGCAATCCTCCGGGGCGAATGGCCGGACAGCACGACGCGGGCCATTTGTGACGCGTATGGCGACCTCGCACGCCGCGTCGGCATCGACGATCCAGACGTCGCTGTACGCTCCAGCGCTACGGCCGAAGATCTGCCGGATGCGAGCTTCGCGGGGCAGCAGGAGACCTTGCTGGCCATTCGCGGCCCGCATGCGTTGATGGATGCGTGCCGCCGCTGCTATGCGTCGCTATTCACGGATCGCGCGATCAGTTATCGCGAGGCACGAGGCTTCGATCACATGAGAGTGGCACTCTCGATCGGCGTGCAGCAGATGGTACGCTCGGACCTTGGAGGGGCGGGCGTGGCATTTTCGATCGATACCGAAACCGGCTTCGACAAGATCGTCCTGATCAGCGCGGCATGGGGGCTCGGCGAGAACGTCGTGCAAGGTGCCGTTGATCCCGACGAGTATGAAGTGTTCAAACCGCTTCTGCACAACGAAGCCTTCGCGCCAATCATAGGCAAGAAGCGTGGCAGCAAGCTGAAGAAAATGGTGTACGCGAAAGGCGGCGCGCATCCGACGAAGAACGTGCCGACTTCGAAAGCCGAGCGCGCTGCGTTTGTTCTTTCCGATCGTGACGTGCTCACAATCGCGCGATGCGCGTGTGAAATCGAATCGCACTACGGGCGGCCGATGGACATCGAATGGGCAAAGGACGGCCTGGCAGGCGGCATCTTCATTGTTCAGGCGCGGCCCGAGACCGTCCAGTCGCGGCGCGAGTCAACCGCCATCAAGACTTTCCGGCTCGAGTCGGCGGGACGCGAACTCGTCACAGGCGTCAGCGTGGGCCAGGCGATCGCTACCGGGAACGTGTGCGTCATCGACAGTCCCGTCGAGCAGGACCGTTTTGTCGATGGCTCCGTTCTGGTGACAGCGGCAACAGATCCCGACTGGGTGCCCGTGATGCGGCGCGCGGCGGGCATCGTGACGGACCACGGCGGCCGCACGTCGCACGCTGCCATTGTGAGCCGCGAACTCGGCCTGCCGGCCATCGTCGGCACGGGCAACGCGACGCGGGTTTTGCACGACCAGCAGGAAGTGACGGTGTCCTGCGCGCAAGGGGAAGTCGGGCGCGTATTCGAAGGCATCGCGGACTTTCAGGTCGAGGAGATCGACTTTGGGGCTATTCCGCATACCCGCACTCAGGTCATGCTGAATCTCGCCAACCCGGACGCCGCGCTGCGCTGGTGGCGCATGCCGGCGGACGGCATTGGACTGGCGCGGATGGAGTTCGTCATCAGCAATCACATCAAGATTCATCCGATGGCGCTCGCATGCTATGACCAGTTGAAGGATTCCGACGCCGCCCGGACTATCGCTGCGATGACGGAAGGGTATGACGACAAGACTGAATACTTCGTCGACCGGCTTGCCTGCGGACTCGGCCGCATAGCGGCTGTGTGTTATCCGCGTCCGGTGGTGGTGCGTCTGAGCGACTTCAAGACCAACGAATACGCGAATCTGATAGGGGGACAGGCTTTCGAGCCGGTCGAAGAAAATCCGATGCTCGGTTTTCGTGGCGCATCGCGCTATTACTCGCCGCGCTACGGGCCGGGCTTCGCACTCGAATGCCGCGCGCTGCGGCGTTTGCGATTGGAAACGGGGCTCGACAACGTGATCGTCATGGTGCCGTTCTGCCGGACACCGGATGAGGCGGATCGCGTCCTCGAGGCGATGGCGGCCAATGGCCTCAGGCGCGGCGAGAACGGTTTACAGATCTATGTGATGTGCGAGATTCCGGCGAACGTGATCTTGGCAGAAGCATTCGCACAGCGGTTCGACGGATTCTCGATCGGCAGCAACGATCTGACGCAGCTCACACTTGGAGTCGACCGCGACTCCGCTGAACTGGCATCGCTGTTCGACGAACGCAACGAAGCCGTGCGGTGGATGATTCGCGAGGTTATCGAACGGGCGCATCGCGCTGGCGCGAAAGTCAGCCTGTGTGGTGAAGCGCCGAGCGTGCATCCCGAGTATGCAGGCTTCCTCGTGGAATGCGGCATCGATGCGATGTCGGTGAGTCCCGACAGCTTCATTGCCGTCAAGCGGCACGTCGCGCAAGCGGAAGCGCCGAACGGTTCGACGGGTGACCAGCCGCGCAAATCGATGCTTTCTGAAATGGTGCGGTAGGGGCTTGCCATGATCGACGTTCTCACAGTCACACTCAATCCCGCGGTCGATTTATCGACGGCTGTCGACCGCATCGTCGACACACACAAGCTGCGATGCGAAGTCGCGCAGCGCGATCCGGGCGGTGGCGGAATCAACGTTGCGCGGGTGTTGCATCGCCTTGGCAGCGAATGCGTTGCACTGTTTGCCGCCGGTGGAGCGACGGGCCGCATCCTTAGCGATCTGCTCGATGGCGAGAACCTTCGCACCCAGCGCATCGACATAGAAGGCGAAACGCGGGAAAACTTCTCTGTCAAGGAGACGTCCACCCGTCGTGAATACCGCTTCGTGTTGCCTGGACCGGCTCTCGCGCCCTCGGAATGGAATGCATGTCTGCGCGGCGTGTCCGCTCATGTGGGCTCTGCGCGCTTCCTTGTCCTGAGCGGAAGCCTGCCTCCCGGTGCACCGCCGGACGCCTACGCACAGCTTGCCCGCGCGGCCACTGGTGCGCGGCCGAACATCCGGGTTGCCGTGGATGCGTCGGGCTCCACGCTCGCAGCGGCACTCGATGGCGGCCACGTCGACATTGTCAAGCCGAGTCTGAACGAACTGCGCGAATTGACGGCGCTGCCGCTGAACGATGTCGACGACCAGATCGATGCCGCCCGAATGTTGATCGCGCAACGCAAGGCGATGATGGTCGCGCTCACGTTAGCCGATAAAGGTGCAGTGCTCGCGACGCACGACGAAACGTGGTTTATGCCTGCGTTGAAAACGGAAGTACGAAGTGCAATTGGCGCGGGAGACAGTTTCCTTGCCGGACTTATATGGGCACTCGATCACGGCGCCGTTGCCAGCGAGGCACTCGCCTATGCGACGGCTGCGGCTTCGGCTACGATGAGGCAAACAGGTACGCGGCTTTGCGATGCACGAGACGTGGCACGCTCATACGCAAAGGGGGACGGTGCTGTACCCACGCGAGCTAGCGCGCGCCCTCGCCACGCGCACGGGGAGTTGGCGCCGTCGAAGCAGTGAAGTGCTTTGCTACCAACGCTTCGATCCTCGTGACGCGCAATGCAACGTCTCGTGCCTGCACCGCACCTTACGCGCCGCGTGTCGCTCAATCCCGTCAGCCGAGTCCGAACCGTCGGACAAACCAGGTCTTGGTCAGATGCGTCAATGCTACGTAGCTGAAAAGGATCAGGAGCAGGGCGGGCCAATACGTCGATGGCAATGTTGTAAGTCCAGGCATCTTGCCGATGGCGCTAAAGGGCAGGCTGACGCCCGCGATGGCAACTGCAATGCTAGTCGCAATCAGAGCCGAACTTGTTTGCCGGCTCGAACTGCGAATCGACGGGTGCCGTGCTGGAGTGCGCATTCTTTTCGCACGGCATCGATACCATCGCGCCGATCATGATCGGGGCACGCGGATCGCCCAGAACATACGATGCCGTGGCAAGCACAAGGAGCAGCAGATCGAGGGGATTCAGCGTTCTGTTGATGAGTTCGCCGACGAGGGTGTGGTGCGTATCGTGGACGACCCGGTTCGGACCGGTGACTCGCAGGCGACGTACGGCTTCGTCGGCCGTGAGTCCGCCTGCTGTGCTGTTCATTCGCGCGAGTATCTCCTCCGTCGACAGTTGAGCGTGGTCTGCGAGGGAGACGGCATCGATTGTCCGATGATGCACTGCGTCACGGGAAGAACGCCAGAGGCGCTCCCAAAGCGCGGGGAATGATCACACGCTGTGTGATTCGGCGGTCTGCATTGTGATGACGCTTTCGAGTCGTAGACAACCAGAGCCTGGTGCACGCGATCCGACAGCTATTGATCTGTGTCAATCACCATGAGAAGAAGGGCGCTCGCCGACCTGCACTGCAAGCGGGCAGACCGCGGCTCGTCAATGCAGCGACCCGTCGAGCATCAGGTTGCACACATCGGCGACGAAACGGTGGAGCGACGACAGCGAGCCCGTTACGCTGTGATAGCTTTCACGTCCGATCCGTCCATCGAGCATCACTTGCATGCCCGCGCGACGTGCTATGGCAAGGATAGTGTCGTCGGAGAGCACGCACGTCGGGGACTTCGTCGTGCTTTCGCTGGCGGCATGGCAGGACCGCTCGGAACGGCTTTCAGTATACGCTGGTATCACCGCGACAGAGGATGACATGATCGTTCTCCGAATAGGCAGATTCAGTGCACATCGGTTTCGGCCCCACCTGAGGAGACTCGAAATCCACGATTGAAGTATCGACGGTCGCGGGCGTAACCGCTATCAGCGCGGGATGAACGTTGACTAGGATATGGTGGTCAGCTATCGGAATTTTCCTAGCGGAGCATGCAAGGCGCTTGCGCAAGATCACGGCGGTGCTTCATGGGCATCGTGCCAGTCGACGATCGACTGCCATACGGCTTCAGCAGTCTCACGAAAAACAAGCAACCGCATGTCGTCCTGCGAGATCATTCCCTCGCTTATCATGAAGTCGAAATCGATTGTGCGTCTCCAGTAAGACTCTCCGACGAGAACCACAGGCAATGGCTTGATTTTCTGCGTTTGCAGCAGCGTCAGGACCTCGAACAACTCGTCGCAGGTGCCGAATCCACCGGGAAAGAACACAGCAGCGCGCGCGCGTTCCAGCAAATGAAGCTTGCGGATGGCGAAGTAATGCAGCTTGAAGCAGAGTTCCGGTGTGATATACGGATTCGGTGCCTGTTCGCGCGGCAAGGAAATATTCAAGCCGATACTCGGCGCGCCGGAATCAAAAGCTCCCCGATTTGCAGCTTCCATGATCCCGGGGCCGCCCCCCGTCACCAGCGCAAGTGATGACAGTGCACCGCTGCATCGTGCAGAACCGGCTATACGGCCCAGTTCTCGCGCAATGTCGTAGTAACGGCTTCGTTCAAGTTGCGATTTCGCGACTTGCAGCGCGTGGTGTGCCTGCGGATCGTCGCATTCTTCTCGCAGCATGCGCCCGGCGTCTTCGACTCGTTGACGCGCGACAGACGACGCGGGGATACGGGTACTGCCGTATACCACAATCGTGTGGTCGATCGCATGGCGCTGCAACGCCTCCTCCGTTTTCCAGTAGTCGAGTTGCAAGCGGACGCCGCACATCTCGGGGCGTCTGAGGAATGCGAGGTCTTCGTCCGCCTGAAGATAGGTCGGACTTTCGATCAGGCCTTGCACGCGCGAGGCAAGCGCCGATGGGTAACCCGGACCGTTTTTCATAGGCTACGTAACGGATAGCGATAACGCGCGCGCACGCGGCGAGCGCTGAGTTGCATAAAGACGTCCCCAGCGGTGGGCCGGGTCGGGATCACCCCCAAGCGGCACTTTGCCGCCGGACACGCGCCGGCAGTTTTCTTCGTTTTGCGTTCATCCGTGCTGCGCGTGTGCAGGCGCGTCGCTACCGAGGGCCGCAGGATATAAGGTTGCTTCAGGCGAGCCGAGAAATCGAGGCTGCCCGGTATGCTGCGGCTTCTGTCTTTTCGCGCGATCCGTTCGGCAAGTCCCAGCAGGACGACGGCGCGCTTCGAGCGGCGCGCGTTCAACGAACCCGTGGTAAACGGTCGCCTTTCTTCCACGACTACATTTGCATGATGAATCTCGATGCGGCATTCGGACTTCGCGCCAGCCAGTTTGATCAAAACGTCGTATGCGCCCGCGTGGCGGCGATGTCGCCGACAGCGAAAGCAGAATCGGGCAGGATCAGTGACGCGTTGATGCTGATATCGGGCGTCGATAGCGTGCATGATGAAATCACCTTCGCAGACTGCGAGATTCGACTTTCCGCGCTGTTCTGCGGTCTCGGATATCTATTAAGCGCGCTCCGTGCGTCGTGCCATTGACGCGTGTCAACGATTGAGGCGCGACCATCGCTGGTTATTGAAAATCCGTTCCCTGCATGCGTGTCTGAAAGCAGTCCGTCTAACGAGAATGTCCGATATATGAACTCGCTTGATATCGATCAACTTGAAGCGGCAGCGCTAGCCGAAGATTCACTTACGCGTTGACGGTTGTTCGAGGGCTGGACATCAGAATGCCTGCCGTTCACGCAACCCGCATGGAGGAAGCAAGAATGCGCGCAATCGACGTCATGACTACGTCCGTCATATTTGCACACCCTGATATGACGGTGCAGGAAGCAGCCAGAACGCTGGCTGAGCAACACATTAGCGGCATGCCTGTCGTCGATGAAAAAGGCGGGCTGGTCGGCATGATTACGGAAGGCGATCTGCTGCACCGCGCCGAGATCGGCACGGGGATGCCCAAGCGGGCCTGGTGGCTGGATCTTCTCGCGTCGACTCGCGAACTGGCGAGCGAATATGTAAGGGAGCATTCGCACAAGGTGAGCGATCTGATGACGACGGCCGTCGTTGTCGTCGACGAAGATACGTCCGTTGGCGAAATTGCGGAGTTGCTCGAACGCCATCGAATCAAGCGCGTGCCGGTCGTAAAGGACGGAAGGATTACCGGTCTGGTGAGCCGCGCGAATCTGATCCGCGCGCTCGCGAGCATTGTTGCCGCGCCGGACGCGGCGGCTTCAGCGGACGATCTGTCGATCCGGGACGGTATCGTGGCCGCCCTGAAGAACACACGTTGGTCGCTGCCGCGCGAAAGTATTCTGGTGAAGAATGGCGTCGTGCACCTTTGGGGTGTCGTCACGAGCGATGAAGAGAGCGACGCTATTCGCGTGGCTGCCGAAAACGTGCCCGGGGTGAAAGAGGTGAACAGCCATATGGAGTATCCGGTGGCGCTCCCGGCGATGTAGACACGAGTGAAGCGAACCGTATCGCGATAGAACTCGGTGCGATGGAGACCCCCGATTCTTTAGCACCAACTGATCTTCAATCCAATGGGTCGCTCGCAGCCGGGCGCTTCGCCACGTCACACCGGGTCGGTGGATCGCGGCTTGGTCGAGATCAATGGCGGCGGGCTGGACGGCCGTACATTCGACGTAATCGCAAACAGGTCGCGCATGACTACGGCCTGTGAGGGAGAGCAAATGATGAATACATCATCCGTAACAGAAGCACCGGAAGCGACGGCTAATCAGATCCGCGCCATCATTGGGCCATTCGAAGACGACGTCGTGATGAAGATCATGCGCTTCAAGCCCACCGTCGACGACGTGAGCCGAGCCTATTCTTGGCTCCGGTCCGACGAGTATCTGCAACGGCACCTCACGCACAACCTGCCCGCGCGGGCCGCTGATGTTTTCGGGGTTCTCGCAGATGAGTATCCGGAGCTCGGCGACCCTGTGCTGTGATGGCGTTCTGCCGTGCCGACGTGCAGCCGTACAGCCGTACAGCCGTACAGCCCTTCCCGGCCGGTCGAATAACCAGACACAGCGTTGATGACGGGAGGCGCAGGTGAGCGGCGCGAGCGCACGAGGCATGGGCGATGAGAACCCGAGACCGGAAGTCAGTCTTTCCGGGGAGCACCGCTATCATTTCGCCATTGATATCGACGGCGAATTCGCCATCTTCACGCTCGACACGCATGGTGAGGTCGAGACATGGAATGCGGCCGCCGAACACATCACAGGGTATGGACCGGAGGACATCCTCGGCAAGCCGTTTTCGGTGCTTTATCCGGGCGGCTCGACTGACATGCCCGATCGGTCCGACATTCTCGCCAGAGCCGTAGCGACCGGGCAAGCGCGTTACGAGGGATGGTACGCTCGCAAAGACGGGACACGGTTCTGGGCGACCGTACTCATTATTGCGCAAAAACGTGAGCAGGGCGACCTGGCTGGCTTCGCCGCAGTCGCGAACGATTTCTCGCAGCGACATCTGACCGAAGCACGACTTCGCAGAAGCGAGCAACGGCTGCAGGCGATGATCGACAGCGTCGAAGACTACGCGATCTTCATGTTGAGTCCGACAGGCGAGGTGACCTCCTGGAATACGGGAGCGCAGCGAATAAAAGGCTATTGCGCCGCCGAAATTATCGGGTGCCATTTTTCTGTCTTCTATCCGCCGGAGGCACGGGCGGCAGGTCTGCCCGAACGCATGCTCGAGACTGCGTCCCTACAGGGTCGCTCCGAAGCCGAAGGATGGCGCATCCGGCGCGACGGCTCGCGTTTCTGGGCGGACGCTATCATTACGCCGATCCGGGATGACAAGGGAGCGCTCCAGGGCTTCGCTAAAGTGACACGTGACCTGACGGAGCATAAGCGGCTGGAGCAACTCGAACATGTAGCTGGACTCGCTGCAGCGACTGAGCGGGCACGGGAAGAGGAAAAGAAGAGAATCGCTCGCGAATTGCATGACGACCTCGGTCAGCAGTTGACCGCCTTGAAGATGAGCGCCGTGATCCTGCAACAGGATGTCGAAGCCGGTCACTACACCTCGGCGACCGCCGCGAAGGCGCGCGGGCTGGTCAGGCAGACCGACGAGACGATGAGTGCGATCCGGCGCATCGCGTCGGATCTGCGTCCCACCATGCTGGACGATCTGGGATTGCTGCCCGCCATAGAGTGGCTGGCGGATGAGTTCAGCAAACGCTACGGGATCAAGGTGAACACCCGTCTGTCGGCGGGCGAGCTCGATTTCAGCGATACGGCCGCCACCGCGATCTTTCGCATCGTTCAGGAGGCGCTGACCAATGTCGCGCGTCATGCATTCGCGACAGAAGTCGTCGTCACGATCGAGTCTAAAAACAACGAATGTGAAGTCCGGATCGATGACAACGGACGCGGCGCCGCTTTAGCGTCCGGTAACAAGCCGGACTCATTGGGCCTGCGAGGCATGCGCGAACGCGTCCGGCAACTCAACGGTGCTGCGTCGTTTGTGAACAGATCGGATGGAGGATTTCGTGTCGAGATAAAGTTCCCGATCGATACTATTGTCCGCCGCTGATAGAGGCTCCGTCGTAGCCCCATTGACTCAAATCAAACGAGCCACGCCGACTTGCTCCTATTGTAGCTTTGCCAGCGGCCGCTTTAGATTCACCTCCCGGCTGTCTGGTGTTGTTGCTGACATTGAAACCCCGCCAGTTGCGTAGCTGGAACCCTCGCGAAGGCGACGCCTGGCGGGTCTTTTTCCTCGGATGATCACCTGGCTGCTCCTTGCTTTCTCCCGCAGCTCACTACTGTGCATGGCCTGCCAACCGCGACACGGCGCAAGAAGTGCTGTAGCGGCTCAATCTCGCCGCACAGAAGCAGGTTGAGCACATGGAGAATCGGAAGCAGCAAGGACAAGCCAACCCGGAGAGCGACACATGGGCATGCTCAGCGATTTCCTGCTGCACCGGCGAGCACCCTCGGATCCGGACAGAGAAACCAGGATCCGCGACGCAGTCGCACGCGTGCTCGCAATGAATCCACGACTGAAAAGCGCGCGTCGACACGAGGCGCGTCTTGCTCAATCGCTGAAGACGGCACTCAGCTACACGGACGATCTCGTCGCATCCTTGCCGCCGGTGCGCGATGCCAATGCCGAAGCGTGGTCGTTGGACCCGGTGATGCGTTCATTTTTCGCCACGCCTGGCGATCTGGCAGAAGCTTTTAGCCGCTCGGAAGCATTACGCGCGCTGTTCGAGCGCGACGCTGGATTGACGGACGCGTATGCCGTCCTTGGCATGGCACTGACCGAGCGGCACATATTGGGCGTTGCGCTCGAGGGCGATTCGATCCGTCACGACGTGCCGCAAACTACACTGTGTTTCAGTGATCATCGTGTCAGAATTTGCGGCAGTTCAGAGAAGGCGTTACGTACCGAAATCGGAAGCAGGCTGATCGATCAGCTGGCACTGGCTGGTTTCGAACGTCTTGCGGCAAACCGGCGCGATCTGGCAAATCAGTCGAGAGCCCTCGTCGACAAACGCATTGCCTTGCTCGAAAGCCGGGGTGCGGGCTTGCGTGACGTTGTCGGTGAACCTGCGATCACCGCGCCGGATGAACTGGCTCGGGTCCAGACAGAGATGGAGAACAACTCACGTGCGCTTGCGAAACTCAGAGTGCCGGAGCAATCGCTCGAACTCGAACTGGAGTGTGTTTGCAACGTGTTCCAGAATCCAGCCGATCATCTGCACATGAAGAGCAGGCACGTGAGGATCGATTCAATGAATGTCGTACAAGCGCCGGATAGCAAGGCCGGGACGAATATCGAATTTCATTTCGCCCGCATTCCTGGCAAGCGGGCCACAATCCGGTCATTCGTGCTGGTCAGATTTCCGCGCCGTGAACTGTTACCCGGCGGGCTTGTCATCGATGCTGCGATGCAGGCCCTGTGAAAAGCCGTAGCGGTAGCGAGCCGATCCGGGAATCGAAATCGCCCGGAACGAATGACCGCCGCCCGGGTGGCGCCCGGGAGGCTCGCTGTGACCGTGATCATGTCGACACGTGCCTTGTACGGCTTGCCTGCGGCCGGTTAAACGCCATACTTGATGGTTTCGGCGTTCATCGTGTTTCTCCGGTTATCAAAGCGTGAGAAAACCCTTATAAAGTCCAAATGCCGCAATGAGTGCACCTGCCACGACCGCCGCGAAGACAAGCTTCTCGACGAGCGTGAATACGGGTTGCCCGGTCTCGCGCTTCGCCTTGGCAAAAAGCACGGCGCCTGGCGCATATAAAAGCGCTGACAACAACACGTACTTTAGTCCGCCGGCGTAGAGCAGCCACACGGCATAGATCACGGCGATGGCTGCAACCAGCAGGTCCTTGTTGCGCTGCGCGGGCTCCTGCTCATACGTATCACGGCGCCAGGCAACGAGCAACGCATAGGCTGCCGACCAGAAGTACGGCAACAGGATCATCGAGGTCGCCAGATAAATGAGCGAAAGATAGGTTCCTTTCGAAAAAAGCGTGATGAGCAGGAATGCCTGTGTCAGACCATTGGTGAGCCAAAGCGCGTTAGCTGGAACCTTCTTCGCATTCTCCTTGCGCACGAAGCTCGGCATCGTGTTGTCCCGCGCGGCCGAAAAGATGATCTCGGCGCACAGCAGAACCCATGAGAGGAGGGCGCCCAGCAGTGAAATCACGAGGCCGACGCTGATGAGAATGGCGCCCCAGTGGCCCACGACATGCTCGAGTACGCCAGCCATCGACGGGTTTTGCAGCGCGGCAAGCTCCGGCCGCGCCATGATTCCGAGCGACAACACGTTGACGAGCACCAGCACGAGCAGCACGCCGATGAATCCCATAATCGTTGCTTTGCCAACATCGGTCCGTTTCTCTGCGCGTGCGGAGAAGATGCTCGCGCCTTCGATACCGATGAAAACCCAGACTGTCACGAGCATCGAGCCTCGAACCTGGTTCGCCACGCCGCCGAGCTTTGGCGTATTCAGGCCGAAGAAGTCCGTGGTAAAAAAGTGTGCGTTGAACGCAAACGTGCAGATCACGATAAACAGAACGATCGGCACAATCTTCGCGACGGTCGTGATCATGTTCACGAACGCGGCTTCCTTGATGCCCTGCAGGACGAGGAAATGAACGCCCCACAGCAACACGGAGGCACAGGCGATCGCGACGGGTGTGTTGCCTTCGCCGAAGACGGGGAAGAAATATCCGAAAGTACCGAACAGCAGGACGAAGTAGCCTACGTTTCCGAGCCAGGCGCTGATCCAGTATCCCCATGCCGACGAGAAACCCATATAGTCGCCGAACCCCTGCTTTGCATAGATATAGACCCCACCGTCCAGATCGGGCTTGCGGTTCGCGAGCGTCTGGAACACGAACGCCAGCGTCAACATGCCTACGGCGGTGATCGCCCATCCGATCAGCACCGCTCCCGCTCCGGCACTGACAGCCATGTTTTGCGGCAATGAGAAGATGCCGCCACCGATCATCGATCCCACGACGAGAGCAGTCAGCGCGCCGAGATGCAACTTTGGAGCGACCGCGGACGTGGTTGACGGACCTGTTTTCGAGTCGGATCTGGGTTGAGATACGGAATCTGACATGTCACCTCTCCTTTACCTGTTAGAGTCCGGGCGACGATGCGACCGGACGGACTCATCACGCGTATCAGCATAGAAACGCTCGAAGCTTCTCAGTTGACCTTCATCAAAGGAGGTTCCGTATTTCCGCACTCAGGCATCGCGGCGAAGAAACCAGCCAAAGTGAATCGCGAGACGTGGCTAAAGGTGCTTCAGTGGTTGAACCATCGATATTGAAGTGTCAGGGAGACCGACTTGTAGTTTCCTCCGGCCCTGACCATGAACCCGTTTGACACGGCAAGTTTGGCAGACCAGTCGCGCCTGATCGGAAGCGAGAGCGTGAGACCGTAGCGTGCATTCTTTTGCGCGTCGTCGTTGATGGCTCCGTTGACCGACGTCGCGCCGCCGGTGTAGAAGCCTGCGTCGGCGGCCAGCCACAAGCCGGGGCGAAACGTGTATCCGCCGTGCAGCTGGAGCACGCCGAGTGGTGCCTGGCTTCGTCGCCTGTTACCGAGAAACGATGTGTTGTCGGTGAAAAACCAGACGCCCGCCGTGGCTTCAGCGAACCAGTTTCCTAGCGGCTGCGAAACGCCTACCTCTGGTTTGAACGCCCACCGGTTGCTTCCGAGATTGACGAGATGCGCGGGTTCGTACTGCCCCGTTGGCGCGATGATCGTCAGGCTCGTGCCGACGACGGTGTCCGGTGTGCGACCCGCGAATTCTTCGGGTGTCAGCGCGGGACCACCCAGAAGATCGACCGAAAGCCTCAGACGGAGATCGCCGAGGCCCGCGCGATGAACCTGATTCGGTGCGTCGAACACGTTACCGGAGATGGAACCGCTGATAAACGGAGCGAGCAGGCCAACGGAGGCCGCATGACCGGCAAGGTTGAATACGTGCACGTATCCAATGGATGCTGAATTGATTCTTGCGTGGACATCACTGATGGGAAGTGATGGATCGACCAGAACCTGACCACCCAGCCACGCATACGTGAGCCCGATAAAGTTCGTGCCAACAGGTGCGGGCGAATACGCGCGCGGCTCAAGCTCTTGAGTCGATCCCTTCATGACGGTCAAATAGAGGCACGCACCGACAAGCGCTGCGCGCCAGTTGCACGTGGCAGGAAATGGTGCCTCCATAGCGGGTCCTGAGCGTGACTGCGCCGGGAAGCGACGCTCAGCTGACGTCGTCGACCCAGGGTAAGTGCAGTTCGATACCGGCAGCATTGATTCGATGCTGAGTCCATCACGAGGAAATCCGCGCCCATGGTGCGTCTTGGGGCCTTCGAAGCGTTGACCTTGATCAACTTGCCGGGTTGTTGCCCGGGTATCGTGAATCTCATACGGAAGTGGCGACGTTTGATTCCGTTCAGGAGCGACATGATGGACAAGGCCGTTTCGCACAAGGCAGCGCGTGATGCGGACGCGACGCGCGTTTCATATCGGACCCCCGATGAGAGGGCGGCGCAAGGGCGGTTGGTGCGTGATGCAGTGCCAAGATCGTCGCAAGCAGGGTGGAAGGCACCTGAACGACGCCAGGACCCGCTGGAGCTTCTCGATTTGTCCAACAAAGGTCGATTGCCGAGCCTGGTGCCGATTCGCTTCGGACGAATGTCTGCCTGTCCGTTCGCTTTTTACCGTGGGGCCGCCATTGTGATGGCTGCCGACCTCGCTGGAACGCCCACGAGCGGATTGCGCGTGCAGGCGTGTGGTGACGCTCACCTGATGAACTTCGGTGGCTTCGCGACGCCTGAGCGCAATGTGATCTTCGATATCAACGACCTCGACGAAACGCTTCCGGCGCCGTTCGAATGGGATCTGAAACGCCTCGCAACGAGCGTCGTGATCGCGGGGCAGCACCTGGAATTGCCATATAGCGATGCGACCCGCGCGGCAACGGATCTCGTGCGCGAATACCGTGAGCGCATGCATGACTATTCGTCCATGCGCGCGCTGGACGTCTGGTACGACAAAATCGATCTTCAGAAGTATCAGGACCGCAGTGGCGATCCCGCTGTCATTGAAGCAGTCCGCAAGCGCATCGCGCAGCGGCTCGAAGTGGAGCGCGGCAAGACCGTTCCTGATCATTTATATCCAAAGCTGGTTTCGGAAGAAGGCGGGCGACCCCATATCAAGGACGAGCCGCCGCTGATCTTCCATCCGACTGAAGACGTGGCGCCAGGCCTTCATTCGGGTTACTCGGACGCAATCGCTTCATATCGCAAGAGCCTTGCTGAGCACGTGCGCGTGCTGTTCGACAGATATGAGTTCGTCGACCTTGCGTTGAAGGTGGTCGGCGTCGGCAGTGTCGGCACGGTGTGCGGCGTCGGCCTGTTCATGGCATCTGACAACGACCCACTCTTCCTGCAGGTTAAGGAGGCACGGAAGTCGGTGCTCGAACCGTATGCGGGAAAAAGCCTGCATGCGAATCAGGGGGAGCGGATCATCGCAGGCCAGCGCATCATGCAGGCGGCCAGCGATGTATTTCTCGGCTGGAGCCGCGGATCAGGTGGCCGGGACTTCTACATCCGCCAACTGCGCGATATGAAGATGTCGGTGGTCATCGAATCGCTGGATGTGGGGCTGCTCAGGCAATACGCGCGCATGTGTGCGCATGCGCTCGCGCGCGCACACGCGCGTTCTGGCGATGCTGCAGTGATCGCCGGTTATATGGGATCGGGTCAAACGTTCGATGACGCGATCACCGAATTTGCGACCGATTATGCCTCTCAAAACCGGCGTGACTATCGCGCGTTCATTCAGGCCATTCGCGAAGGCCGGATCCAGGCGACCGCAATAGAGTAGCGGTGCCCCAACATCGTGGCACGGAGACACGCATCCTTCGTCGAATCGTGGTGCGGAAGCTGGATTGGTGGAGGCATTTCATGTGGACGTTTTCTTCTGCGATTCACACGGCCATAGCGAGATCGCTACTGTGCCTGGCTATTGTCGTTCCGCTCGAAGGATTGACGCAGCCCGCTCGTTCTGTTGCACCGGCCGACCTGACGACGCCTGCTGAGCGTGCCGGATTCTGTACGAAAATGCGCGACGCGCAGACCCATGCGGAACGCCAGGCAATCGCACAACAATGGCACGATCTGCTGGTTTCGCGTGCGAAAGAGCGGGGCGTCGACTTATCCGGCTACATGGGTAGTCATCACTCGATGATGGGCTATGACGACGGCATGCCAATGGGCATGGCGATGGGCTCGGCATGTGCCCATATGGGAATGGATACGCCGCTTTCCTCCGAAACGGGAGAGCCGGCCGTCGCTCGCAGTCTGGGTATCGCGTATATAACGGGTGGCGTGGGCGCCGAGGAAGCAGCCGCGATGCGTGCGCTAG